>DXBC01000141.1 GCA_019116745.1 Candidatus Lachnoclostridium stercorigallinarum
TATAGAAGCTCACAAAGAGCATCTGGAGCTGATTCATTACCTTCGTAATGGACAAAAAGAAGAAGCGGTTGCCGCCCTTACCCATCACCTGATCAAATCCAGAGAAGCCGCCATAAAAACCTTGATTGCAAAAGAAATACCCGTATTATAAAGCAGGGGGAATCCCAGGAAATAAAAATACCCTAATAATAAGACGCTGCCTGTTTCTCTGCGTCTTATTTTTAGGGTACTGCATACAATCTGCTTTAAGCCTTTTCGGCTTCTGCCTTCCCATACATATCTCCGGCTTTCTTCAGAGTAAACCAGAACTCCACTCCGCCGTCCGCATTCCGCACTCCATACTCCTGGTGATGAGAATCCATTATAGCCTTTACTATGGACAGTCCGATTCCGCTGCCGCCGTAAGCCCGGGTACGGGCCTTGTCCACTTTGTAGAATTTGGTCCACAGCTTCGGAACATCCTCCTCCGGGATGGCTTCTCCGGTGTTGAATACAGTCACCTTTACCCGGCCGTCCTCTTCCCGGATGCCGATCTCGATTCTGCCTTCTCCCCTCACATGGTTAAGAGCGTTGGTGAGATAATTGGTGATCACTTCTTCAATTTTAAATTCATCTGCCACCACCTGCACCGGCTCCCGGTGTTCAAATATCACCCTGGCGTCTTTCTGCTGGATCAGAATCGACGAAGATGCGATAATTCCCTGAATCACATCCGTGAGATTAAAGGTCTCCATCACCGGCGTATCGTTTCCGAATTCCAGTGCCGTCAGATTCAGGAGCTGTCTTACCATACGATTCATCTTTACCGCTTCGTCCATAATCACGCCGCAATAGTAGTTCCGGCTCTCCTCGTCCTCGCACATTCCCTCGGTCAGTCCTTCCGCATAGCCCTGAATCAGAGCGATAGGTGTTTTCAGCTCATGGGAAACGTTGGCAATGAATTCCTTTCTCATCTCATCAATCTGAATCTTTTCATTAATGTCTTTCTGCAGCTGTTCGTTGGCCTCCTTCAATTCCGTGATAGTCTCCTTCAGCCGGTCGGACATTTCATTCATATTCCTTCCCAGAATCCCGATTTCATCCTGCTGCTGTCCCGTGTATTTCATATCAAAATTGAGATTTGTCATCTCCTCGGACAGCTTTGCCAGATCCATAATGGGAAGAGTGATTCTTCTGGTAATCAGATAGATGATCACACAGCCCAGAACCATAGCCACAGTTCCCACAATCAGCAGGAAGCGGTTGGACAGATCCACACTTTCCCACACGCTGGAAAGAGGGATGGACATGATAAACAGTGTGGTATTGTCTGAAAAGAAGCCCCAGGCTTCCAGATCTGCCGACCGGTCCATGGGATTATAGCTTCGCTGAATCACATAGTTGGGATATTCTTTTATCACTTCCACCGGCTCCTCGGACTGATCCAAAGCGTAGCTTAGCAGCCTGCGGACCAGGAAGTTTTTGTCCCTGGCCGAGGACACCACTGCGTTCCCGGTGACATTGTCCACCAGCACGATGGTGGTATTGTAACGATCTCCCAGATTCTTGAGCACTTCCGAAAGTTCGTCGGCATTGCTGCCCTCTGAATAAGGTTCCAGCTCAGACAGGGGGTTCTTCTGAAGAATGGTGTCAATGGACGCATAACCTCTCTCCAGAATGCGGATTTTATCCCGCACATAGTACTCCTCCAGCAGCCAGGTGTTGGCCGCCCAGACAGCCAGCAGAATCAGTGCCGTCAGTCCGATGAAAATGAAGGTGATCCTTGTGCGTATGGAATGTCTCATTCTCCCACCTCAAATTTATATCCCATGCCCCAGATGGTCTTAATGTACTCTCCTTTATCTCCCAGCTTGCTGCGCAGTTTCTTCACATGCGTATCTATGGTTCTGGCGTCGCCGAAGTAATCATAATTCCAGACATTATTTAAAATCTTCTCCCGGGACAGAGCGATTCCCTGATTGTCAATAAAGTAGCTGAGCAGTTCAAACTCCTTATAGCTTAAATCCACCGGTTTTCCGTCGATGGTCACCTGGTGGGCTACCTTGTCCACCACAATGCCTCCCACCTCCGTCACATCGGCAGATGCCGCGTTGGTTCTCCTGAGAATGGCTTCCACTCTGGCCACCAGAATTTTGGGGCTAAAAGGTTTGGAAATGTATTCGTCCACTCCCAGATTGAAACCCTGGAGCTCATCTCTCTCCTCTCCTCTGGCCGTCAGCATAATTATGGGCACCTGAGAATACTTCCGGATGGTTTTCACCACCTCCCAGCCGTCCATCTTCGGCATCATTATATCCAGCAAAATCAGAGCAATGTCTTTCTGCTCGAAAAAAATATCCACGGCTTCCTCTCCGTCACCGGCCTCCAGCACGGTAAAGCCCTTTACAGACAGGAAATCCTTCACCAGTTTTCTCATTCTGGCCTCATCATCTACTACCAATACCTTTAACTGTTCCATATTCCGGCCTCCTGTTCTATTTATAAGGCATTTTAGCAGAATTTTTTCAGGATTTCCATGTTTTCACAGTAATTTCACAGTTAAACTTCCTGCAGGCTGCAGCCGTAAACTTGGCGGTAAATTTCTTTTTTGCAGGGAAAAAATTCCTTCTCGTCCATGGAAGTCCCATAAGTGACAATCCACAGAGGACAGCCTTCCGCTCCCTTTCTCAGAGGCGGCTGCTCATAGGGGAAGCGGTTGATCACAAAGCCCAGTCTCTCATAAAAGGCAGCCCGCCGCACCGTATCCGGCTTCTCCTCTGTCACCGGCTCAATCTCCAGAATCAGAGGCAGCCGCCGCTCGTTTGCGTCGCGGATGCTCTCCCCCACCAGCCCTTTCCCCAGACCGCCGCCCCGGCAGGCCGGATCTGTGGCCAGATGCTCCAGATAAACGCAGGACTCCAGTTCCCAGCCGACGAGAAATGCCGCAATGCGTCCGTCCTTTTCCGCAGTCCAGACCTTCACCCTGGGATTTTCCATGATCTTTCTCTGGTCCTCTTTTGTCCGCCTCTCCACCTGGGGAAAGGATATTTTGTAGATCCGGTATATTTCTTCAAACCTCTCCATGGGATCTGTCATCAGCATTATTATTACCTCCTTCTGCTGTGTTATGACTTTATCCTAAACCCTGGTACAGTACCAAGGTCAATGGATTTATTGAAATTTTCTCTCCCGTCCTCTATAATGACAGTTATCACAGCAGAAATGGAGGCGGTTATGAAAAACACCTATACAATCGGAGAAATTGCAAAGCTGTTTCACGTGGGAACTGACTCCCTGCGCTACTACGAAAAGCTGGGGATCCTCACTCCCCAGCGGGGAGAAAACGGCTACCGCCTCTACGGAGCCGACGATATATGGCGCCTGAACATCATTCGGGATCTGCGGGAGCTGGATATGCCTGTGGACGCCATAGGAGATTATATCCAAAACCGGGATCTCGCATCCACCGTCCGGCTTCTGACGGACGAGATCCGGCTGGCGGAAGAAAAGCAGAGACGTCTCCGGCTGCTGCGGGAAAACCTGTCTGAGCGGCTTCAGATCGTTCTCCAGGCCGGACAGCTCCCCGCAGACTCCATTATGGAGAAAACTCTGGCCGGACGGCGCTACTGGGCCATTCCGGAAGGATACCGCAGCGATGATGAGATGAATCTGCTGATGCAGCGGCTGGTCCGCCGGGGAGCCGACGGCCGGCTGATCGGAAATAACTGCATCGGCTCTTTCTTTGAGCTGGCGGAAACGTCGGAGCCGGCTTCCCGCTACACCTGCGCCTTTCTGATCAGCAAAAACGGCCCCCGGGAAATTCCCGGAGGCCGGTATCTGTCCCTGGTCTACCGCGGCGGCTACCATCAGTCTCCCCTGTGGGCAGAAAAAATGACAGTCTTCGCAGAAGCCCGCGGGCTTGCCGTAGTCCCTCCCTTCCTGGAGCTTCTGTGGGCAGATATCCACGAAACTGCCAGGGAGGAAGAATTTGTGACGGAACTGCAGATCCTTGTGCGCGATAAGCGGGATCTGCCGGATCAGACGGGATTGCCGCCCGCCTGACCTGCCGGGTGCTCAGATCACCCGGAAATGCTTCCACGCGCCCGAACGGAAGCGGAATATAAGGATAGCTGCGCGGCTGCACCAGTCAAGGCACATGGCAAAGGCGATTCCCATGACTCCCATGCCCATCCCTACGGCAAAAATCCAGGAAAATACCAGCCGGACTCCTATGGTGGTAAACAGAGAGACCACTGTGGTAAATTTCACGTCCCCGGCCGCTCTCAGCCCTTTTCCCAGGGGATCTGCAAAGGGGAATGCAATGGTGTTGAAAATATTGTGGACCAGAACCAGGAGAATGGTCAGCCGTTTTGTCTCTTCAGACAGGGAGTAAAAGCTCAAAACCACCGGCGTGGCCGCGAAAACCAGAGCGTTCCAGACAGCGGCAAAGATCAGGGTGATTTTCATCAGTTTCCGGAAGCTGTCCTCCGCCGCCTGAATATCTCCGGCCCCCATGGCCTGGCCGATGACGGTGATAAACACTGGCCCCATGGTCACGCAGACCAGGGCCGCCATGCTCCAGATGCTCTGGGCCACTCCGTTTGCCGCAATCTGATAGGTTCCAAACAGGGCCACCACGCTGCTGAGGGCCACCTTCACCAGCTGAAAGATTCCGCTCTCCACGCCGTTGGGCACGGCGATCCGAAGAATTCGCTTCTGAAGCTCCCGGTCCAGCTGCAAAATCCAGCGTTTCCCATATCTCACCGGATTGCCGTGGGAAAAACAGAGCACCGTAATCACTGCCGCGGAAAACACCCTGGAAATCAGAGACGGCCACGCCACTCCCGCCACCCCGGCATGGAGCAGAAACACGCCGATGCAGTTTCCCACCACATTGATGAGGTTGGCTGCCACGGAAATGTACATGGTCGTGCTGGTCTTTCCAAAGCTGCGGTACAGCGCCGCACCCGCATTGTACACCGCCAGGGCCGGGTAGGAGTAGGCGGAAATCCGCAGATAGGTCACACAGGCATCCATCACATCCGCCTCCACCTGTCCGAACATCAGCCTCATGAGAAAAGCATTGGCTGCGAGAATGGGCAGGGTGACCGCCACGGAAAAGAGGACCGAGGCTGTGAGAAGCTGGCTGGCAGCCTTTCCCGCCTGCTCTCTCTCGTCTCTTCCTATATACTGGCTGATTACCACCGCTCCTCCTGAAGCCAGCGCCGTAAACAGATTAATGAAAATGGTATTAAAGGAGTTTACCAGGGAAACGCCGGACACGGCGGCCTCCCCCACAAAACCTACCACAAACACATCAGCGATCCCCACCAGAGCCACGAGGAGCTGTTCCAGAAACAGAGGCAGTATCATACGCTTTAAGCTGGAAAAATCCGTCATTATTATCTCTCCTTCATAATTTCTGGATCTATTCTAACTCTAACTTTAAGAAAATTCTAATACCTGCGGAGTATCCTGACTCATGCCTTTCCGGCATAGGGACGCAAAAATCCCTGCCGGTCAGAGGCTTTTGCCTCCCACAGGCAGGGATCTGATTTTATCCGCTCTCTTTCAGGCAGGATACACTTTTATTCCTGTTTTTCTTCTTCCTGGGAAACAATCTCAATTCCCAGCTCTTCCAGCTGCTTCTCATCCACAGGAGAGGGAGCTTCCGTCATCAGGCAGGAGGCGTCCTTCACCTTCGGGAAAGCGATCACATCCCGGATGCTGTCAGCGCCCACCATGAGCATGACCATACGGTCCAGGCCGTAAGCCAGGCCTGCGTGAGGGGGAACTCCGTATTTAAACGCCTCCAGAAGGAAGCCAAACTGCTCTTTGGCTCTCTCTTTCGTAAAACCCAGCACCTCAAACATCTTCTCCTGGATGTCGGACTGGTGAATACGGACGGAACCGCCGCCCATCTCCGTGCCGTTGAGCACGATGTCGTAGGCCTTCGCCCGCACTGCGCCGGGATCGGTGTCAATGAGAGCCAGATCCTCCTCCATGGGCATGGTGAAGGGATGGTGCATGGCCACATAGCGGTTTTCCTCCTCGGAGTACTCCAGAAGGGGGAACTCTGTCACCCAGAGGAACTTAAAGTCGTCCTTCTTTAACAGATCCAGCTGTCTTGCAATCTCCAGACGGAGAGCGCCCAGCACGTCAAATACCACTTTATTCTTATCTGCGGCAAAGAGAAGCAGATCTCCCGGCTTGCCGTCCATGGCGGCCACCAGAGCCTGCAGCTCCTCCTCCGTCATGAATTTGGCAAAGGAAGACTTGTAGCTGCCGTCCTCCTGAATGGAGAGGTAAGCCAGTCCCTTTGCGCCGTAGCCCTTGGCAAACTCCACCAGGGCGTCGATTTTCTTTCTGGGCATATGGCCCTGTCCCTCGGCGTTGATGCCGCGAACGGAGCCGCCGTTTTCCAGAGCGCCCTTAAATACGGCAAATTCCGAATTTCTCACCACGTCGGACACGTCGTGAAGCTCCATGCCGAAGCGCAGGTCCGGCTTGTCAGAGCCGAAACGCTCCATGGCCTCTTTCCAGGTCATTCTCTGAATGGGAAGCTGCAGGTCGTAGCCGCAGATCTCCTTGAACAGTTTCTTCAACAGTCTCTCGTTCACATCCAGCACGTCGTCCACGTCCACAAAGGACAGCTCCATGTCGATCTGAGTAAACTCCGGCTGACGGTCAGCCCGCAGGTCCTCGTCCCGGTAGCATCTGGCCAGCTGGAAATAGCGGTCATAGCCGGAGCACATGAGAAGCTGCTTAAAAAGCTGGGGAGACTGAGGAAGGGCATAGAAAGAGCCGGGGTGCACGCGGCTGGGCACCAGGTAATCTCTGGCTCCCTCGGGAGTGCTCTTGATCAGGGTCGGAGTCTCGATCTCCAGGAAGCCCTCTTCCGCCAGGAATGCTCTGGTCAGAGTGGCCACGCGGCTTCTCACCATGAGATTCTTCTGCAGGTCGGGACGTCTCAGGTCCAGGAACCGGTATTTTAAGCGAAGCTCTTCCTTCGTCTTGCTGTTTTCCTCAATGGGGAAGGGCGGAGTTTCGGACTCGGACAGAATCCGCAGGGAATTTGCCCGCACCTCGATGGCTCCCGTAGCCAGATTTTCATTGACCGCGCCGGAACGGTTCTCCACTTTTCCCTCCACGGCGATGACGAACTCGCTTCTTAACTTCATGGCCTTTGCAAAATACTCGCTGCCGCAGTCCGCCTCCTCAAAGATGATCTGCAGGATGCCGGAGCGGTCCCTCAGATCCACGAAAATAATTCCGCCTTTATTTCTCTGTTTCTGCACCCAGCCCATGACGGTGACATTCTCACCTACATTGGCGGTGTTAAGCTCAGCACACCGATGGGTCCTCTTCAGGCCCTTCATTGACTCTGCCATTTGTTCTCCTTTCCCTTCCCTTACCGTTTCAGGGGGTCCTTGTAAAATTCTTTAAATTCTGTATAGCCTTCCTTCTGGAGCTGCTCCTTCTGGAATTTCTTGTTCTTGTTCATCTGAGCCACCAGGATCTGGCCGCCGGCCATCCGCTCCTTCGTGGCTTCTTTCATCACCTGACTTAACCGCTCTCTGTCCATTCCCTTTTCAAACAGGTAGGCCGTCTTCGGGGCAGCTGCGGGCACTGTAAATCCCGCGTCCATGAGAATGGTGACGATCCGCTCAAAGCCGATGGAAAATCCGCAGGCCGGCGTCTCCATGCCGGTGAACTTTCCGATCATCTTGTCGTAGCGTCCGCCGCCGGCCACGGAACCGCCGAAGCCGTCCATGGACACCTCAAAAATGGTGCCGGTGTAATAGCCCATGCCCCGCACCAGGGTGGGATCAAATTCCAGACCGAAGTCCGCAGTGGCCACTTCCGCCACCGTATCCATAATGTCCGCCAGGTTTTCCGCCTGTCCTTCCGGAAGGAAGCCTGCCAGAGTCTCTCCCAGGGCGCGGACGCCGGCGGCGTCATGCTGTACGCCGGAGAGCAGCTCCCCGTACTTTTTCACGGCCTCTTCGGCGTATCCCAGCTCCAGAAGCTCTTTTTCCACTCCGTCCATGCCGATTTTGTCCATCTTGTCCAGAGTGATGAACACCTGGTCCGTGGAATCCTCAGGGAAACCGGCATACATGGCCATAGCCTTTAAAATCTCCCTGTCGTTGATCCGGACGGTGAATTTCCGGTCGGGGCAGATCTTTCCCAGGGCTGTGGTGGTGGCGGTGATCAGCTCGATCTCCGCCAGGCTGGTGGCGTCTCCCAAAATGTCAATGTCACACTGGACAAACTGACGGAACCGTCCCTTCTGGGGCCGGTCCGCTCTCCACACGCTGCCTACCTGAAGAGCCTTGAAGGGACTGGGCAGATTGGCCGCGTTGTTGGCGTAATATCTGGAAAGGGGAAGGGTTAAGTCGTAGCGGAGGCCGCTGTCCGTCAGGTCGCTCTCTGACTGAGCCTCTTCCAGCTTTAATTTTTCCCCTCTTTTTAAAATTTTAAAGATCAGCTTCTCATTGTCGCCGCCCTGCTTGCTGGTGAGATTTTCAATATGCTCCACGCAGGGGGTCTCAATGGAAGAAAATCCGAAGCTTCTGTAGGTTTCCTTTATCTGGCTTAACACATAGTCGCGGATCTGCATTTCCGCAGGAAGAATATCCTTCATGCCGGTGACCGGCTTTTTTTTCAGCGCCATGTTTTCTCTCCATTCTGTTGGTTTTTGCTGTGAAAGCCCGGTCTCAAAGCAGAGGCGGAACGAGCTGCTTACGAGTCGGATCCCATAAGTGCGCAACACGAAGCGATCCTGGGGCTTTCATGGTTCGTGATATCCGCGTCAGCGGACGTGAGGTTCATCGGGAATGCGCTCCCGCAGGGCATTCTCATATTATTGTACATGGAATCCTTATTTTTGCAAGTAGTTTAGACGATCTGGGACAGGAGTTTTTCCTTCCGCTCGATCATCTCGTCGATCCTCTGGATGTACTGGTCCACATCTTTTACATTCTCCGTCCGCTCTCTCCGGTTTTCTCCCGGAAATACCGCCTTTGTGGTGGTTCCCGCTCCGCAGGCGGCGATGGTCTGCATCTCCTCCATAATGAGGATATTGTAGATGCAGGCTTTTCCCGGCAGAGAGTATCCCACGTTCTCGAAATTGCCGGCCATATTTTTCTGGCGGTACAGGTAGTAGGGCTCCATCCCCATCTCTCTGGCAAAACGGGCCGTCAGATCGATCATCTCCTGGGTATTCACCATGCCCATATCCGCATACTGATCCCACTCCAGGTTCAGCCTGGCCGCCCGCTTTAAGGCCAGGGAATGAACCGTCAGGCTGTCCGGAGAGAGACTCCTGATCTCCTCCAGGGTGTGGGCCACGTCCTCCATCCGCTCTCCCGGCAGGCCGATGATCAGATCCATGTTGATGTTGTCAAAGCCCAGCTCCCTGGCCAGGGCAAATTTTTCCTTCACCATGTCCACGGTGTGGCGTCTGCCGATCACGTCCAGGGTCTTCTGGTTCATGGTCTGGGGGTTGATGGAAATTCTGGTGATGCCGTGACGTCTCAACACTTCCAGCTTCTCCCTGGTGATGCTGTCCGGCCGCCCTGCCTCCACCGTAAACTCCTGCACCCCTGACAGGTCAAAGAGCTCCTCCACTCTGGAAATCACCTGATCCAGATGCTCCGCCGACAGAGCGGTGGGGGTGCCGCCGCCGAAATAGACCGTATCCAGCACCTTCCCCTTCATCCGGTCCGCCGTGTATTCCAGTTCCCGGAACAGAGCTCCCAGATATTCGTCCATCCGCTTCTCCCATTTTCCGATGGGGTAGGAAGTGAAAGAACAGTACAGGCAGGTGGTGGGGCAGAAGGGAATGCCCACGTAGAGGCTGTAGCCGTTTTCATAGGAAATCCGGGACAGAAGCTCTCTCTCCCTCTCGGCGATCTCCACGCTGAGGGCGATCTTGTCGTCCCCGGTAAAATAGGTTTCCTTCATAAAATCCACGATCTGTTCCCGGCTCCAGCCCTCCTCCAGCTTTGTCAGGGGGATTTTCGTGGGGCGGATGCCGGTGAGGGTCCCCCAGGGCAGACTGCGGCCGGTGCGCTTTTCCAGCATGCGGTAGAGGGTTCTCTTGATCCGGTTTTTCGTCTCCAGCCGGTCTCCCTCCGGCACAGGAAATTCCGCGGCATCTCCGTCCAGCTCCAGACGGTAAACTCCCGCTCCCGGCGTTCCCTTTACATAAAATTCCGTTCCCTCCGTCTCCTGGTGGACAAACTTCTCTCCGGGGTAAAAGGCCATGAGCAGCTCCCGGATATCCTGCTCAAATCCGTTGTCTTCCAGCAATATTCCTATCATATCTTATCTCCTGTACCTTGCCGCCGGGTTGTACTGTTTCTCCCGGCCCATGACCGTGGCGTTTCCATGGCCCGGATATACCATAATGTCGTCAGGCAGGACAAACAGCTTTCCGGTAATGGATTCCACAATATCCTTCGTGCTACCGGTGGGCAGGTCCGTTCTCCCCAAAGACAGCTCAAACAGCGTGTCTCCGGAAAACAGCACCTCGTTTTCCTCTTCCAGATAGCAGACGGAGCCGCCTGTGTGGCCGGGCGTGGCGATTACCTGAAACCGGAAGCCGGCCAGCTCCAGCAGATCTCCGTCCTCCACTTCCCGGTCCGCCTTCAGACGGATATCCGGCATTCCCAGAGCAGTGGAATAGTTGAGGGCCGGATCTGCCAGAAGCTCCCGCTCCGCCCGGGAGGCAATCACCGGAATCCCCAGCTCCTGTCTCACTGCATCCGCCGCCAGGACATGATCCCCGTGTCCGTGGGTCAGAAGAACAGCCTCCGGCGTCACCTGAAGCTCCCTGCAGGCTGACACGATCTCCGGAGCCCGATCCGCCGGATCAATGATCACTCCCCGCCCGGTTTCTCCGTCATACACCAGATAACAGTTGGTCTGGACATAGCCCAGAACCATGGTTTTGATTCTCATATCCATGAAGTTTCCTCCTCACACACAGAAGGAGATGCCGCAATCCGGTATATTACAGCATCTCCTTTTTCTTTAAGTCTCTCCGGCGTCAGCCCGCCGTTCTCTCTATATCCTGCACGCCTTCAATGGAACGCAGCTTATCCACCAGACGGGTCAGCTCCTCCACCCCGTGGGTCTCAAAGGTGACGGTAATAGTGGCCGTCCCCTGCTTGCTGGTGCGGGCGCTCATGGAAGTAATGTCGATCTGCCGTTCCGTAAATACCTTGGAAATGTCCACAAACATGCCGATCCGGTTGTTGGCATAGATCTGAATCTCCGTCAGATAGCGCTCGCCGCCGGCGTCGTTCTCATCCTGCTGCCACTCCGCGTCGATCAGCCGGGCCTTCTCGTCCTCCGGCAGGTTGATGATATTGATGCAGTCGGTCCGGTGAATGGACACGCCTCTTCCTCTGGTGACAAAGCCCACGATCTCGTCTCCTGGCACCGGGCTGCAGCACCGGGAAAAACGGACTGCCACGTCGTGGATTCCCTTTACCACGATTCCGCTCTTGGACTTTTTGGAGACAGGAACCTTATTGCTCTCCCCGATCTCATTTAAGATGGTGTCGTCGGTGACATTTAAGGTCTTTTTCTTTTTTTCCTCCTCCACCATCCGGTTGACCACCTGGCTCTCTTTCAGGCCGCCGTGGCCCACGGACGCCAGAACCGCATCCCAGTCCCGGTAAGCGTACCGGCGCATCACCTTTTCCATATACTCCGGCTTGCTGATCTCCGCCCAGTTGATGCCCTTCGCCTTGCAGTACTGAGCGATCAGCTCCTTGCCCCGGTTGATATTATCCTCTTTTAACTCCGATTTGAACCACTGGTTGATTTTGTTCTTCGCCTGGGTGCTCTTTACAATGGAAAGCCAGTCCCTGCTGGGCCCTCTGGAGTTCTGGGAGGTAATGATCTCAATTCGGTCTCCGTTCTGGATCACGTAATCGATGGGCACCAGCTTGCCGTTAACCTTCGCTCCCACCATCTTGTTTCCCACGGCACTGTGAATGGCGTAGGCAAAGTCAATGGGGGTGGAGCCGCTGGGAAGGTTTTTCACATCCCCCGTGGGGGTAAAGCAGTATACGCTGTCGGCAAACAGGTCCAGATCGCTCTTTAACAGGCTTAAAAATTCCTTGTTGTCCGACATATCACGCTGCCACTCCAGAATCTGGCGCAGCCAGCTTAACTTCTCCTCTTCCCGTCCGGCAGCCGCCTGTCCGCTTCCGCTCTCCTTGTATTTCCAGTGAGCGGCGATACCATACTCAGCGGTGCGGTGCATCTCGTAGGTACGGATCTGAATCTCAAACGGCCGGCCTCCGTTGCCGATGAGGGTGGTGTGGAGAGACTGGTACATATTGGGCTTGGGCATGGCGATGTAATCCTTAAACCGCCCGGGAATGGGCTTATACATCTCGTGGATCACGCCCAGAGCCGCGTAGCAGTCCTTCACCGTCTCCACAATGATCCGGACTGCAAACAGGTCATAAATCTGATCCAGCGTCTTGTGCTGGTTTACCATTTTCTTGTAAATACTGAAGAAATGCTTCACCCGGCCGTCCACTTTGGCCTCGATGCCCGCATTTTTCATATGTTCCCGTACTTCATCCACAATATCGTGGACGAAAGCCTCCCTGGAATCCTTTTTCAGGGAAACCTTTTCCGCCAGGTCATAGTAGACGTCCGGCTCCAGATATTTGAGAGCCAGGTCGTCCAGCTCCACCTTGATCTTGGAAATACCCAGACGATGAGCAATGGGAGAGTAGATTTCCAGGGTCTCCTTCGCCTTTTCCTTCTGTTTTTCCGGCTTCATGTACTGAAGGGTCCGCATATTGTGAAGGCGGTCCGCCAGCTTGATTAAAATAACCCGGATATCCTTGGCCATGGCCAGGAACATTTTTCTTAAATTTTCCGCCTGGATCTCCACCTTGTCTGCCGACCAGGACAGCTGGGTCAGCTTGGTGACGCCGTCCACCAGAAGGGCCACCTCAGAGCCGAACTCCTTTGTCAGTTCGTCCAGGGTCATCACCGTGTCTTCCACCACGTCGTGAAGGATGGCGGCTACGATTGTCTCCTTATCCATCTCCAGGTCAGCCAGAATGATGGCAACACAAAGAGGGTGAATGATATATGGTTCACCCGATTTCCGTTTCTGATCCTTATGGGCTTCAGCCGCAATGTGATACGCTTTCTCCACCATGCTGATATCGTCTGACGGATGGTATCTGCGGATGGTTTTGATTAAATCTTCATACAGGACGTCCGGACTGGTAAAATCAGCCGGGGCCTCCAGCTCTACGTCTAATTTAGCCGGTATTTGATGATCTGACATAAAACTCCGCCTTTTCCAATCGTATTTATATTCCTACATTATAATTATTTTATCGCCAAATTGCAAGTACCTGAAAACGACACCGTTTTTCCCGGGCGGACATCTCCCGGAAGTTGTGCATCCCGGCACAGACATCTTTTCTTTCCGGTACGCGCAGCCTTCTCCTTTACGCCTCCAGAATCACCTGACAGGTGCGCTCAATGTCCCCGTCGCTGTGGGCCGCGGACACAAACATGGCCTCGTACTGAGACGGAGCCACGTAAACGCCGTTTTCCAGCATATGGCCGAAATACTCCGCATAGGCCTTTAAGTCGGAGGAAGTGGCGCTGTCGTAATCCCCCACATGACGGTCCGTAAAGAAGGCGCAGAGGAGGGAGCCGATCTGGTTGACGCTCACGGGAATGCCGGTGCGTCTGCCTCTTTCCTTTAAGGCCCCGGCAATTTTTTCCGCCTTCGCCTCAATCTGCCTGTAATACTCCGGATGGGCCTTCAGAATCTTTAAGGTCTCAATCCCCGCCGTGGTGGCGATGGGATTGCCGGAGAGGGTTCCCGCCTGGTACACCGGTCCCACAGGGGATACCATGTCCATAATATCCCTGCGGCCGCCGTAGGCAGCCATGGGCATTCCTCCGCCCACGATCTTTCCCATGGTAGTCATATCCGGACGGATGCCGAAATATTCCTGGGCTCCGCCGTAGCCCAGGCGGAAGCCGGTGATCACCTCGTCAAAGATCAGCAGGGAGCCGTACTCCTCTGTGATCTCCCGCAGGTATTCCAGAAAACCGTCTTCCGGGAGAACCACTCCCATGTTGGCCGCCACCGGCTCTACAATAATGGCCGCCACCTGCTCCCCATACTTCTCCATCAGCTCTCTCACCGATTCCTTATCGTTGTAGAGGGCCACCAGGGTATTCTGCGTATAGGAAGCCGGCACGCCGCTGCTGTCCGGCACCGCCGTGGTCAGGGCGGCGGAACCCGCTTTCACCAGCAGGCCGTCGGAGTGGCCGTGATAATTGCCCTTAAACTTGATGATGTAGTCTCTTCCGGTGTAGCCTCTGGCCACCCGGATGGCGCTCATCACCGCCTCCGTTCCGGAGCTCACCAGGCGAACCATCTCCACGGAAGGCATGGCATCGCAGATCATATCTGCCAGGATCAGCTCATTCTCCGTAGGGGCGCCGTAGGTCAGGCCTCTGTCGCAGGCCGCTTTCACCGCGCCGATCACCTGGGGATGGGCGTGGCCCAGAATCCCCGGCCCCCAGGAGCACACATAGTCGATAAACTCATTTCCGTCCACATCTGTGATCCGGTCTCCCGCGGCGTGGTGGATAAACAGAGGGGTGCGCCCCACAGAGCGGAACGCCCGCACCGGGCTGTTGACGCCTCCCGGGATTTTTTCCTGTGATTTTCTGAATAATTCTTCTGACTGTTTTGTATTCATCATAATCTCCTCGATTCTGTTGTTGTCCTTGTGAGCCGGCGGCCGGGCTGGTCTGCCCGGTCGCCGGAGCTGCCGTCCCCGGCCCGGCCGGCTTTCCCTCACTCCTCCCGGTATACCTGATAGAGCAGGGCGTTTACAATGGCGGCGGCAATATTGCTGCCGCCCTTTCTTCCCCTGGCCACAATGTGGGGAATGTCCGTCTCAAGAATCAGCTCCTTGGCCTCCACCACATTCACAAAGCCCACGGGAACGCCGATGATCAGTTCCGGCCGGAACAGCCCCTCATCTGCCATCTCCCGCAGGCGGATCAGGGCTGTCGGGGCATTTCCCACCGCCGCAATCACCGGCCGGCCCAGGGCCGCCGCCCTTTCCATGCATACGGCGGAACGGGTCACTCCCCGGCTCTTTGCCTCCTCCGCCACGTCCGGATCAGAGATAAAGCAGCGCACCTCCACCCCCAGGGCGGCGGCAGACCGCTTGTTGATCCCGGCAGCTGCCATGGAGGTGTCCGTGACGATGGTCACGCCTTTTTTCAGGGCGTCCACAGCAAGTTTCACCGCTCCTGGAGAAAACACCAGATTCTCTCCATAATCAAAATCTGCGGAGGTGTGAATGCATCGTTTCACCACCAGAAGCTCCTCCGGCGGCCAGAGGGCTGCCCGTTCTCCCATCTCACGCCCGATGATCTCCATGCTCTTTTTTTCAATCTCCTGCGGTCTCACTGCCGGTCTCCTCTCCTGTAAGCCCGTTTTCCCCCAGGCCGCGGGGTTCTCAGGCTGATTTTTTAAAAGGTCCCTCACCCGAAGGTGAAGGACCTTTTCCAGTTTCCACTATTTTATCAGTATGGCCGGGAAAAGTCAAGAAATGGGGCATTTTTACAGACCGCCGTTTAAAATCTCATAGACCTTTTCCATATCCAGCGAATTTCTCACCAGATCCGCCAGCCTGTCATACTGCTCTTCCCTGTACTGCTTCCAGTCATGGCTGGGCTGTACAGGCGGCGCTGCCTCCGTCTCCGCCCGCTTTCCCGCCTCTATCTGGGCCACAAACCGCTCCGCCATTCCAGGAGCGTCAAAGAAGCCGTGAAGATAGGTGCCGATAACGGTGCCGGAAGAGTTCCCCAGGCCCAGAACAGGATGGCCGTCCTTCTGGCTGTACATGATTTCCCTGCAGTCCCCCAGATTTCTGGTGACGCCCATATGGATCTCATAGCCTTCCGTCTCCATGCCTGCAAGAAGGTCCCAGCCGGGAATGGCCGCCGCCATCTTTCCCTTCGCCTGGGTTCTCACTTTCTCCCTGGAAAACACCGTTTTCGCGTCCAGAAGCCCAAGGCCGTCCATGGTCCCCTTGTTCTCCACTCCGTAGGGATCGCTCAGCCTCTTTCCCAGCATCTGGAAACCGCCGCAGATGCCCACCACCGGGATATCCACCGCCGACAGTTCCTGGATCTTTTCCGCCAGGCCGCCGTCTCTCATCCACTTTAAGTCGGACATGGTATTTTTGGTTCCGGGAATGATCACCACATCGGGAAGCCCCAGCTCCTCCGCCTCTTCCACGTACCGGAGAGACACTCCCTCCAGCCGCTCAAACACGTCAAAATCCGTAAAATTGGACAGGTGGGGCAGGCGGATGACCGCAATATCGGTGCCGGCCTTTTTTTCCCGCCGGTTCAGCCGCTCCGCCAGGCTGTCCTCATCCTCAATGTCCACCTGGCTCATGGGAACCACTCCCACCACGGGAATGTCCAGAAGCTCCTCAATCATATCCAGCCCCGGCTTCAGCAGAGACACATCTCCCCGGAACTTGTTGATCACAATTCCCCGGATCATGGCCTGCTCCTCAGGCTCCAAAAGTTTTACCGTGCCGTAGAGGGAGGCGAACACTCCGCCCCGGTCAATATCTCCCACCAGAAGCACCGGTGCCTTTGCCAGGCGGGCAATGCCCATGTTGGCCAGATCATTCTCCTTCAGGTTGATCTCCGCAGGGCTTCCCGCCCCCTCGATCACAATAATGTCATACTTCTTTGCCAGCTTGTCCAGAGCCTCTTTTACCACCGGCATCAGTTCTTTTCTTCTGGTGAAGTACTCCTCCGCCGAGTAATTCCCCAAAACCTCCCCGTTGACGATCACCTGGCTGCCGGTCTGGCTGCTGGGCTTTAAAAGAA
Source organism: Candidatus Lachnoclostridium stercorigallinarum (assembly GCA_019116745.1). GTDB lineage: Bacteria > Bacillota > Clostridia > Lachnospirales > Lachnospiraceae > Lachnoclostridium_A > Lachnoclostridium_A stercorigallinarum. The sequence goes on from DXBC01000141.1 coordinate 16,918, forward strand.
TGGGGTTCATGGCCACCTCCGGCTCCGCTCCAGCAGCTTCCGCCTGCACCACCTGAGCCCGGCCCATCTCCAGGCCCTCTTTCGTCACAAAGCTGTTGAGGGCCATATTCTGAGCCTTAAAGGGAGCCACCCGCCAGCCGTCCTGCTTAAACACCCGGCACAGTCCCGCTGCCAGAAAGCTCTTTCCCGCGTTGGACATAGTGCCCTGAACCATGATCATTTTTGCCACGTTCCATCTCCTCCTTCCGTTCCTTTCCGGAACTCATGGGTAAAGCTGCCGTCGTACAGCCTGGAGAGCTGGTAATCATCCCCCAGAAAACCTCCCACGGCAATGAGGGCCGTCTTGCGGATTCCCTCTTTCTTCACCTTCTCCCCAATATCTTTTAGCGTCCCCCGGACAATCTTTTCATCTTCCCAGGACGCCTTATACACCACCGCCGCCGGAGCATCCCAGCCGTAAGCGGGGGCCAGATCGGCCGCCACCTCTTCCATCTGCCCTACGCTCAGGAAAATCACCATGGTGGCCTGATGCTTTGCCAGGCTTTTTAAGCTCTCCCCTGCGGGAACCTCCGTCCGGCCCCCTTTTCTGGTAAGGATGACCGTCTGGCTTACCCCCGGCAGAGTGTATTCCTTTTTTAAGGACGCCGCTGCCGCCAGGAAAGAGCTGACTCCCGGCGTCACGTCATACCCGATCCCCAGGCGGTCCAGGGCGTCCATCTGCTCTCTGTGCGCGCCGTACACGGACGGATCCCCGGTGTGCAGGCGGACGGTCATCTTCCCTTCTGTCTCCGCCTGCTTCATCACCGCCAGTACCTCTTCCAGAGTCATCTCCGCGCTGTTATGGATCTCCACCCCCTCTTTTCCGTAAGAGAGAAGCCGGGGATTGACCAGGGAACCGGCATAGATGATCACATCCGCCTCCTCCAGAAGCCGTTTCCCCTTTACTGTGATCAGCTCCAGATCTCCCGGACCCGCGCCTACAAAATGAACCATGTCTTCACCGCCCTTCCTGTTTCTCCAGATGATATCCCCTGGGCGTCACCATCCGTCCCGCCGCCTCTCTGGTGGCCGAATTTCCCACAAACACCGTGGTAAACATATCCGTTTCCCTGTCTCTCAGTTCCCTCAGCGTCATGATCTGAAAACTCTGCCCCTCGCGGCCGATGCTTCTCACCAGACCGCAGACCGTATCCGGGGATTTATGCTCCATAAGGATGTCGCAGGCTTTCTGCAGATAATCCTTTCTCTTCCTGCTGGACGGATTGTAGATACAGATGGAAAAGTCCCCCTCCGCCGCGCAGGCCAGCCGCTTTTCAATCAGCTCCCAGGGGGTGAGAAGATCGCTCAGGCTGATCACCGCAAAATCGTGAATCAGGGGAGCTCCCAGCACCGCCGCCCCGGACAGGGCCGCTGTCACCCCCGGGATCACCTCCACCTGACAGTCCGGATAATCTCTTCCCATCTCCAGCAGAAGTCCCGCCATTCCGTACACGCCGGCGTCGCCGCTGCAGATCATGGCAGTTGTCTTTCCTTTTGCCGCCTCCTCAAAGGCCATGCGGCAGCGCTCTTCCTCCCGGCGCATGGGAGTAGTGAGAAATTCTTTCTCCGGGAAATGCTCCCGCACCAGGTCCACATACACCGTATACCCCACAATCACATCGCAGGAGGAGAGTACCTTTACCGCCTCCAAAGTCATTTTTTCATAGTCCCCCGGACCGATGCCCACTGCGTACAGCTTATTCATTTTTTCCGACCTCCTTTGCGATGATCAGGGAGTAGTAGCCGGAATGGTCGCCGATTTCCTCCAGGCTGCGGTACAGGGTCTCTCCTTCCATCCCGCAGTTTTCCACCATGGCCACAGAGAGGCCGGCTTCTTTCAGCTGCTCCTTCACACGGCCCATCTGTTTTCCCGTCTTCATCAGCACCTTTGTGCCCGGCAGTCCCAGACTGTCCTCCACCTGATAGGTGGCGGGAATGATGTGGATCTCCTCCGCCCCCTCCGCCAGCCCCATATTCAGCCTGGCTGCAGCAGCGCAGAACGATGGAATGCCGCTCACCATAGCTGTATCATAGCCTCTGGCGGCGAGCAGCCGATGGATGTAAAGATAGGTGGAATAGATCGTCACATCCCCCAGGGTAAGAAAGCCCACGTCCTCTCCCGCCTGAAGATACGGCTCCAGAGCGTCTGCCGCAGCCTGAAAGCAGGCGTCCAGTACTGTCCGGTCTTTCGTCATGGGCATGTGAACGGCCACAAGCCTCTTCTCCTCCAGTTCCGGCACCGCCTGGACGGCGATGCGGTAGGCGACGCTCTCCTGGGGTATCTTTCCGGGGACGGCAATAACGCTGCACTCCCGAATGCGGCGGATGGCCTTTATGGTTAAAAGTTCCGGATCTCCCGGACCGATTCCGATTCCGTATAAGGTTCCTGTCTTCATATTCTGTTCTCCGATTTCTTTCATTTTCCTGTGTTTTCCGGCATCACGGCGAGGGAGCCGCGGCTCGTAAAGACATTATACCGTTGCGGGAAGGGAGTTGCAACCGGGTTTTTCCCAAAAGAAATTGGTTGACAAATCCTCTTCGCGGGAATATATTTGATATTATCAATTATCAATTGGATGGAGGTGATTCTTTGTCAGAAGAAATTTCCTTTGCCGCCTGCGTCTCTGTCCTGAGAAAGCAGTTTTCCGCCTACTGCTCCGGGCGGCTGGCCGAAGCGGGCGTGGCCCTGGGACAACTCTATATCCTGCTGTACGCGGGGAATCGGGACTGCTGCTCACCAAAGGATATCTGCCAGGCGCTCAAACTGGATGCCGGCTACCTGAACCGTGAGCTTGCAAAGCTCACCGAGCGGGGCATGATCACCCAGGAGAAAAATGAGTCGGACCGCCGCGGGCGGATCATCCGGCTCACGGAGCGGGGGCGGGATGTGGTACAGCTGAGCCGAAGCCTGTTTCGGGAATGGGACGAAATGATTCTGTCCCCTCTGGATCATGAAGAGCGGCAAACCTTAACTCATCTGATGAAAAAAACAACCTTCCGGGAAGGCGGACTGCCTTTCGGAAAAGAAAAATAAGGAGGAAAATAATATTATGAAACAGTTACAGGAATTTATTTCTATTCTCACCGGTTCCTTCAGCAACCGGGAGCAGTGGGAATCCATGAAAGAAGACAACCCGGATTTCCCCTTTGCGGAGCATGTGAACACCGCCTGCAACCACAAGATCACCGGCCTGCCGAAGGATTTTGACGGCGTCTTTATTGTAGAAGAGAGCTATTTTACCGCCAAGGGAAACACCCACGCCGCCCATCATTTCTTCCTGTTTACCGAAGAGGAAAACGGCATTCTGCTCACCTCCTATGAGATTCCGGAAGGATATGACAAAAGCTCTTTCACCTACGCCAATTTGACGGAGATAACCTACGCTTCCTTAAAGCGCTCTGAGCGGTTCACTCCCGCCCTGTACACGAAAAAGGATGGAGTGTGGGAGGGAGGAAGCACCAGCATGTTCTCCCCGGTTCTGAAATTCTCCCTGTTTGAGCGCTTTTCCCGGGAGTGCCTGGAGGTGACGGAGACCATGGAAGTACAGGGAAAGCAGACTTTCGGATACGGAGTGCCCATTCTTTATAAGAGGGTCTGACCTGTCACCCCTTCACATTTTTTCTTCTCCTCCCGGTAGAGCAGATGGTATACCACCTTCGCCTCCGGATCTTCGACTTCACCCTGTCCCCGGAGGACATGGCAAAGATCGAGGTTTTGGACGGCGGCAGGAGCCTGTTCTTCTCCCACTACGATCCTCAGACCGTAGAGTGGTTCATGATCATGGCGTAAACCTCCCGTTCCCAGCAGAATTTTGCCGCAATCCAGAAGACAGCGGGCGAATCCCCATTTCGCCCGCTGTCTGTATATTCCTTTTCTTCACTTTTTCCTTCGTTTCGTTCAGATGATTTCAAATACGTGATCCGGCCTCTTCTCCATCTCATCCAGGATCCGCATATCCGTGTCCGCGATCCGGCCTGCCAGATTTCTCTGGCCATCATTTTCTATCTCAGTGAGCACGATCTCTACTTCGCCCCGGTAGTGGGCCAGATTGTCATTGACCACCAGCACATCCCCTCTGGTGAAGGTCTTCTTCTCGCAGGGGCGGAAAGGAATCTCCCGGTTCTTAAACTTCAGTCTCGGGAAACTGGAACGGATAAAATACTCGCTTGCGTCATTTCTGCCGCTGTGAATGAAATGGAAGACCGCATCTTTTTCCGCCTCACCCAGTCCTTCTGCCGCGTCCATTTTTATGGTGGTGTTCGTCAGCTTCACGGAGGCCATGGCCTTTAACTCCTCCTCCGTGGCGTAGGCGTTTCCGATGAGAATGTCATCGATCGCCTCGCAGGCTACCATATGGCGAACCTGAGCGTCGATGGGAAGGGTCCGGTCTGCTTCCAGCGTGGGCAGCCCCTGGTATACTTCCCACGGCCCAAAGGTGTGCTCCGCCTGGCTGGAGACAAAGGCCGCCGTAGTCATTCCCAGGGAAGTCCACTTCTCATTGAACCTGTCAAAGGTCTTCTGGCTCAGGCCTGAGTAGCGCTCCGGATAGAAATTGTGACAGATGATCATATTTCTCCGGTCTGCTCCATGACGGATCAGACGCTCGATATCCGCGTCGGAGCTTCCGTTAAATTCAATCTTGATTCCATAGGGGTTTCTGGTAATCAGCACATCCTGAAACTCATCAAAATGGCCGTCCAGACGGATAATGTCCAGTCCCAGCTCATGAAAAATTTCCAGATTGTCCGGAGCCGCTCCCAGGTTATGAAACACCTGGGGATTCGTATCTGCAGCCACCTGAAATCCCAGCTCATGGGCCTTTTTCAGAAATGTACCGAACTCTTTCTTAATTACCTCCGGATCGCTGCTCGCGGAGAGCAGGCAGGTGAAAATGCGGGAAAACCCATATTTTGCCGCAAGCTCCATGTAAGCAAAGTCCTTCTCCTGGGTGGAGTGTTCCGGATAAACAGAAATACCTAATCTGTGCATATTCTTCTCCTTTTCTCCCGGCCTGCTGCCGGGGCACTTTTTCGGAAGCCGCTCTTTTGCCGTTCTCTAGTCAATAGGCTTCTGATAAAAACCGCCGAAGAATGTCTCCGTGGGGAGTACATTCACAATCACC
>DXBC01000142.1 GCA_019116745.1 Candidatus Lachnoclostridium stercorigallinarum
TTGTCAATCTTCAGTATACAGGTAAATCCACGTTGCTGCAAATGTGGGGTCACTTCATATTATCTAAAGCAGAGACGGTCCGGTCTGCAAGCAGCCCGTTCCGCCTCTGCTTTGAGACCGGGCTTTCACAGTAAAAAACGGGAAGCTCCCTGAAACTCAGGAAGCTTCCCGCCTGTTTTTATCTGTCTTTTTTACCTGTTCCCTCACAGCATGGCCCGGCCTCTGCAGTAGGTCTGAATCACGTCGTAATTGTCCTCCAGAACCACCAGATCCCCGTCGCAGCCCGCTGCGATCCGGCCTTTCCTGTCGTCCACCCGCAGGCATCTGGCCGGGTTGATGGTGCAGGAATTAAGGGCCGCGTCAAAGGGCACCATGGCGTCCTCTGCCAGAATCTTTAAGCCCCGGTTCATCCTCAGCGTACTTCCCGCTATGGTATTGGTGCCCTTGAGCCTGGCCAGGCCGTCCTCGCCGATCTCGATGTCGTGTCCGCCCAGCTGATAATTTCCTCCCGGCGGACAGTGCTTTGCCCGGAGAGAATCGGTGATCATAATGCTGTAATCTCTCCCCTTCACCGCAAAGAAATTGTTCAGCGCTGCCAGATGGGAATGGCAGCCGTCACAGATGATCTCTCCGTACACGTCCCGGATGCGGAACGCCGCACCCACAAGGCCAGGATCTCTGTGGTGATACTTTGTCATTCCATTGTACACATGGGTCATGGACATGGCTCCGTTGGCAATTCCCATGACTGCGTCTTCATAGGTAGCCGCAGAATGCCCCATGCTCACCACCACTCCGTGAGTGGAGCAATATCTGGTAAGGGCGTGGTTTTCATCGTGCTCCGGTGCCAGAGTGATATAGCGGATCCATCCCTTCGCCGCTTTCTGATACTCCTCAAACTGCTCCACCGTAGCTCTGGCAATGGCCTCCGGCGGCTGGGCCCCCTTATACTCCATATCCAGATACGGTCCCTCAAAATGAATTCCCAGGATCTCAGCGCCCTCATATCCGCCTTCGATCACCTCCGCCACATTGGCCACTGCCTTTGTCAGCACATCCGGCATCTGGGTCACCGTAGTGGGCAGAATAGCGGTCACCCCTTCCTCGGGAATCCTCTTCATCCAGTTTCTCAGCCCCTCCGGCTCTCCGTCGTTGGTATCGTACCCGTAGGAACCGTGGGTGTGCAGGTCGATAAATCCCGGCACAATCCGCTTTTCCCCGTAGTCAGCATCTGCCTGTTTCTCTCCATACGGCCATATTCTCACAATCTTCCCGCCGTCCATCTCAATATCTGCCGGGAAAAACTGTCCGGCCATCCAGACCTTTCTGCTTCTTATGATCATTTCACTTCCACCTCCTGTACCACCAGTATAGCCTCTTCCCGCCGCCTCTACAAGGTTTTCCCGCCTGTTATCCCATAAATTTTCCTCCTAACAAACGGACTGTAACTGATTGACATCGGAGATTTCACAGACATCCGCCATAATCCGGACAAAATCCCGCAGAATCGAATCCGTCTCACCTGCCCGGAAATAGACGCCGAACGACATCTCCTCCGCCTGATCCAGAGGCACTTTTGCCAGAAAGGGATTCTGCGGAAGGAACAGGTCCGGCAGAAACGAGATTCCGTAACCCGCCCTGGTGAGAAGGGCAGCCGTCTCCGGTGAATCAGAAAAACAGACATCCGACATGGAGTGCTTCCCCATAAGCGCTCCCTGAAACCGCACCACAGCCGAAGGACTCCGCATGGGACTGCTGAAAATCAGCTTCTCTTCCTCCAGGTCCTCCGGACAGATCTTCTCCTTCCCGGCGAGAGGGTGATCCGCAGCGCAGAGGCAGACCATGGGGATCTTCAGCAGCTCTCTGTATATCACTCCCCGCTTCTGCCCTTCCTCCTCCTGAAAATCCATCAGCACATCCAGATCTCCGTCCTGGAGAAGTCTGCGGAGCACAGGAACCGGCTCCGCCTGAAATCTGGGATGCAGGGCGGGATGCAGCTTTCGCAGCCTCTCCAGCGCCATGGGCATCCCTCGCAGATAAGTGTGGCTCTGGCATCCGATTCTCAGTTCCACAATATCCTGTTCCCCCGGATTCTCAAACCGCTTTTTCGCCCTTATGGCCGTCTCCAGAATATCCCTGGCGTCATTGATAAACAGATATCCGGACGGAGTCAGTTCCACCATCCTCGTCGTCCGTTTAAACAGCTTCACATTCAATTCCTCTTCCAGGCTCCGGATCTGATGGGTCACTGCCGGCTGAGTGATGTTCAGCTGCTCCGCCGCCCTGGCAAAATTCAGCGTCTTTGCCACCGTCATAAAACAATTTAATTGAAACGTGTTCACCGGTTTCTTCCTCTCTGTCAGTATATTAATAAATTTTGTTTATTAATAATAACATCTTTTGAATTCACTTTCAATCCTTTTTGCGTATAATGATTCATAAGCCCATTAATTGTTCGTATGGTAACAGTTTTTCCGGGCAACCGTTTCCGCCAAAACTGTTCACCGTCAACCTGACTCCGGGCTGAAGAAAGGAGTGCATGAAATTATGACAGATGAACGCCTGATCAGCTTGCTGAAACAGGCAAATGTTCTTTTGGATCAGTATGAAAAAAACTCTCTGAACGGAGCGGACATTACTCCCGCCCAGAGCCATATGCTCCATTATCTGCTGACGTTTCCGGACCAGGCGTTCAGCGCAACTGATATCCGCCTGAAGACAGGTGTATCCAAGGCAGCCATTTCCAGCTCCTTAAAAGGACTGAAGCAGAATGGATACCTCACCATTCAGGCAGTTCCCAAGGATGAGAGGAAAAAACGGATTACCCTCACCCCGAAAGCCATCCGGGTCCGGCAGCTCATGGACGAATACCTGAAACAGCGCCGGGACTGCCTCTGCCGCGGCATCTCACCGGAAGAGCTGAAAACCATTGAAGACGGCCTGGCAAAAATCGTCAGAAATATGAAATAAGAACATGCAAGGAGGAACTCATATGATTCGAGTATTGATGGGACAGATTAAGCAGTACCGCCGCGTGTCCATAATCACACCCCTGTTCACCGCTCTGGAGGTGCTGATGGAAGTGTTGATTCCCTTCGTCACCGCCTCCATCATCGACAAAGGCATTGAAGCGGGAGATATGGGGCAGATCTATTTTTACGGAGCCATTATGCTGGTTATGGCCTTTCTCAGTCTGACCTTCGGCGCTCTGGCGGGAAAATACGCCGCCGAAGCTTCGTCCGGCTTTGCCTGCAACCTGCGGGAAGCTATGTACGAAAATATACAGACCTTTTCTTTTTCCAACATTGACAAATTCAGCACTGCCGGCCTGGTCACCCGAATGACTACCGACGTGACCAATATGCAGAACGCATACCAGATGTGTCTGAGAATCGCAGTCCGGGCGCCGCTGATGTTTCTGTGCAGCATGATCATGTGCCTGTTCATCAGTCCCCGGCTGAGCCTTATTTTCCTGGCAGCTATTGTGGTCCTGGGAATTGCCCTTTTCCTGATTATGGGCGGAGCCACAAAGATCTTCACACAGGTATTTCACCGGTACGACGACTTAAACGCCAGCGTACAGGAAAATGTATCCGCTATCCGGGTGGTAAAAGCCTTTGTGCGTGAGAGCTTTGAAAACGAAAAATTCTCCAAAGCAGCCGAAGGCCTCTACCGTCTTTCCGTGAAAGCAGAAGGCCGTCTGGCTCTCAACAACCCGGTCATGATGCTTGTGATTTACAGCTGCATGATCGCTCTGTCCTGGTTCGGCGCCCATTTCATCGTGATCGGTGACCTGACCACCGGAGAGCTGACTTCCATGTTCAGCTACGTCATGAGCATGCTCATGTCCCTGATGATGCTGTCCATGGTATTCGTTATGATCACCATGAGCTCAGCCAGCGGACGGCGTATCGCGGAAGTTCTCACGGAGAAAGCAGATCTCACCAATCCCGCCAACCCTGTGGAGGAAGTTCCCGACGGCCGCATCGACTTCAACCATGTGAGCTTTTCCTACAAGCATGGTACCGGGGAAGAGACCCTGCGTGATATCGATCTCCACATTTCTTCCGGCGAAACCGTGGGCATCATCGGCGGAACCGGCTGCGGCAAGTCCAGCCTGGTAAATCTGATCAGCCGTCTTTACGATGTGACGGAAGGCCAGGTGATGGTGGGCGGCCGGGACGTAAAGGAGTACGACATGGACGCCCTGAGAAACCAGGTAGCCGTGGTGCTTCAGAAAAACGTTCTGTTCTCCGGCACCATTCTGGATAACCTGCGGTGGGGCAGGGAGGACGCCACCCTGGAGGAATGTGAGGAAGTGTGCCGCCAGGCCTGCGCCGACGAATTTATCGAACGGTTCCCGGACAAATATGATACCTGGATCGAGCAGGGCGGAACCAACGTCTCCGGCGGACAGAAGCAGCGTCTCTGCATTGCCAGAGCCCTGTTAAAAAAACCGAAGGTGCTGATCCTGGACGATTCCACCAGCGCCGTGGACACCGCCACAGACGCCAGAATCCGGGCTGCTTTCGCCAGAAAGATTCCCGGCACTACCAAAATCATCATCGCCCAGCGTATTTCCAGCGTCCAGGACGCCGACCGGATCCTGGTTCTGGATGACGGACAGGTGAGCGCTTTCGATACTCACGAAAATCTTCTGAAAACCAATGCCATTTATCAGGAAATCTACGAAACTCAGCAGAAGGGCGGCGGTGATTTCGACCAGCCCGTTCCGGAAGCATGAAAGGAGAGTGACTGATTATGAGAGAAAATAATTCCAAAGCCCCCGCTTCCAGAGCCGGCGTCAAAGAAATGAGCCATATGCTGGGACGGGTAGTGGGGTATATGACCCGTTATTATAAATGGCCGTTTCTCATTGTGGTTCTCTGCATCCTGGGTTCCTCCCTGGTCACCAGGCGGGGCACCCTGTTTATGCAGACCCTGATCGACGACTACATCCTTCCCCTGACTCAGGCGGCCTCGCCGGATTATGGTCCCCTGGCTCACGCCCTCACAGTTATGGCCTGCATCTACGCAGTGGGCATCATCTGCTCCTACACCTACAACCGGATCATGGTAAATATCAGTCAGGGAACTATGAAGCGTCTGAGGGATGAGCTCTTCTCCCACATGGAGTCTCTGCCCATCCGCTATTTTGACACCCACGCTCACGGCGATATCATGTCCGTGTACACCAACGACGTGGATACCCTGCGCCAGGTGATCAGTCAGAGTATCCCCCAGGTGATCAATGCGTCCATCACCTTTATCACCACCCTGTTCAGCATGATAATCCTGGACATTCCCCTGACCATCATCTGTCTGGTCATGGTATGCGTCATGGTATTTGTCACCTCCCGCCTCAGCGGAAAATCAGGACTCTATTTTGCCCGGCAGCAGAAAGACCTGGGTACGGTAAACGGCTACATTGAAGAGATGATGGAAGGCCAGAAGGTGGTAAAAGTCTTCTGCCACGAAGACAAGAGCCTGGAACAGTTTAAGAAGCTGAATAATCAGCTTCGGGACAGCGCCTGCAACGCCAACAAATTCGCCAACGTCATGATGCCCATCAACGCCAATCTGGGAAATATCTGCTACGTCCTCTGCGCCGTAGTCGGCGCCGTGCTGGCCCTGGGCGGTTTTTCCGGACTGACAGTCGGCGGTCTTGTGTCCTTCCTGATGCTGTGCAAGAGCTTTACCCAGCCGGTGACCCAGCTGAGCCAGCAGATGAACAGCATCGTCATGGCCACCGCCGGCGCAGAGCGTATCTTTGACATGATGGATGAGGAGCCGGAGGCTGACAACGGCTACGTGGAGCTGGTCAACGCCAGGGAAAACGCCGACGGCACTCTCACCGAGTGCAGCGAGCGCACCGGCATCTGGGCCTGGAAGCACCCCCACTCCGCCGACGGCACCGTGACCTACACCAAACTGGAAGGGGATGTGACCTTCAATGACGTGGACTTCGGCTATGACGATAAGAAAATCGTCCTTCACAACATCAAGCTGTACGCCACTCCCGGCCAGAAAATTGCCTTTGTAGGCAGTACCGGAGCAGGAAAGACCACCATCACCAACCTGATCAACCGGTTTTACGACATTCAGGACGGCAAAATCCGCTACGACGACATCAACATCAACAAAATCAAAAAAGCAGACCTGCGCCGCTCTCTGGGAATGGTGCTTCAGGACACCCATCTGTTCACCGGCACTGTCATGGACAATATCCGCTACGGCCGTCTGGATGCCACCGATGAGGAATGCATCGCCGCCGCCAAGCTGGCCAACGCACATGGCTTCATCAAGCATCTGCCCGACGGCTACAACACCATGCTCACCGGCGACGGCAGCAATTTAAGCCAGGGCCAGAGACAGCTTCTGGCCATCGCCAGAGCCGCCGTAGCCGACCCGCCGGTGCTGATCCTGGATGAGGCCACTTCCTCCATCGATACCAGAACAGAGAAGCTGGTGCAGGACGGCATGGACCGGCTGATGAAAGGCCGCACCACCTTCGTCATCGCCCACCGTCTTTCCACTGTACAAAACTCCGACTGCATCATGGTTCTGGAACAGGGCCGCATCATCGAGCGGGGAAATCACGACCAGCTCATGGAGGAAAAAGGGAAATACTATCAGCTTTACACCGGAAACGCCATCAGCGCGTAACCGGCGCCGCCGGGGAATCAAAAGGCCTCCGGCCCGGCAAAAGCGCTCCCGTCGACAGAACGTGCTCCGTCCATACAAAGAGCCCGTCCGCTCCGGTTTTCCGGACACGGACGGGCTTTTTTTGTCGTCCTGCCTGCTCAAAAGAGCCGGCTGTTCTTTATTCCGCCTGCTTGGCGATCTCCATTCTCACATTCTTTCCCTTGATTCTGGCGTGCTTCATGGCCTCCAGCACCTCGTCGGCACAGTCCTCCGGCACCTCCACAAACGTATATTTGTCATACATATCGATGCTGCCCACCAGGCTGCCGGGCATTCCGGATTCCCCGGCGATGGCTCCCAGCACATCCCCCGGCTTCACCCCGTGATTTTTTCCCACGTTAATAAACAGGCGGGCCATATCGTCCCGGCTCTCTCTCTTTCGCCCTCCGGCATTTCGGCGGCCGCCCCGGCCATTTTCGCTCCGACCGTACTCTCCCCGGCTGTACTCATCGGTCCCGGCTCCCCGTTTTCCCCGCCGTCCCCTGGCGGGCCGGTCCAGATCTTCCAGGTCCCTGGCTGTGCGGAAGTCGTCGATGGTATCCTCCGCTTCCTCACCCATAGCCATGCGCAGAAACGCCGCAGCCAGATCCATTGCGGTGTAGTCCTCCTCCAGGATCTTTTTCTCCACCGCGTCAATCATCTCCGACAAGTCTTCCCTCTCAATGATTTCCGTCACCTGATCCAGCACCTTTTCCATGCGGATATCGGTGATATCATCCAGAGACGGGATAGCCTGGGGAATGATTTTCGTCCTGCAATAGCGCTGAATTTCCCTCAGCTTATACACCTCGCGCCCCACCACCAGGCTGAAGGCCCGTCCTTCTTTGCCCGCCCGGCCGGTACGGCCGATGCGGTGCACGTAATATTCGTCGTCCTGAGGGATGTCGTAGTTAAACACCGCTTCCACATCGTCCACGTCGATTCCCCTGGCCGCCACATCCGTGGCCACCAGAATTTCCGTTCTCCCGCTGCGGAAGCCGTTCATCACCTTGTCTCTCTGACTCTGCTTCAGATCTCCATGAAGACCTTCTGCAAAATATCCCCGTCCCTGCAGCGCTTCCACCAGCTCGTCCACCTGCTTCTTCGTGTTGCAGAACACCACGGAACGCCTGGGGGAGTACATATCCAGAAGACGGCAGAGCACCTCCACCTTGTTTTTCGGCTTCACATCATAATAATACTGAGTGACCTTCGGCACGGTCAGCTCCCGTTTCACCACCTTTACGATCTCCGGATTCCGCTGAAATCTTCTGGCGATCTCCATAATCTCTTCCGGCATGGTGGCGGAAAACATCACCGTCTGCCTCTCCTCCGGAAGCTGGCTTAAAATAGTCTCCATATCTTCCAGAAATCCCATATTCAGCATCTCATCCGCCTCATCCAGGATCACCGTGTGAATACCGGACACCTTAATGGTTTTCCGTCTCATGTGATCCATTACACGGCCCGGCGTTCCGATGATGATCTGGACGCCGTCCTTCAGGGAACGAATCTGCTTTACAATCTCCTGACCTCCATATACCGGAAGCACCTTTACTCCGTGCATATATTTTGCCAGCCGCCGGATCTCCTCCGCCACCTGGATTGCCAGCTCTCTGGTGGGGCAGAGGGCAATAGCCTGCAGCTTTTTGTTCTTTGGATCTACCTTTTCCAGCAGGGGAATGCCGAAAGCCGCCGTCTTTCCCGTTCCTGTCTGCGCCTGTCCGATAATATCCTTCCCCTCCCGCTGCAGGGGAATGGCTTTCGCCTGAATGGGAGACGGCTCCTCAAAGCCCATATCTCTCACCGCCCGCAAAATTTTACTGTTTAATTCCATTTCCTCAAATCGAATTGTTTCCATTAAATTGATGATTCCTCTCTGTCATTCTCTTTCTCTCTGCGGCACGAAAAAAGAGGCTTCAGCCACGTTCAGGCTTTGCCTCTCTCGTTCGTACAGTTTTATAATATATCAGAGAATCCGTTTCCCGTCAAGAAAAAGCAGGCGGAGCCTTCTCATCATCAAAACGGCCCCTTCCCGTCAGCCCCTCACCTCTGGCATTACTCTCCGCAGAGCCTTTGCCAGAGCGGCCGCTCCCAGACACTTGGCCACGTCCAGGGGAATAAAGGGCAGCACTGCCTGGACCAGAACTGCCGGCCAGGAAAGCCCCAGCGAGATCTTCATCCAGGTCCCGCCGAACAGATAGATCACCGGAATTCCCACGCCAACGAGAAACAGCGTCTGCTTTCCTGCTCCCTTCACTCTCCCGCAGAACAGAGAGATAAGCACTGCTGCGGCAAAAAATCCTGCAATATATCCGCCTCCCGGCCCCAGAAGGCTTCCAAGCCCTCCTGCACCGCCGGAAAACACCGGCATTCCCACTGCTCCCAGACCGATCCATACCAGAAATACTGCCGCCGTGTCCGCCGGCCCCAGTATCATTCCAATCAGATTTACAACCATGGTCTGTGCCGTAATGCTCACAGCCGTAAACGGGAGAGGGATTACAATATAGGAAGAAACGCTGAGCAGGGCAGCCATCAGCCCCATGGCCGTCAGTCTCTCCGCGCTCCACTTTCTGCCCCGTTTTCTCTCTGTCCACACACCTTCCATTCTGTCTTTCCCCTTTCTGTCCTTTGTATACCACAGAGTATATCCGCTTCTTCTCAAATTGTCAACTAATATTTATTTTATGGTTTACATTTGGCAAAATCCAAACGAAAAGGCGTTTCCGCTGGCTTTATTAGTAGCCCAGAAACGCCTTTTTAGAACAAAATGTTAGTAAAGGGAGAACCACTTCCGTGATTCTCCCCGTAAAATCAAGCTTTTTTCAGCTAAATTACTTAAGGGTAACCTTTGCGCCCTCAGCCTCAAGCTTAGCCTTGATGTCCTCAGCCTCTTCCTTGGAAGCGCCGGCCTTAACTACCTTCGGAGCGCCGTCAACTACTTCCTTAGCCTCTTTCAGGCCCAGGCCAGTTACTTCACGAACAACCTTGATAACTTTAACCTTGTTTGCGCCAACCTCGGTCAGCTCAACGTCGAACTCGGTCTTCTCTTCCTCAGCTGCGCCGCCTGCTGCTGCACCTGCTGCAACAACAACACCAGCTGCTGCGGATACGCCGAACTCTTCCTCGCAAGCCTTTACTAACTCATTTAACTCTAATACGGATAATTCCTTGATAGCTTCGATAAACTCTGCAGTTGTTAACTTTGCCATTTTTATTTCCTCCTGTTTTTCATCTTTTAAAATTGATTCTGTGCCGTTCTGGACGGCTTTTCTGTGAAAATATACCTGGCCGATCTCACGCCAAAGCGCAAACGGCACCGCCGGTCATTTTCCGATTACGCCTCTGCCTTCTCAGCAATCTGATTAAGCACACGGGCGAAGTTTGCGATCGGGGACTGCATGCTTCCCAGCAATCTGCCCAGAAGAATGTCTCTGGACGGGATCGTGGCGATCGTCTGAATTCCTTTCTCGTCGTAGTAGGTTCCCTCTACCACGCCTGCCTTTAACTCCAGCTTGTCAGCCGTCTTAGCGAAGTCAGCCAGGACTCTTGCCGGAGCCGTAGCGTCCGTCTTGGACACAGCCAGAGCGGTCGGTCCTTCCAGATGGGGCTCTAATGCCTCGAATTCCGTGCCCTTCACAGCAAAACGAATCATGGTGTTCTTGTATACCTTGTAAGAAACATCAGATTCTCTCAGCTTTTTACGCAGCTGTGTATCCTGCTCAACGGTCAGTCCGCGGTAGTCCACAACTACAGCAGAGGCAGCGCCGTTTAAAAGTTCGGAAATCTCAGCTACGATCGGCTGCTTTAATTCTACTTTTGCCATTTTGGTTTACCTCCTGTTAGATTTAAAAGAGTATCACCTGCGAAAAAATAAGCCTCCCTGTCCAAGACAGAAAGGCTCTACAAATCCTCTATATGAGCTTTGTATGTTCCTCGGTAGGCGGTCATACCTTATGCCTTGCGGCGCCTACTGTCTTCGGCAGTCAATACTGATATAAAATAGCACAGATGCCGAAGAATGTCAACGTATTTTTAAAAATTTCCCGGGGTTCAGCCGGAAATTGTCCCCTGCTCTCAGCTCCCGGCCTTCGGGGCGGCACCGTCCCCATCCGCGCTCTCCGGCCTCTCCTCCCCGGAAGACGGCAGTTTTGGCGGGGAAATCTCACTGGCTGTGTTTCCTTCGGCTGTGCTCTCTTCCGCTGTATTTTCTTCGGCCGTACTCTCTTCCGGCCCGCTCACCTCTGCCGTACTCTCTTCCGGCCTGGTCTCCTCTGCCGTACTCTCTTCCGCCATGTTCGCCTCTGACGTACTTTCTTCAGGCAAGTCTTCCTCTGCCGTACCTTCTTCGGGAATATTCCCCTCCGCCGTACTCTCATCCGCCGTGCCCTCTTCCGTGCCATCCCCGGCGGTTTCCTCTGCCCCTGCGGTGGCCTGACCGGAAATCACCGGCACCCGAAAGGGACCGGACACTGCGGAAAGCCGGCCGCCATTTTCTGCCGCCACGCCTCCCATTGTGAAATAGTAGGTTTCTCCCTCCGTCAGTCCTTCCGCCGTGATCCGGCAGTAGTCTTCTCCCGTCTCGCTGATACGGGCAGAGAAATACTCTCCGTCCCGGTTTCTCACGCTCACCGTGGGATTGCGCCAACGCACTTCCGTCTTAAAATACACCAGGATCTCTCCGCCGTCATATTCTGCATAGTCCAGCCGGATCCCGCCTTCTTCCATCTCCTCCTGCCAGGTCTCGGAAATAGTCTCTTCCCTATAGAAATCTTCCGTTTCCCGGGGATTTTCCTCTGCTGCCGGGCTGTTCTCCTCTGCGGATCCCCCTGTCTCTGCATCTGACATTTCTTCCCCGGACGCGCCGGTTTCTTCTCCCGTCTCATCCGCGGAACCAGACTCCGCCGCCGGAAGGGACGGCTGCACGCCAGACGTCTCTCCGGCCACTTCTCTGGCAATCTCCTCCATGGACATGGCAGACAGACGGGCCAGATCCCTGTCGCTCAGCACCGGATCCTGATCCACCAGTTCATCCAGGAAATACGCCTTCCCATAGGAAATCCCATACTGGTCCGCCATCTCCCTCACATCATCTCTGGCCACGGCCTGCTGGTCATAGACCACCGCCTCCACCTGATTTTCCTCCAGAGTTTTCTCCACATCCGCCACCACCTGACTGCGAAGCACGCTGGTCCGGGACACGCTGTCCCCCACCACCGTCACCAGGATCGTGTTGTCCAGGTCCTCCAGATAGCCGCTGGATACCATGGAACCTACCACAGCGTTTACCGCCACGTTCAGTCCCACCCCTTTCAGATCCATTCCGTCCAGGATGACCCTGGCGTCCTCATTTAATGCCTCTGCCTTCAGCACCCGCTCCTTCCGGTTGATGGACAGCTCCACGCTGGGATTGACGTCCAGCCCTACAATGGAGTCCACCAGACTGTTCCGGTACAGATTATATCCTCCGCTGCCAGCCGCTATCGCCAAAAAACAGGCGGCTGCCGTCCCCCACATCCGCGCCCGTCTGCGGCGCAGGTCCGTCAGCCGCTCTGCATGAATTTCCTGAAGAGTGGTCAGATCGATCCGGTCCAGGACATCCGGCGTTATCCGGTCCATCGCCGACTTAATATGCTGTTCAATTTCCTGCCGTTTCAGTCTGATCACTCCTTTCCAAGATATTCCTCCAGTTTCTTCATGGCTCTGCGGTATTTGGACAGAACCGTGGCCAGGGGCATCTGCAGGCTGGCTGCGATCTCCCTGTGCTTCATCCCCGCTGAGGCGTGGAGCAGCACGATCTGCCTCTCGTCCTCCTTCAGGATGTCCAGAGCCGCCGTGAGAGCCAGCCGGTCCGCCACATTTTCGATCTGCCGGCAAAATTCCCCGGCTTCCATCTGATTCAGCTCGTCAAGCCCCACATCGGCCTCGTGCCTTCTGTCCCGGAATCTCATATAGCACAGATTTCTGGCGATGGTAAACATCCAGGCCAGCGGTTTTCCCTGTCCCACATACCCCGACGCCGACGTCCATATCTTCAGATAGGTCTCCTGAAGAATTTCCTCCGCATCATAGGGATTTTTTACAATGGACAATATGAAGCTGTAGATCGTTCTGTCCGTATTCTGATACAGCTGCCGGAAAGCTTCCTCATCACCGCGGCCCACCCGTTTCAGCAGAGCCTCGTCGCTGACTTTCTTTTCCCTCTCTCCCACAGCCGCCGTCATACCAAAAAGCAGCATGTATGATATGTCCTTTCATTCTGTTAATGCAGGAGCCAGCCGGATTATTGCATCCAGATATTTCCTGTTTCCGGAATCTGACGGATGTCCAGGCGGTTATTCCTCTGCGCAGTAGCTGTTTTCCACGGTAATCACGCAGCTGCTGTTGCTGATTTTCTCTCTGATTTTGGCTGCTACCCTTTCCTTTACCTGCCCTCTCATCTGAGGCGTATAATCTCTGGGCACCACCAGATCAAAGATCAGGTTTACCTGTTCCCTGCCGTCCACAATCCGGAAGTCATGCAGGGACAGTCTGGAATCCACGCTGTCCAGCGCCTCCGCCGCGATCTGCCGGTAATTGTCCACCTTTTCGTTTTTCGTCTCAATGGGATCCATGTGAATCACCAGAAACAGGTTCAGCTTTCTCACCGCGTCCCGCTCCACCCGGTCAATAATTTCATGGGAGGTTTCAACATCCACCTCTCTGGGAACCTCCGCGTGGATGGAGGCCATGCTCCGCCCCGGCCCATAATTATGCACAATCAGATCATGGCTTCCCACAATGCCGTCGTAGCTCTCCACAAAGCGGGTAATCTCCCGGTACACTTCCGGATCGATGGCCTCCCCGATCAGAGGAGCCAGAGTATCCTTCGCAATATTCACACCGGCGATCATGACAACCACAGACACTGCCAGGCCCACAATTCCGTCCACATTTACTCCGAAAACGCCGAATACCAGCATGGAGACAATGGTAGCCGTAGTGGCCGCCACATCTCCCAGAGAATCTGCGGCAGTGGCCATCATCACCTTGGAGTCAATCCGCTTTCCCAGCTTCCGGTTAAACATCCCCAGCCACAGCTTCACGCCCACGGAGAGGATCAGGATTCCTACAGAAAGCCACTGGAAGATCATGGGTTCCGGATTTCTGATTTTGCCAAAAGAAGTCTTAAACAGGGAAAATCCCACTTCAATTACCAGAAAAGCCACAATGAACGCCGATATGTACTCGATTCTGCCATGGCCGAAGGGATGCTCCTCATCCGCCGGCTTTTCCGCCATCTTGACGCCCACAATACTGATAATGGACGATGCGGCGTCAGACAGGTTGTTGAAGGCGTCCGCCATCACAGAAATACTGTGGGCCAGAATACCGGTGATCATCTTCGCCGCAAACAGAATCAGGTTGCAGCAGATTCCCACCATCCCGGCCAGGGCACCGTATCTGGTCCGCACTTCCACGTCCTGAACTTTCTCGTAATCCTTTACAAAACGCCTGATGAGAAATTCCGTCATCACTGCCACCTCCGTTTTCCCGCTTTCGCCGTTCCGTAATCCACCCGCACCAGGCAAAGTCCCTCCGCAGGCGCCGTAAATCCCGCTGCCTGCCGGTTCTTTGCCTCCAGAATGTCTGTCACAGATTCCGGCGGCCGTTTTCCCTCTCCCACTTCTATAAGAGTACCCGCCAGAATTCTCACCATGTGATAGAGGAAGCCGTCTCCGTAAAACTCCATGGCCAGCTCCTCTCCCTGCTGGCGAAAGTCAATGGAAAACAGAGTCCGCACCGTAGACTTTTTCATTCTCCTGTTGGCACAGAAACTCCTGAAATCTCTGGTCCCCACCAGAAGCTCCGCAGCCTGTTTCATGGCCTGCACATCCAGGCTTTTTCCCAGTCCATACAGGTATCTGCGCTGAAACACCGGCCGTTTTTCTCCCATCCATACTCTGTAACGATACAGTTTCCCCGCAGCATTCAGCCGGCTATGAAACTTTTCATCCGTTTCCTCCGCGTCCAGCACCCGGATATCCTCCGGCAGATAGGTATTCAGATAGGTCATTGCCTCCTCTGCGGAAAAATGCTCCGGAATCCTGAAATTGGCCGTCTGTCCCTCCGCATGGACTCCCGCGTCGGTGCGTCCCGCTCCGTGTACCTCCACGGGATGGCCGGTCATCCGTTCCAGTACCGCTTCCATTCTTCCCTGAATCGTCCTATCCGTATTGCCCTGTTTTTGCCAGCCGTCATACCGGCTGCCGTCGTACTCCATCACGATTCTGATATTTCTCATAATTTCCCCTCTTGATGCGCAGAAAACCTAATGAAGCCCTGGGGCTATCATTAGGTTTCTCTGTTTTTTCTTAAATATTCAATATATTATAGTACAAACGGAATCAGATTACAAGGTTTTTGCTCCGACGATTTCAAGCCGTGTTTAAACCACCTGATGCTTTGCCACGTACACCGGGAATGTATCCGTGCCCTTTACTTCCTTTCCTTCCGTGATCACCACGTTTTTGTCCGTAACCAGATATTCCACGTTGGCGCCGGCCTCAATCACCGTATCCTGCATCAGTACGCAGTTCTTCACCTTCGCGCCCTTGGCTACCTTCACGCCTCTGAAGAGCACGCTGTTTTCCACTTCGCCCTCAATAACGCAGCCGTCTGCCGCCATGATGTTCTCTACCTTTGCGCCGGTGATATAGCGGGTGGGGTTGTCGTCACGGATCTTCGTGTAAATGGGGCTGGGAGAGAAGAGAGCATTTAAGTTCTCGTCATCCAGAAGCCTCATGTTCTCGTCAAAATATCCCTTCAGGCCGGTGATCTGAACGATGTAGCCGTCATAGCGGAATCCCTGTACGTTCAGCTTATCCAGCTGGCGAAGAAGGATATCTCTCTCGAAGTTCACATAGCCGTGGGTGTAGGCGTAGCTGATCTGCTGGATCAGGAACTCTCTCTCCACCACATAAATGTTCAGACCGAAATTGGTTATGCCGGCCTCTTTGGAGTTGATCTCCATTCCCGTGATTCTTCCCTCGTCATTGACGTTGAAGGTATAGTACAGATCCTGGCTCTCCTCTCTGGCTGCCATAGCCGCCGCCGGAAGCTCTTCCTGGGTATAAGCTGCCGTGATGTCTGCCCCGCTCTTTCTGTGGGCCTCGATCATGGCACGGAAGTCAAAATTGCCGGCAATATCCGCATCGGACATCACCACGTATTTTTCTTTCTGAGAGCGGAGGAAATCCAGCACCGTCACCAGAGCCTCAATCCGTCCGTTGTATACCTTGATGGATTTCTCCGCATAGGGCGGAAAAATATTTAAGCCCCCGTTTTTGCGGGTCAGATCCCACTCACGTCCGGATCCCAGATGATCCATGAGGGAGTGATAATTTTTGCGCACCACGATGGAAACATTTCCGATGCCGCTGTTTACCATGCTGGAGAGCACAAAATCAATCATGCGGTAACGTCCGGCAAATGGAATGGAAGCCATCAGGCGCTCGCCCACCAGTTCCGGAACCAGAGAATCATGACTGTTCGGGAAAATAATACCCAGAGCTTCTACATTGGAATTTACCATTGTTCTTCACCACCCTTTACATTGTTGCTGACCATGGCATTGGGGCCAATCTTAGCATTATCTCCGATATAAACATTGGAACCGACGGTTGCCACGCCTTTCTCATCTGCTGTCGGCATAGCTCCCACTACGGCATTCTCGCCAATTACCACGTTTTCCGCCACGATGCAGTGCTGTACCACGGCTCCGGCCTTGATCACAGTGCCGCCCATAACTACCGCGTCTTCCACCACCGCGCCGGGTTCTACCTGCACGCCGGCAAACAAAATGGAGTGCTTTACCGTTCCGGCTACCACGCAGCCGTCGGTGATCATGGAGTTCTCCACTACCGCGCCTTTTTTGATCCGGTGTCCAGTCATACCGCTGTTGCGGCTGTAAATTTTCCAGTTGTCGTCAAACAGGTTGATTCCGCTGTGCTCCGGATCCAGGACCTCCATATTGGCCTCCCAGAGGGAAGAAATGGTTCCCACGTCTTTCCAGTAGCCGTTGAAATGATAGGCGTACATATTCCGCCCGTCTCTTAACAGATTGGGGATGATATTGTTGCCGAAATCGTTCTCGGACTCCGGATCTGCCTCATCCTCCACCAGATATTTCTTCAGAATATCCCAGTTGAAAATATAAATACCCATGGAAGCCAGATTGGATTTGGGCTCCTTCGGTTTCTCCTGGAATTCGGTGATCTTGTCATTTTCATCCGTTACCATCAGGCCGAAACGGGAAGCCTCCTCCCACGGCACTTCCATGACAGCCACGCTGAACTCCGCACCCTTCTCCTTGTGGAAGCGAAGGAAATCACTATAGTCCTGCTTACAGATCTGGTCACCGGAAAGAATGATGACATACTCCGGATCATATCTTTCGATAAAGTTGATGTTCTGATAAATGGCGTTGGCGGTACCTTTATACCAGTCAGAACCGGATACCTGCTGGTATGGCGGAAGCACATGCACGCCGCCGTACAGTCTGTCCAGATCCCATGGCTGTCCGTTTCCGATGTATTCGTTCAGTACCAGAGGCTGATACTGTGTCAGAACACCTACTGTGTCAATTCCTGAATTCACGCAGTTCGACAGCGGAAAGTCGATGATACGGTACTTTCCTCCGAATGGAACTGCAGGTTTTGCCAGCTTCTGTGTCAGAGCATAAAGACGGGAGCCCTGTCCTCCGGCAAGAAGCATTGCAATCATTTCTTTGCCCATTTCATTTAATCCTCCTTAAAAATTAGTGACAACAAGCGGAACAGACAAAGATCACTT
>DXBC01000143.1 GCA_019116745.1 Candidatus Lachnoclostridium stercorigallinarum
AAACCAGTTGGGATTCATATTGGGAAATATCATAAGGAGCAGCTTTGTGAGCAGGCCGTCGGCTCCGTAGACATACTTGTAGCCGGACACCAGCACCACGCCGCTGTAGATCAGGGACGTCATGTACGCCAGTCTCAGAATTTTTGCGCCCTTAATCTCCCAGTACTCTGTAAAGAGCACGCACAGGGTTCCCACAATATTTACAGTCACCACCAGGGTGAAGGCCAGAATAAAGCTGTTTTTCAAGCTCTTTACGGCTCTGGCGGAGGAAAATACCTTTCCCACTACCTCTGTGGAGAGACTGCCCTCCTGCCAGAAGGTCTGAATCAGCAGACTGATCACCGGATATACCACAAAAGCGATCAGCGCCCAGGCAATCAAAATTTTAAGCAGGATTGCCGATATGGAAATATTCTTTTTTGACGTCATATCCGGCACCTCCTTAAAACTGCATGATATCGGCCGGATTCAGATACATGTCGATCTGCTCTCCTGTCTGGTAAATGGGACGCCCGTCGTTTACCTTGATCACCCGGATCACTTCGCCGCAGGTATTGACCCGATATTTGGTGGTAAGACCGTTGTAGTCGAAATCCATCACCTCGCCGGTAATCTTTAAGCAGTCCGGCTCCGGGTTGAAATGGATCAGCTCCAGACGGATATAGGCGTGTTTTCCCTCGTCCAGCGTCGCTCCTTCCTGATTGAGCCGGGAAATCACCGATTTCCCCAGCTTGTTGATATCTCCTATGAAATCGCAGACAAATTCTGTTTTGGAATGGTTGTAAATCTCCTGCGGCGTTCCCACCTGCTCCACAAAGCCATTGTTGAACACGGCAATTTTGTCGGAGAGCATAAGGGCTTCCTCCTGATCGTGGGTTACGTAGAGGGTGGTGATGCCCAGGTTTTTCTGAAGTCTCTTCAGCTCGCTTCTCAGGCTGATTCTCAGCTTCGCGTCCAGGTTGGACAGCGGCTCGTCCAGACAGAGAATCTTCGGCTCCAGCACAATGGCTCTGGCCAGAGCCACTCTCTGCTGCTGGCCGCCGGACAGCTCGGAGACATTTCTCACCAGCTGGTCATCCTTGATGGCGATGACCTTCGCCACTTCCCGCACCTTCCTGTCAATTTCAGACGGGGACATTTTTTTCACCTTCAGACCGAAGGCCAGATTTTCATAGACCGTCATGGTGGGGAACAGAGCATAGCTCTGGAACACCATTCCGATTCCTCTTTTTTCCACAGGTACCTGTACAAGGTCTTTTCCGTCCAGCAGAATCTGTCCGGAAGACGGAGTCAGAAAACCTACCAGAGCCCGCAGGGTTGTGGTTTTTCCGCAGCCGGAGGGGCCGAGGAATGTAAAGAATTCCCCGTCTCCCACTGTCAGATTCAAATTGTCGATTGCCGTGAAATCGCCGTACTTTATCTGAATATTCTTAAATTCAATCATGGAATTGCCCCTCCCCGGACTGCCTTACTGTACGTACTCCAGCTCTACCTTCTCTACCCAGGCATCCAGGTTCTCAGCTACGAAGGCCCAGTCGATATCCTGCTGATGTACGGAATCGATGAATTCTTTTACGTTCTCCGGAGCATTTGCCAGAGCTGTCTCATTGCAGGGGATTGTACCGAACTCATTCATCCATGCCTCCTGAACCTCAGCGGAACCAAACCAGTTTGCAAACGCGATGGCTTCCTCTGTATTGTCTCTTCCCTTCAGGATAGCAACCTGCTCTGTTACGTAGGGAACTCCCACTTCCGGAACCATGATCTGGAAGTTTGCATTTCTCTCTTCCTCGTTCTGCAGAACGCCGCTTCCCCACATCTCGCAGATAGGACGGCTTCCGTCGATTACAGCGCCCACATAGTCCTCGCCCTGAACTTCCATATGGCCGTTCTGGATCCACTGCTTCACCGTATCCCAGCCTTCCTGGGAGATGCCCAGCTCGCCCTCGGGATCCTGATAGCGCACCAGCAGTCCTGCCAGCATGGTCTTTCCGGTACCGCCGCCGAAATTCAGGATGGTGTACTTGTCGGTCCACTCCTCGCTTAACAGATCGGTGTAATCTTTCGGCGGATTCTCCAGATCCTCGTTCATCATATTTACCAGAGGCTGAATTACGATGGGATAGTAGTAGCCGTCCGGATCTCCCAGAGACAGATCCACCTCACTGGCCCACTCCGGCTCCCACTGTACCATGGTGTCCTCTGCTTTCAGCTTCTCATACTCCACGTTGTTCAGACCGAATACCAGGTCAGCCTGCACGTTGTTCTTCTCAGAAACGATCCGGTTGCCCAGGTCTCCTGCCTGAATCTGCACTACTTCCACATTAAAGCCCTGCTGCGCAGCCTGCTCCTCCAGCCATACGTCTCTTCCGTTGGAGCCGGAGTTGGTGTAGATGATCAGCTGCTCGCCGCTTGCGCCGCCGGCTGCCGTGGTCTCTCTGCCGCCCTCTGCTGCTGCCGTGGTCTCGCTGCCGCCCTCTGCTGCCGTAGTCTCGGAAGAGCTTCCTCCGCAGGCTGCCAGGGACAGGGTCATCGCCGCGCACATTCCCATTGCAAGAATTCTTGTCTTTCTCATAATACTGTTCCTCCTCTTTCTTTTTATAAGTGATATTTTTGATTAATATAGTTTCTTAACAGCGCGGGCCAGTCTGTCTGAATGATCTTAAATCCCATATCCAGAAGCTCGCCCCAGTTTTCGTCAAAGCCCTCGCCGATGGCTCCGTTGTCGTCCAGACCGCCGGAAAGAATCTCCCGGTCGTTTAAAGTGATGGCGTTTACCCACGGGAAAATTCCCTGTTTTCCCAGATCCGCCAGAAACTCTCTGTCTGCCAGAGGCTCGTCCACGCTCTTAAAGATCAGCTCTGCCGCGGACACGTTGACGTCGTATTTTGTCACCGTCTCCCACTCTTCCATGCTGCGGACAATGGGCATATACATCAGCCCGGACCTGCTGTCAGCCAGCTGCTGCAGATAGTTCTCATCCACTCCGCATTTTAAGAGAATCTGATCGTCCATATCCATGGACTTTAAGAAGGCGATAACCTTTTCCCAGTAAAACCAGGAACGGTCAATGTTGATCAGGCATTTTCCCTTAAACTGGGGAAGTACCTTTTCCAGCCGCTCCACCCTCTGACCGGATGTATGACGGATGGTGTTTAAAATATTGATTTCTTCCACTTCCCTGGAGGTCATCTCCCGGATGTCGCATTTTCTTCCAAACTCCTGCTCTTCCTCTGTGTTGTGAAACGCGAAGAAGACTCCGTCCCTGGTCATGGACACATCAATCTCAATCATGTCTGCCCCGTGAAGCAGAGCGTTTTTGTAGGACAGGCTGGTGTTCCACACAATGTTGCCGCCGCAGGTTCCCCTGTGAGCCGCCACCAGCGCTTTCTTCTTTTCCACCGCCTCCGCAATCGGCCTGTTGCTCGTGTACATGTCTCCCTCCCTCTGTAAAACGGTTATAAGTTTCTTCCGCTTTACTATCTGTGTTTCCATGGTACTCTCAATTTTGGTACGTGTCAATTATATTTGGCCAAAAAGCAATTCAAGAAACACATTTTTGTCAAAATATACTATTTTTGCTTTTGTTTTTTGTATATTTTTTCAGTATCTCCTCCTTACTCCTCTTAATAAAGCGCTAATATTTTTGGTACGTTTCATTTTCTTTTTTATCATACGCCATTTCTGTAAAAAAAGAAATGGGCTTTTGGTAAAGTTTCTGTAAAAAGAAGCGGCCTGCGGCAGATCCCACTCCGGTATATCTGCCGCAGGCCGCCGATTCTTCAGCGCTCCCCCATCCTGTTTTCATCCTTGCCGCCCCGCCTCTCCGGCCTGCTCCTCCCGGTTGAACAGCCGGTCGCAGATCCGCTGAGCCTCTCCCAGGGCCTCGTCCACCGTGGACGTCCCCGACATGGCGGAGATCACCGCGGAACCCAGAATGTCCTCAAAGGCAAACTCGTCAAACCATTGATTTTTCTTTTTCTGGCTCCCCCGTTTTCCCTTGCGGAACATCTCCTCAATTCCCTCAATCCACGGATACAGCTCCAGAATATCCGCATTCTTCACAATGTTCCTGTTTCCGATAAATCCGCCCAGGTAGGTGACCATCTCTGATATCTCATCAGAATACAGCCAATCCAGAAACTTCAGGCAGGCCTCCTCCTTCTCCGTGCTCTTTGTGATGCCCACGCTGCCTCCGCCCAGAAGGGGATTTCCCCCCGGAACCTCCGCATAGATGATCTTTCCCGCCACTTTGGAGCTGACGTTGCGGACCATATCGGAAGCATAGTTGGAAAACAGGATATTCATGGCCGTAAAGCCGTCAGAAAACACCTCCGCCGCCTCCTGCCACCAGAAATGGGGTTCTTTCGTCGCATATTGTTCCGACTCCATGCAGCTCTCAACAGCCGCCTTCATTTTCTCCGACAGTACCTGAACCCGGCCGTTCCTGTCGGGGATGCAGCCTCCCAGCTCGTAAAACCTGGGAAGCACCTCGCAGGCCGCCGTGTACGACCTGCCGCAGGTCAGTGTGGTTCCGTATCCGGTGGGGGATTTTTTATTGTACCGGCGGGTAAAAAAGGCTGCCACCTGATTGTACTCCTGAAAGCTTCCGGGAATCGACAGTTTCCGGCGGGTGTTTTCATAATACCCTCTTTTGATCAGTTCGTCCTCAAAAATATCTTTCCGGCAGAACAGCATCTGGACGCAGGCGTCCAGGGGCAGGGCGTACATTGCGCCGTTTACTGAGTAGTACTCTTCCGGGATTCCCGGAAAAACAGCGCTGCGGATCCGGCGGATCACGGGATCATCCTCATTCATTTTCCGGAAGATTTTCTCACTGTCCCCCAGCATCCAGGCCATGTCAATACGGACCATGTCAAACACGGTTTCCCCTGTCACCTTCATTTTGGAAACCATCTTCCGCAGTTCATCATAAGGTGTTTCCACCATGTTCACTTCAATTCCCGTCTGCTCTTTAAAGAGGGGAAGAAGCCGTTTGATGGCCTGTCCGGTGGAATTGTTCACCGTGAGAAACCGTATTGTCTCCTCCCGTCCGGGGGCAGATATCTTCCGCTGGGGAAACCGTCCTTCCTCCGTCACTTCCGCCACGCCGGATTTTCCCCGTTTTATTTTCCCCTCTCTGGCCCTTTTCAGAAATTCCTCTTTCCGCAGTATGATTTTTGCAATGTGCTGCCCCATCAGCTTGTAGTCCAGCTCGTACATATCGCTGTTTTCCAGGCCAAAGGTCCTGCTGACCAGGGAGTAAATCCTGGGAAGCTCCACCTGAGAATTGTAACTGTGAGCCATTTCTATATTCTCCACATCTTCCCTGGACATGGCGATAATCGCGTCGAAGGGATCCGCCGCGTAAAGCAGGTCGAAAGCCCGGTTAAACTTCATAGGCTCCGGGGCTTCCAGCACCTCAAAATAACATCCCTCATTTTCCAGTACCTCCGATACGCTTTTGATAAAGCTTCTGTCGCTGGAATATCTCTCATTTTCACAAAGCAGGGCAATGCTCTTGTTTCCGTCCTGGACACACTTTTCCGCGATCTCCCGTCCGGCCTTTTCATAATCAAAAGAGAGGAAAACGGAATTCTCCGGAAATCCTTTTACAAACCGATCCACCATGATAACCGTGGTCTCCTCCGGAACCGGCTCTTCATTTTTAAACCGACAGCTCACCAGCACAATGGCTGTGGGGCGCAGGGACAGCGCCTTCTTCAGCAGCCGGCTCTCCGTGGACGCCATTCCTTCGCTGCACAGAATCTCAATGGTATAGTCCTGTTCATGCAGCTCCTTTTCAATGCCCGCATAGAGCTTTCCGTACATCTTCAGATCCATTCTGGGAACGATGATGCAGATATTTTCCGACTTTCCGCTTCTCAGTTTGCTGGCCTGGGAGTTAATCTGATACCCCAGGGCTTTCGCCGCCTGTTCCACCAGCTTGATCTTTTCGGCGCTCACATTCCCCTTCCGGTTCAGCACGTTGGAAACCGTCCCGTGGGATACCCCCGCATATTTCGCTATATCCTTGATTGTGGCCATAAAGCTCTCCTCCCGCCGCAGCCGCTGCTGCGGTCCGGCTGTATATTTGTAAATAATATAACAGAAAAACTGCCGGATGTCACATATCTGCCGCCAAAAATATGCGGGGCCCGGCAGATCGCTCCGCCGGGCCCCGCGCCATAACGCCGGTTTCCCGATGTATCTGAAGTTTTTGAAATTTTATTCTGTATATCCGATCAGCCTGCTGTCGTCCTCCGACGTGTCGATGACGATGCGGTCCCCCATGTGGACCTGATCTCCCAGAATCATCTTCGCAGCCAGAGTCTCCACATGCTTCTGCAGGAACCTCTTCAGGGGCCTTGCCCCGTACACCGGATCATAACCGTGCTCCACAATAAATGCCTTCGCGGAATCGGTAAGCTCAATGGTAAGCTCCTTGTCTGCCAGACGTTTATTGATGTCAGCGGCCATCAGGTCGATGATTCCTGTGATGTTCTCCTTCGTCAGCGGCTTGAACAGTATAGTCTCGTCCAGACGGTTCAGGAACTCCGGACGGAAATGAGCCCTCAGGTCATTCATTACCATGTTCTCCGCCTCCGGCCTGATATTTCCGTTTTCATCGATGCCTTCCAGCAGGTACTGAGACCCGATATTGGAGGTCATGATCAGAATAGTGTTTTTAAAGTCCACAGTCTTGCCGGTGGAGTCAGTGATCCGCCCGTCGTCCAGCACCTGAAGCAGGACGTTGAACACGTCAGGATGGGCTTTTTCCACCTCATCGAACAGAACCACGGAGTAGGGCTTTCTTCTCACCGCTTCCGTCAGCTGCCCGCCCTCGTCGTATCCCACATATCCGGGCGGCGCTCCGATGAGCCGGGACACGGAGTGTTTCTCCATGTACTCACTCATATCGATGCGGACCATGTTGTTTTCATCGTCAAACAGCGCTTCCGCCAGCGCTTTCGCCAGCTCTGTCTAGCCCACGCCGGTGGGGCCCAGGAACAGGAAAGAACCGATGGGCTTTGTGGGATCCTTGATGCCGGCCTTGGAACGAAGAATGGCCTCGGTCACCTTCTCCACGCCCTCATCCTGGCCAATAACCCGTTTGTGAAGCAGGTCGTCCAGGTGAAGGGTTTTGCTCCTCTCGCTCTCCGTCAGCTTCGCTACCGGAATATTGGTCCACTTGGACACGATTCTGGCGATCTCATCCTCCGTCACGCTCTCGTGAACCAGGCTCAGATCCTCGTTTTTCACCTTCTCCTCTTCCTGCTCCAGCTCTTTCTGAAGCTGAGGCAGCTTTCCGTACTGCAGCTCCGCTGCCTTGTTCAGATCATACTGCTGCTGCGCCTCCTGAATCTGGCGGTTTACCTGCTCGATCTCCTCTCTCAGGGAGGACAGCTTATCCACGGACGCCTTCTCATTCTCCCACTGGGCCTTCTTCACCGCAAATTCGTCATGCAGCTCCGCCAGCTCCTTCTGCAGGTCTGCCAGCCGCTCCTTGCTCAGATGGTCGGTCTCTTTCTTTAAGGCCGCCTCCTCAATCTCCATCTGCATGATCTTTCTGGACAGCTCATCCAGCTCCGCAGGCATGGAATCCAGCTCCGTCTTTACCATGGCGCAGGCCTCATCTACCAGGTCAATGGCCTTATCCGGCAGGAACCGGTCGCTGATGTACCGGTCGGACAGCACTGCCGCCGACACCAGGGCGGAATCGGTGATCTTCACCCCGTGGTACACCTCATATCTCTCCTTTAAGCCTCTCAGAATGGAGATAGTATCCTCCACCGTAGGCTCATCCACCGTCACCGGCTGGAAACGCCGCTCCAGAGCCGCATCCTTCTCAATGTATTTCCGGTACTCATCCAGGGTGGTGGCACCGATGCAGTGCAGCTCGCCTCTGGCCAGCATGGGCTTCAACAGATTGCCCGCGTCCATGGAGCCCTCGGTTTTTCCGGCTCCCACAATGTTGTGCAGCTCATCGATAAAGAGAATAATCTGTCCCTCGCTCTTTTTCACCTCTTCCAGTACTGCTTTCAGACGCTCCTCAAACTCACCCCGGTATTTGGCTCCCGCAATCAGAGCGCCCATATCCAGGGCAAACAGCTTCCGGTCCTTTAAGCCTTCCGGCACATCGCCGCGGACAATTCTCTGAGCCAGGCCTTCCACCACGGCCGTTTTTCCCACGCCGGGCTCGCCGATTAACACCGGGTTGTTCTTTGTCTTTCTGGACAGAATCCGAACCACATTCCTGATCTCGCTGTCACGGCCAATCACCGGATCCAGCTTCTGCTCTCTGGCCCGCTCCACCAGGTCATAGCCGTACTTTGACAGCGTGTCGTAGGTGGCCTCCGGATTGTCGCTGACTACTCTCTGATTGCCTCTCACCGTGGAAAGGGCCTGTAAAAACGATTCTCTGGTAATGCCGTACTGGCGGAACATCTCCTTGATCGTCCGGTCCGGCTGCCGCAGCATGGTCAGAAACAGGTGTTCCACGGACACATACTCGTCGCCCATGGCCTTTGCCTCATCCTCCGCGCTCACCAGCACCTTGTTCAAGTCGCTGCTCACATATACCTGACCGGAACCGCTGACCTTCGGCAGCTTCTCCACATTCCGAAGGGCCTCATCGGTGAACATTTCTCCGGAAATGCCCATCTTTGTCACCAGTTTCAGTATCAGGCTGTCATCTATCGTCAGCAGACTGTACAGCAGATGCTCCTGCTCAATCTGCTGGTTTCCATGTTCGTACGCCAGTTTTTCGCAGTTCTGTACTGCCTCCAGAGATTTCTGAGTAAACTTGCTGATATTCATAACAATGCCTCCTTTTGTCTCTGTTACTGTTCTATTCGTACTATAACATATCACATTTTATTAGCACTGTCAAGCATCGAGTGCTAATTTTTTCAAAAATATCAGATAATTCCCGAAAACTTCCTTATAATATGAAAACTGCCCGGCAATCACCGGGCAGTACGCTTTATGGCTCACCTTATTTTCCCTGGCTCCGTCCCTTACAGCGTCTTCTCAAACTCATCCATATTGCTGATCTTTCCGATTACCGTGATCACATCGTCCTCACGGAACCGATACGCCGGGTTCACCTCTATGGTGGTCTCGTGGTCACTCTTGATAGCGATAATGTTCAAACCGTACTTCCGGCGGATTTGAATCTCCTCCACGCTGTGGCCCACAAACCGGTCTGTAACCTGAATCTGACGGATCTCCACGCTGTTGTCCAGAGAAATATAGTCCAGGAAGTTTCCGGAAATCAGCTGTTTCCCCAGGCGGAGCGCCATATCCTGCTCCGGATATACCACTTCAGCCCCCAGCCGGCGAAGCACCGCTCCCTGTTCCTGGCTGATGGCCTTGGAAATCACGCGGGGAACGCCCATTCCCAGCACGCTCATGGTGGTCAGAATGCTCACGTCCACCTTCTCACCGATACACACAATCACCACATCGCAGTTCTGAATCCCGGTCTCCCTGAGAGCCGTCTCCGTCAGCTCGTCCACCACGAACGCATAGTCCGTGTACTGGCGCATTTCCTTTACTTTTCCTTCGACTCTGTCAATTACAATTACTTCTTTTCCAGCCTTTGCGAGAGTGGTGGCAAGCGCCGTTCCAAAACGGCCCAGCCCGATCACCCCGTATGTAGCTGCCATCTGTTTCTTCATATCCTGTTCCCTTTCTGCTTCTATCAGCCGATCGATATTGTCTCTTCCGTATAACGGGCATTTGGCTCCGGATGTTCAATCCACATGGAAATCAAAGTCACTGCCCCGATTCGCCCGGTGTACATCACCAGGATGATCACCAGCTTGCCCGCCACGCTCAGATAAGGCGTAATTCCCGTGGACAGTCCCACTGTGCCGAAGGCGGAAACTACTTCAAATAAAAGCTGGATAAAGGTGCACTCCGGCTCCAGCACGCACATGAGAAATGTGGCCACGCAGACCACTGCCATGGAAAGCACCGCGATAATGCAGGCCTTGGATACATTCTGCTGGGAAATGCTCCGGTGAAACGCCCCGATGGAGCGTTTCGTGCACATACTCCTCACTGCCTGCAGAATAACGAAAAACGTGCTGGTTTTGATACCGCCGCCCGTAGATCCCGGAGACGCTCCGATGAACATCAGCACACAGAGCACAAACAGGCCCGCGTTGGTAAAATCTCCAATGGAATATGTGGAAAATCCCGCAGTTCTGGCGGAAACGCTGTGGAAAAATGCTCCCATCCAGGAAACGTCCTCCGTAGCCTTCAGCAGAAGAGTTCCCACTGTCAAAAGGGCTATGGTGGTGGAAATTACCGCCTTTGAGTGGAAGGAAAGCCTGCGGAAGCTCTTGTTTTTCAAAATATCCAGAATCACCAGAAATCCCAGACCTCCGAAGATAATCAGGAAACAGGTGGTCATATTCAGCAGAATGCTGTCCCGGTAAGGAATCAGGTTCCTCAAACCGCCCAGCACGTCAAAGCCGGAGTTATTGAACGCTGCAATGGAGTGGAAAATACTGATTCCCAGAGCGTGCACAGGCTCGTAGTCCTGAGAAAACACCAGAAAGCTCAATACTGCTCCCGTCACCTCAAAGCAGAGGGTCATCAGAAGCACCGACTTCACCAGCCGTACAATACCGCCGTAGCTGTCCACATTCAGAGCCTCTTTTACCAGCAGACGGCTGCGGATGCTCACCCGGCGGCCTGCTGCGATGATCAGCCCCACACCCACAGAAGTCACTCCCAGACCGCCGATCTGGATCAGCGCGGCCACCACGCCCTGGCCAAAAGGAGTGAAATGATCCGCCGTATCAATGGCGATCAGACCTGTGACACAGACCGCGCTGGTGGATGTAAACAGCGCGTCAATAAAGGTCACCTCCGCCCCATCCCGTACGGAGAGCGGCGTCATAAGAAGCAGAGCTCCCAGAAAGATCACCACGGCGAAGCCCATGGCGATCAGCCGTCCGGGAGGCTGTTTTTTTATAAATTCTGTAAAACCTTTCATTTCAGTACCTTGCCTTTTTTTATTTCTACATACTGAAAATCAGGCTGCGTTTTTTCCCGTCCTTACGCTGTCTTGCAAACAGATCCCACAGAAACCTGGCCACAGGCATCTGATAATCCGGATAAGCCGCCAGACAGTATTTGCCCTGGAAAAGCAGGATCAGAAGCTGCATCAGGACCGCCAGCTCCGCATGGAGACGGATTGCTCCGCTGCTATTTTTTCGCTGAAGCTGTACCCGGCTGTTCCCGGACTGAGGCCGCAGACAGCTCTCCATCAGGACCTGCCCCTTATCTCCTCCGTCATCTGAAGCGAAGATGCCTGCTTCCGCCCTGTCCCGCAAAGGGATATCCGCTTTTTCCGAGGCGATAAAAAAGGGCAGAAACACGCTGAAAAAAAGGACACCCAGGCAGATCAGCAGCACTCTTTTTTCACTGGACATTTTCCACCCTCCTTTCTCTCTGAAATTCACCTTCAAAATACCATCATTGCCCTGCAATGTCAAGATGTCACAGATAACAGTCAGAATGGCCTGTATCCGGACGCCGGTCAGAGCAGTCTGCTCTGCATCTGCCGTCCCGCCAGCCGTTCCATGAAGCGGCTGAGGGCATCCAGCCCCCGTTTCAGCTCCTCCCGGTCACAGGCATAGCCAATCCTGGCACAGAATTCTTCCCCGAAACAGCTCCCTGGTGTCAGGAGGGCTCCCTCTTCTTCCAGAAGGCGGCGGCAGAACTCCGCGCAGTCCGGGCACAAGCTCCTGTCAAAATACAGCAGGGCCGTTGTTCCCGCCTGAGGCTTCACATAGCTGACCATAGGTTCCTCTTTCACCCAGCGGTCCAGAATTTCCAGGTTTGTGCGGATGATATCCCTGCTTCTGGCCAGCAGCCGTTCCCTGTTTCTCAGAGCAATGGCGGCTACCGCCTCGTCAAACACCCCGCAGCTGATCAGGCTGTAGTCCCGATGGGACAAAAGAAGCTTTCTCAGCTTCGGATCCCTGCAGGCGATCCAGCCCAGCCGCAGCCCTGCCAGAGAAAACACTTTGGACATACTGCTGACGCTGATTCCTTTTTCGTATAAATCTGCGGCAGAGTCCACGTATCCCTCGTCCTGCGTCAGATGGCGGTAAACCTCATCGCAGAGGAGGTAAGCCCCGGCCCGGTCCGCGATCTCCACGATTTTCCTCATCATCTCCCCGGACATCAGAGCCCCTGTGGGATTGTTGGGGTTATTGACACAGATCAGCTTCGTCCCCGGGACTGCCAGCCGTCTCAGCTCGTCCAGATCCGGCAGAAAGCCGTTCTCTCTGCGCAGCTTCAGAATATCCACCCGGGCTCCCAGAGACTCAGGGATAGAATAGAGCTGCTGATAGGTGGGCATCACAGAAACCACATGATCTCCCGGCTCCACAATGGCGGAAATCGTCAGATGATTGGCTCCCGCTGCTCCATGGCAGGTCACCACATGCTCCGGCTTTACAGTCCGGTACAGCCCGCAGATTCCTTCCAGCAGATCCGGCCGTCCCTCAATATCCCCGTAGGTCAGCCGCCGTTTTGAAAACTCCTCAAAAAACTTCTGCCCGTCCGTATCAGCCAGCTCAAACAGTTCCTGCAGGGACACGGAATCCACACAGGTCTCCGCAATATTGGCGGTCGCCTTTGTCTCATAGGCATTCATCCATTCTTCCACCTGAAACGCTTCTATTTTCATCTCAACTTCCTCCTTATTCTGGCCATTCCGGACCAGATTATGCTATCCGGCTTACCATAAAAAATCCGGCAAAACGCGCATCGGCACATTTTGCCGGACTTTTCCGACTATCTCGGCCTGTCTTTCCTCTCCCCGGCCCGTTCCCGGTCAGCCCAGCCGGTGAATAAACAGGCCGCTTCGCAGCTTCGGCTCAAACCAGGTGGATTTGGGCGGCATCAGAAGGCCGGCGTCCGCCACCTGAAACAGCTCCTCCACCGACGTGGGATACATGGAGAAGGCCAGAGCCATATCCTCTTCCGTCCTTCTCTCCAGCTCTTTCAGTCCCCGGATTCCTCCCACAAAATCAATCCGGCGGCTGGTTCTGGGGTCGCCGATATCCAGCACCGGCCCCAGCAGATATTCCTGAAGTATGGAGACATCCAGCCGCCTCACCGGATCATTCTCTGCCCGTTCCAGCACCTCCGGCTTTGCGGTCAGGCAGTACCATCTGTCTCCCATCAGCATACCAAACTGCCCTTTTTTCCGAGGCTGGAAAGGGGAAATTCCCCTTTCCCCCGTTTTTTCCGCGAGAAAATTTTCCCGGATCTTCCGAAGCAGCTCTTTCTCTGTCAGACCGTTCCAGTCCGTCACCACCCGGTTGTAAGGCAGAATCCGAAGCTGGTCGTGGGGAAACAGGACCGACAGGAAATAATTAAACGGCTCCTCTCCCGTGTATCCGGGATTTTCCGCCCTCCGCTTCAGGCATACCTTCGCCGCTGACGCCGCCCGGTGATGGCCGTCGGCAATGTAGGTGACGGGAATTCCGCCAAAAAGTGTTTCCAGGCGGGCTGTCTTCTCCCCTCCCCCCGCCTTCCAGACTCTGTGTCTCACGCCGTCCTCCGCCGTAAAATCATAAAGAGGTTCCTCCCTTTTCGTCTCCTCCACTTCCTGCCCGATAGCCGCGGAGGCGCGGTAAGCCAGAAAAATGGGGCCTGTCTGAGCATTCATCACGTCCACATGGCGGATCCGGTCCAGTTCTTTCTCTTCCCTGGTATTTTCATGTTTTTTTACCACGCCGTTCAGATAATCGTCCACGGAGGAACATCCCACAATTCCGGTCTGGCTTTTTCCGTCCATGGTCAGCTCATAAATATAGTAAGCATTTTCCCGGTCGTCCAGATAAATCCCGTCCTGCAGCCGCTTTTCCAGCAGCTCGGCCGCTTTCTCATAAACCTCCTGCCCGTAGGGATCGGTTCCTTCCGGAAACTGGGTCTCCGGCCGGTCTATATTCAGAAAGGAAAACGGCTTTCCCGCCACTTCCGCCCTGGCCTCCTGTTCGCTGTACACGTCGTAGGGAAGGGCCGCCGCCTGTTTTGCCTGCTCCGGCACAGGGCGGATGCACCGAAAAGGTTTCACCACTGCCATTTTTCTCCCCTCCTCCCTCTCACAGCGCCCGCACCCGCAGCACTCCGTCGATAGCCCGGATCCGGTCCACCGTCTCCTCGTCCGGCCTCTGCTCCAGATCCACCATGGTGTAGGCGTATTTGTCACGGCTCTTGTTGGTCATATCGGAGATATTGATGGACTCCGCCGCCAGAACGGCCGTGATCTGGCCGATCATGTTGGGAATATTGCGGTGCAGGACCGTAATGCGTCCCGCCGCCCTGCAGACGCCCATGTCGCAGTTGGGGTAGTTGACGGAATTGCGGATGTTTCCGTTTTCCAGGTAATCCATGATCTCCTTTACCGCCATCTTCGCGCAGTTGTCCTCCGACTCCTCTGTGGACGCTCCCAGATGGGGAATTACCACTGCCCCGGCCATATTCACCGATCTGGGATTGGGGAAATCTGTCACGTATTTCTTCACTTTTCCGGAATTGAGGGCCTCCGCCATGGCCTCCTCATCCACCAGCACATCCCGGGAAAAGTTTAACACTACCACTCCGTCCTTCAGCTCCTGAATCACGGACGCATTTATCATGCCTCTGGTGCTGTCCATCAGCGGAACATGGAGCGTGATGTAATCGCACTCCCGGTAAATCTCATCGGCAGACATAATGTGCTTCACATCCCTGGAAAGCATCCATGCGGCATTGACGGAGATAAACGGATCGTAGCCGTACACCTCCATTCCCAGAGCCGCGGCGGCATTTGCCACCTCCGCGCCGATAGCTCCCAGACCGATCACTCCCAGTTTTTTCCCGCGGATCTCCCGGCCGGCAAAGGCCTTCTTCCCTTTTTCCACGGTTTTCGCAATGTTGGGATCATCCTTTATGGACTGACACCACTGAATTCCCCCGATCACATCCCGGGATGCCAGCACCAGGGACGCCAGCACCAGCTCCTTCACCCCGTTGGCATTGGCTCCGGGAGTGTTAAATACGACAATTCCTTTTTCCGCGCATTTGTCCAGAGGGATATTGTTCACCCCGGCTCCGGCTCTGGCCACCGCCATCAGGCGGTCAGGAAGTTCCATCTCGTGCATGGCGGCGCTGCGCACCAGAATACCGTCGGCCTCGCCTAACTGCTCCGTCAGCTCATAGTCTTCCGTCAGCAGATCTGTGCCGTATCTGGAAATTGCGTTCAAGCAGTAAATCTTTTTCATTATCCATTTCTCCTCTCAAATTCCTTCATGAAATCCACCAGGGCGATGACACCGTCCATGGGCATGGCGTTGTAGATGCTGGCCCGCATTCCTCCCACGGTGCGGTAGCCCTTCAGATTTTCCAGGCCGCATTCCTTCGCCTCTTTGATGAATTTTGCATCCAGGTCCGGATTTCCCGTCACAAAGGGCACATTCATGAGAGAGCGGTCTTTCTTTTCCACCGTCCCCTTAAACATACTGCTCTGATCCAGATACTCATAAAGGATGGAGGCCTTCTTTTCGTTGTACGCCTTCATGGCCGCCAGGCCGCCTCTCTGCTTCAGCCATTTGAATACCTTTCCGCAGATATAGATGCCGTAAGTCGGCGGCGTGTTGTAGAGAGAATTGGCGTCGGCGTGAGTCTTGTAGCGGAGCATGGTTGGCGTTCCCGGCAGCACATCATCCGTAATCAGGTCTTCCCGGATAATCACAATCACCGTGCCCGCCGGTCCGATGTTTTTCTGCACGCCGCCGTACAGAATCCCGTATTTTGTCACGTCCATGGGCTCCGACAGGAAGCAGGAGGAAACGTCTGCCACCAGAAGCTTTCCCTTCGTGTCAGGAAGGGTGTGGTACTCCGTTCCGAATACGGTGTTGTTCTGGCAGATGTAGACGTAGTCCGCATCCGGAGAAATGGGCAGATCGGAGCAGTCCGGTATGTAGGTAAACATTTTGTCCTCGCTGGAAGCGATGGCATTGGCCTTTCCGTAAAGCTGAGCCTCCTTCCAGGCTTTTTTCGCCCACTGGCCGGTGATAATATAGTCCGCTGCCCGGTTTTTCATAAGATTCATGGGGATCATGGCAAACTGCATGGAAGCGCCGCCCTGAAGAAACAGAACCTTGTAATTGTCGGGAATTTCCATGAGGTCTCTCAAATCGGCAATGGCCTCATTGTGGATCTCTTCGTACGCCTTTGAGCGGTGACTCATCTCCATCACGGACATGCCGGTTCCCTTATAATCCAGCATCTCCTCCGCTGCTTCCTGCAGCACGGCTTCCGGCAGCGTAGCCGGTCCGGCAGAAAAGTTATAAATTCTTCCCATATGCGATCCTCCCTTTTCCTTAAATTGATTTAACATTCATCATACACGTTTTGTAGCATCTTTTCAAGTATATCTCTCCTGTTTTCCGAAAATTCCGCAAAACAGGCCGTGGTACAGAAAATGTCAGGCAAAATCCCGGTCAGCTCCGCCCGCCGGTCAGTGCCCGCCACACCGGCGGCATCCATCTTCGCATCAGCTCCCCTACCCCCCGGCTGAAAACCAGGCTCAGGCCA
This sequence comes from Candidatus Lachnoclostridium stercorigallinarum, assembly GCA_019116745.1. Classification (GTDB taxonomy): domain Bacteria; phylum Bacillota; class Clostridia; order Lachnospirales; family Lachnospiraceae; genus Lachnoclostridium_A; species Lachnoclostridium_A stercorigallinarum. Next base: position 16,615 of record DXBC01000143.1, read on the forward strand.
GGCATAAAGAAATAGAGCGCCGCTGCCGCCGTCCGGTTTCCCGGAAGGAGAACCGCCCCCGTCTTATTGACCAGCCGGACAAAAGCAAAATGGGCGGCATACAGAAAGAAGGTGTCTTTCATCCACGGCCTCACCTCCGGCAGAATCCTCTTATCCACCATCTGCCACACTCCCAGAGGCACCAGCAGCCGGCAGAATACCAGAAGCCCCACTCTTCCTCCTCCCCGGAAAAGGACATAGCAGATCAGGCCTGCCGCCGTCATTGCCGCCCCTGTCAGAAATGCAGCCGGACTTCCTGCCCCTTCCGCTTTTTCGGAAAAATGGAGAGCCGCCGCTCCCGCCGCCGAATAGTAAAGCACGGAGTCTTCATTGATCACCGGCAGGTCTGCCTGTACCCAGACGCAGGCCGACACGGCAAGGAGCCAGATGAGAGCCGTCCACTTTCTTTTGAGAAAGCTGTAGATCAGCGGAGTCAGCATAATGAGCCAGATCAGCTGGCAGAGATACCAGAATACGGCATTGTAGCGGTAATGAAGCACCGCGTCCAGGGCCGTCTCCCAGTTCAGGGGAATTTTCCCTTTTCCCACAATATCCGTAAGGCCGTCCACCCGGCTGGCCGTCACATAACCCAGATAATAAATTCCATTCCACAGCAGATAAGGGATCACCAGGGACCGGAAACGGGATTTCCATTTCCTGCCCAGCTTCTCCCAGGCAAAGCCCCGGTAAAACAGATAGGCGGAAATCATGAAAAATCCCGGAACCGCAAACTGTCCCAGCCCGATTCCAATCCAGTTCTGCACCCGTTTCAGCCCGGCCGCCTGCGGTCCCTTTCCCAGGAACAGCTCTGCGTTGAAAGCATGCACCCACACTACAAGGATGCTGAACAGAAATGTAAACCACCGGATCTTATTCCGGAATTGCTTTTCTTCCACAGGCAGCCCCCCTCTTCCATTCGTATCCCCAGTATACCACACGCCGCTTCACCCTGAAATAAATCTTCACATATTTTTCAGACTTTTTACACATATGGTGTGATATAATAGGAACACCTGATGGGGCCTTTTCCGGACCCATTACCAACGGAAAGGAGAGCACATATGGCCTTTTTTTACAGAACATCTCTGGCTGCCTGTCTCATGGCGGCAGCCTGCACCATAAGCTCCCAGGCCGCCACCGTCTCCTCCGGCGCGTTTCAGACCGCGGAGGTCGGACCGGGCGTCAGCAGCCTGTCTCCGGGCGACACCTACTCGGAATATCAGTGGGGGCTGGAAAACGACGGCAGCCTGCAGCTGGTGGAAATCCGCCGGCGGTTTACCAACGGCGGTTCCGCCTACGACTCCCCCACGGACGGCCCTCATTCCGGTCTCCCCATCCCCGCCGGTCCCGGCGACTATGAGGTGCTCACCACCAATGCCACCCCCGGAGTGGACATCAACATCGCCCCGGCCTGGGAACTGTACGACGCCTCCCAGACCAACCGGGATGTGGTGGTGGCTGTTATTGACACAGGAGTGGACATCCTTCATCCTGATCTCCGGGAGTCCATATGGACCAACGACGACGAGATCCCCGGCGACGGCATTGACAACGACGGCAACGGCTACACAGACGACTACTTCGGCTGGGATTTCTTTTATAATGACGCCTCCGTTTTCTCCATGGGCTCTGACGAGGACACCCACGGAACCCATGTGGCCGGCACCATCGCCGCCGGCAGAAACAACGGCGGCGTGGCGGGAATCACCGGCTCACAGCACGTAAAGATCATGGTTCTGAAAGCTCTGGGGACCTCTCAGGGCATGGGAAGCCCTGAGGATGTCATCGCAGCCATCCGGTATGCCGAGGCCAACGGAGCTTCCATCTGCAACCTGAGTTTCTGTTCCAACGCCCTCTCCCAGGAGCTGGCAGACACCATTCAGAACTCCAATATGCTCTTTGTGGTGGCCGCCGGAAACGGGGATGAAAACGGGGTGGGCCTGGACATCGACTCCTCCCCCACCTATCCGGCCAGCCTGCCCTTTGACAATGTGATCACCGTCTCCAACCTGATGTTTGACGGCAGCCTGGACTCCTCCTCCAACTACGGAGCAGTGAGCGCCGATATCGCCGCACCCGGGACTTATATCGTGAGCACTATCCCCGGCGGCTACGGATTTTTAAGCGGCACCTCCATGGCAGCTCCCATGGTGACGGGAGCGGCAGCCCTGCTCTACTCCTACCGCACGGACTTTTCTCTGACGGACGTGAGAAACGCCATCCTGGGATCAGCCAGACAGATGGACACCCTCACCGGGAAAGTTTCCTCCGGCGGCATGCTGGATGTGGGAGCGGCGCTCCAGTGGACGAAGCAGGCTGTGTGATCAGACAGAGGGCAGACATCCGGCAGGATGGCCCGCACAGAGAAACAGCCGTCAGACAGCATCTCCTCACAAAAAAGAATTCGGCCGGCCCATGGGAATTTTCCCCGTGGGCCGGCCGTCTGTCTTTTACGATCGGTTATTTTCAGATATCTGTTATTTCTTCCGGAAGAGGACCGCCGTCTCAAATGGCCGCAGCTCAAATTTTCCGTTCTCCCGGATTTCATCCCCGTAATTTCCCAGGATTTTCTCAAATCCGGTCAGATCCAGACCGGAGTCCCAGGAAGCGTCTCTGCCGTAGAAATTGTTTACTACCAGAAGCTCTTCCTCTTTCCACGTTCTCCGGTAGGCAAATATCTGGGGATGGTTCTCCGCCAGACTTTCAAAATCCCCATAGGCCACCACGTCGCAGTCTTTTCTCAGCTGTACCAGTTTCTGATAATAGCGGAATACGGAATCCTCATCCCCAAGCTCCGCTTCCGCGTTGATGATCCCGCTGTTTCTGGACACGCCGATCCAGGGAGTTCCCGTGGTAAATCCGGCGTTCTCCCCGCCGTCCCACTGCATGGGCGTCCGCCCGTTGTCTCTGGAGTGGATCTGGATGATCCGGAGGGCGTCCTTCGCCGCCATGCCCTTCTCCTGAAGAATCCGGTAATAGTTCAGGCTCTCCACATCCCGGTACTGGGAGATGTCTTCAAAATCGCAGTTGAGCATGCCCAGCTCCTCCCCCTGGTAAATGTAGGGGGTTCCTCTCAGGCAGTGAATCACCGTTCCCAGCATCTTTGCCGACTGCTTCCAGTATTTTCCCTCATCGCCGAACCGGGACACCACTCTGGGCTGGTCATGATTGCACCAGAAAACGGCGTTCCAGGCGCGATGCTCCGCCATTCCCTTCTGCCAGGAGAAAAGAATGTCCTTTAACTTCCGGAAATCATAAGGCACCAGCACCCATTTTTCATTTCCCATAAAATCCACTTTCAGGTGGTGGAAATTAAATACCATGGACAGCTCCCTGCCGTCCTCGCCGGCATACTGATAACAGTTTTCCATGGAAGTACTGGACATCTCGCCGACGGTGATGATCTCCGCGTCCGTGCCGAAGGTTTCCCGGTTCAGCTCCTGAAGGTATCTGTGAATGTTGGGGCCGTCCGTATAAAACCGGCGGCCGTCCCCTTCATAATCATCCTCAAACTCTCCCTTGCTGATCAGGTTAATCACATCGAAGCGGAAACCTTTCACTCCCTTTCCCATCCAGAAGCGGATCACTTTGCGGATCTCCTCCCGCACCTCCTCGTTGTCCCAGTTCAGATCCGGCTGAGACACGTCAAACAGGTGGAGATAGTACTCGTCGAATTTTTCCACATACTGCCAGGCACTTCCGCCAAACTTGCTTTCCCAATTGGTGGGAGGCACTCCGGGTCCTTTTCCCTTTTTCCATATATAGAAATTTTTGTATTTCTCATCCCCGGCCAGAGCTTTCTGAAACCACTCGTTCCGGTCGGACGTGTGGTTAAATACCATATCCAGCATCAGCCGGATGCCCCGCTTTTCTGCCTCCGCCGACAGCTCCTCAAAGTCTGCCATGGTGCCGTACCGGGGATCGATGTTGTAATAGTCCTCCACATCGTAGCCGTTGTCCTTCTGGGGGGATACGAAAAACGGAGTCATCCAGATATAGTCCGCCCCCAGTTCCTTAATATAATCCAGCTTTGCCGTAACACCTTTCAAATCTCCCAGTCCGTCCCCGTCTGTGTCGTAAAAAGATTTGGGATAGATCTGATATACCACGCTCTTTTTGAAGTCCGCCATTGCACATTCCTCCTGCCGCCGAAATCCGACGGGAGAGGCGGTCTGCTCCGCCTTCTCCCCCGTTTCAAAATTTCACGGAATTTCTGTTTTTACTGTAAATTAACAATATCTGTTTCTCCGGCCTTCACATCCGCTCCGGTTACATACTGAAGTCCCGATGCATTTCCTTCGTCCGTCACCACAAACACCGTAATGGTGGGATATCCGGCCGCTTTGATCTTCTCAGGATCAAACCGAAGGAGAGGCTGGCCGCAGCGCACTTTGTCTCCCTGCTTTACAAACAGTTCAAAGCCGTCGCCCTGCATATTCACCGTATCGATGCCCACATGGATCAGCACCTCCATGCCGTTTGCCAGAGTGAGGCCGCAGGCATGACGGGAATCCTCCATGACCACGCTCACTTCTCCGTCAGCGGGAGCCACCACCGTACTGTCTGTGGGCTCAATGGCAAGGCCGTCTCCCATAATATGCTGAGAGAACACCTCATCCGGCACACTCTCCAGAGGAACTGTCTTTCCGCTCAGGAAAGCCTTCAGGCCTGCGGGAGCCGCCTGGCCGTTTTCCGTCCCGCCGGCTGTCCCGTCGTTCTCCTGCTCGCCGGCCGTTTCCGCCCCTTCGTCTCCGCTCTCCTCCCCGAAGCGTTCCTCACGGGAAAGTTTCTTTGTGCCTACGATATAGGTAAGGGCAAAGGGAACCACCACTGCCACTGCCATAGCCAGAAGGAAGATCATCCAGAACTGAGGATAGATGGAAAGAATTCCCGGCAGGCCGCCCACGCCGATGCTGGCCGCCTCCACGCCGCAGCCCACGGAGATCAGGGCCGCGCAGGCGGAACCGATCATGCCGCACACCAGCGGAAAACCGTATTTTAAGTTGACACCGAACAGAGCCGGCTCCGTAACCCCCAGATAGCAGGAGATCAGGGCAGGCACGTTCACCTGCTGCGCTCTCTCATTTTTCTTCTGCAGCACGCTCATGGCCAGCACGCTGGATCCCTGGGCGATGTTGCTCAAAGCGATCATGGGCCACAGCATGGTGCCGCCTGTGGTGGTCACCAGCTGAGAGTCAATGGCGTTGGTCATATGATGAAGTCCCGTCATAACGATGGGAGCATAGCACAGGCCGAAGATCCCCGCAAAGACGAACCGGAAATTGGAGGTCAGTCCGGCGTACACCACGTCGCCGATGGCATTTCCGATGGCCCAGCCGACGGGGCCCACTACCATGTGAGCCACAAACACCGCAGGCACCAGGGAACAGAAAGGAACCACAATCATACTGATCACAGCAGGACATATTTTACGGAAGAATTTTTCCAGATACACCAGCACAAATCCGGCCATCATGGCCGCGATCACCTGTCCCTGATATCCGATCATCCTTACCTGAGCAAAGCCGAAGTCCCATACGGGAATCTGGTCCGCCGGGGTGGTGGCCACGTTAAAACCATTGAGCAGCTGGGAGGAAACCAGGGTCAGGCCCAGTACAATTCCCAGGATCTGAGTTGTCCCCATCTTTTTGGTGATAGACCAGACAATGCCCACCGGCAGCAGCCAGAACACCGCCTCGCCGATCAGCCACAGGAAGCTGTCCACACCGGCCCAGAACTGTGAGATCTCCACCAGAGTCTTGGTGCCGTTCTCAAAAAACGCAATGCTGTCGATCACATTGCGGAAGCCCAGCACAAGACCGCCGCAGATCAGTGCCGGGATGATGGGGGCAAAGATCTCGCCCAGATTGCTCATCATCTTCTGCAGCCAGGTCTGATTGCTCTTTGCCGCTTCCTTAGCCGCATCCTTGCTCACACCCTCGATTCCGGCACAGGCCGTAAACTCATTGTAAAAGGTGGATACGTCGTTCCCGATGATCACCTGAAACTGTCCCGCCTGGGTAAAAGTTCCCTTGACGCATCTGATCTTCTCAATGGTCTTCACATCCGCCTTCTTCTCATCTGCCAGCACAAAACGCATTCTGGTCATACAGTGAGAAACTGCCGAAATATTGCTCTTTCCGCCGATGGCGTCCAGCAGCTCCCGGACTTCGTTCTGATACTTCGCCATGTTTAAGCTCCTCCTTCAATCGCGAACTTGTTTGAACAACTTTAAAATAGCATACTTGTTTAAACATGTCAAGCGCATTTTCTTGACTTTCTCCATGCTTCTCTATATAATGAATCCATAATGTTTAAACAAGCACACGAAAAGGGGAGCACACCATGCCGAAAAGCAAATACGACGCAATATACAAAGACCTGAAGCTGAAGATTGAGGCCGGCGATTTCGCCCGGGGAGAACTTCTGCCGTCGGAGAATTCTCTGATTCCCGTCTACGGCTGCTCCAGAAATACTCTCAGGCGGGCCATAGCACGGCTGGTCACGGACGGCTACGTCCAGACCATACAGGGGAAAGGGGTCCGCAATATTTTTATTCCCGTAGAGCAGGCCTCCTATACCATCGGAGACATCGAAACCTTCAAGGAATCCTCCATCCGCAACAGGAGAAACGGCAGTACCCGGGTGCTGCAGTTTATGGAGCTGTCCGCCGACGAGCGGGTGGCCTGCCGCACCGGCTTTCCCGTCGGAAGCGAACTCTGGTATATCCAGAGAGTCCACTGTCTGGACGGAAAACCGCTGATCTTAAACCACAATTATTTCCTGAAAAGCGCCGCCCCCGGTCTGACTCCGGAAATCGCCGGACAGTCCATCTATGAGTACCTGGAAAATACCCTTCACATGACCATCGTCAACAGCAAACGGGTGATCACTGTGGAAAAAATCACGGAAATTGACGAAAAATACCTGGAGCTGAACGTAAACGACTACAACTGTCTGGCGGTCATCACCAGCCACACCTACAACAGCGACGGCATCATGTTTGAGTTCACCCAGTCCCGGCACCGCCCCGACTACTTTCGCTTCCAGGACAACGCCCTGAGGCGGGGAGGAAAATAAAATCTCTGGTCAGTAATTAATGTCCGGAAACAGATCATACAGACTATGCCCGATCCTTTTCTCAAATTTTTCTTTCAGCTTCAGTGCTTCCACAATGTGGTAATGGGTATTCTCATGCACGCCCTTTCTCACCAGCAGATCGATCAGGCGCTTTTCCATGGTCATAGTATCAAACAGGCACATGAGGTCGCACAGATTGATTATCTCCTCATAGGTGTTGTAGGGATGGGCCTTCAGCTTCTCGCAGCGAAGGGGATGCTCTTTGGGAATGCCCCCAGCCTGGCAGGTGTAATCTCCATTGATATAGGAATGAGTCAGGCAGATCCAGGCGTCCTGCTCGTCAATTCCCTGTTTCAGAAGATACTCATATCCCAGCACATCATGCCACTCCACATTTTTTTCGCACAGATGCTTTCCGACGTCGTGCACATAGCCCAACGCTCTGGCGTAGTCCGGAGCTTCCAGTCCTGCGGCCTCCGCAATCACCGCCGCCGTATCTCCCACGCTGGTGCTGTGGCGAAGAAAATTCTCCTTTCCCTCCATCACAGATGCCGCATGATTCATCAGTTCCTTTGCTTTTTCCAGTGTCAGTCTCATATGTTTTCCTCTCTTTCTTTCTCATTATAATCCTTCATCAATCGCTATATTTCATGTACAAACCGGATCCCTTCCAGTTTCCGGATGTCATCCAGTATCTCCCGGTGTTTCTGCTTCTTTCTGAAGTCCAGCTCCAGAACGGCGCAGATGTCCTTTTTGTACCACTTATATTCCGCCATTCTGGTCAAATTCTTCACCACTGCCTGGCGCTGTGCAAAATAATCCATCAGCTGAATGAGAGTCTGCTCATCTATCCCTTCCACACACAGCTTCATATAACGGGATCTGCCGGTGATCACCATATCCAGCAGAGTATAGAGCCGGGAAAAACCGCAGACCACTGCAGTCCCCGCCACAGCTCCGAAGTAAAATCCTGAGCCGATCATAATTCCCAGGGCCGCTGTCACCCAGAGGGCGGCGGCCGTTGTCAGACCCTTGATCTGATTGGCCCCGGTCACCATAATTGTTCCGGCTCCAAGAAAACCGATCCCGCTGATCACCTGGGCAGCCATTCTGGCGGCATCTCCGCTGCCCCCGGAAATATAGAGCATAATGTACTCGTTAGTCACCATGACCATGGCCGCGCCAATGCACACCAGGGAGAAGGTCTTCAGCCCCGCCGGCCGCCCTTTCAGCCCCCGTTCAAATCCCACGATGCCCCCGCAGACGGCAGCGCAGAGCAGTCTGATCATCACCGACACCAGAAACGCGTCCTCTCCCTGCCCTCCAAGAACCGCCCAAAAGTTATCCATGCCTCCACCTCCCGCCAAAAATTTTCCTGATATTGATATACCATGAAATAGCCGGGCGGATTTTGTTATTTTTTATTCTTGCCGTGCTGTTTTTCCCGGCAGTCCGACTCCTTTCCCCTCTTTCCGCCGCCGTGTCTCCTCCACCAGTTGACAGATCCCGGTTTAGCCATTATAAAAGTAGATAAAGACGTTCCGTTTCCGGAACCATTTATCTCCCAGGCAAGGAGGCCGACCTATGAAACATTTTAAGCTGCCGTCACTGTCACAAAAACTGTTTCTCACCTTTGTGCTGAGTTTCATCATTCCACTGACCCTGACCGGCGCATTTCTCTCCTATCAGTTCAGCAACTATCAGTACCGGAACCTGCAGGCCCAGTCCCAGAGCAATCTCCGTCTGATCAGCACCTATCTGTCCAACTACATGAACGACATCAATAACGTCACCAAAGCTCTGTACTACAACTCCTACTTCCGTTCCAAAACGGACCTTGCCCAGATGTCCATCTCTGACCGGAATACGCTGAGCAAGGAGATCGGAGACACCCTCACTCTGACCGCCTATTCCAGGGACGATTTCGGGGACCTTCTCTTTATCTCCGAAAAAGAGGTTCTGTATTTCAACGCGGTCAACTACTACCAGTATCTCTCCACAATCCAGCCCCTGGAGAGCCGGAACTGGTACACGGAAGCCATTAAAAAGGAAGGGAAAGTGGCCATCACCCCTTATTACGATCCGGACTCTGACGGAGGCCCCCGGCGGGCAGACAGCTTTTTTATTTCCAGACAGCTGAAAAACCTGTTCGACCCGGACCAGGAAAACGTCATCATGATCAACATGAAAACCCAGTTTCTGGACGAACTGTTTTCCGAGATCAACTCCCACACACCGGCCATTATCGTCTTTACCAATGACAGCGGGGCGCTGATCTATTCCAGTCAGGCAGTGGACTCCGGCTTTTTAAGCCATCTGGAAGAAGATTCCTTCCGTTATCACCGCAATACCTGGATGCAGGAAACACAGACCCTGGACAGCTTTCCCCTGACCGTCCGCATCTTCCACTCCGTGTCCTATATCCACCGGCAGATCGCTGCCTTTATCGCCGGAAGTATCCTCTGCCTTCTGGCTGCCATCTGCATCGCCTACGCCATCTTCTGTCGGAACAACCGCTGGATTAGAATTCCTGTCAATCACATCCAGTCCATTCTCAAAGAGATGGAGGACGGCAGCCTGGACGCCCGCTGTGAAGATCTTCCCATCCGGGAATTTCAGAATATCGGTTCCTCCGTCAACCACATGGCGGAGAAGCTGCAGGAAAAGATCCACAATGAGTATGAGCTGCGGATTGCCCACAAAAACCTGCAGTTTCAGGCCCTGCAGTCCCAGATCCGCCCCCATTTTATCATCAACACCATTTACAGCTTTATCACCCTCAATCAGATCGGGGAAACGGAACTGCTGAACGACTGCTTTTACAAATTTGCCGCCATCCTCCGCTATGTGCTGAGCAAGGATCAGAATACCACCCTGGGAAAGGAGCTGGACTTCCTGGACAGCTACTGCGCCCTCTTCCATCTTCGTTTCGGGGACCGGATCCGCTACACCATCTCCTGCAGCGAACCTCTGCGCAGTCTCTCCATGCCGAAGCTCCTGCTCCAGCCCCTGGTGGAAAACGCAGTGATCCACGGCATTGAACCCAGCGAGATCCCCTGTACCCTGACTATCACCGCAGAGCGGCATGATGGCAAAATCTATATCATCATCGAGGACAGCGGGGTGGGATTTACGGAAGAACAGCTCACCTCCCCCAACTCCATCGGCATCAGGAACGTGGAAAACCGCATCCAGCTCTGGAGCCGGGATATCGCCTTTTACATATACCGCGTAGACGGCCTGACCATTCAGGCCATCATCATTCCGGAATCTGCACAAGGAGGAGAAACACCGTGAACATACTTGTCATAGACGACGAACCTCTGATTCACATTTCCATTGAAAAACTGATTTTAAGCTGTCAGGATACCTTCGGTCCTCTTGAGGTGTTCCATGCTTACACCGGCACCCAGATGCTGAATCAGCTGAAAGAGAGGAGCTTCCAGCTGGCGTATGTGGATATTAAAATGCCAGGCCTCACCGGCCTGGAGGCCATCCGCCTGGGCAGGGAAATCTCTCCTGACACCCACTACTACATTATGACCGGCTTTAATGAGTTTGAGTATGCCAAACAGGCCATCAAGCTGAAAGTGGAAGACTATCTCATGAAGCCTTTGGACTTGAAAACCATCCAGGAGACGCTCCGGGCTGCGGAAGCAGCGGAGGCCGCCCGCCTGCGGGAGCAGAAAACCGTCTTCCGGAACTGGCTGGAAAGCGTCATCAACCACCGGGAGTCCTCCCTGGGAAAATACAGGGGATATTACGGCTTCGTCATGCTCATCGCCGCCGACAATTCCAGTCTTCCCCCGGAATCCCTGCTGGAGATGCTGAATCCCTACCAGGATCGTTTTGTGTCCTCTTTCACCGGCAACCAGATCCTGCTGCTCTGCTTCTCCCGCAATTCCAACGACCTTCACCGTATGCTGATGGACCTGTCCGCCCAGACCTACACCGGCAAAGTATCCTGCTTTGCCTCCTCTGTCACCGGACAGACCGAAGAGCTTAAAAGTGACGTTTCCCTTCTGCTGAAGCACTCCTGTCTGCGGGTTTTATACGGCATGGAGAAATTTTACTACTTAAATCCCCTGCTCTCCTGCCCGCCGGAGCTGCTGCAGTTCGCCTCTCTCTGTGTCCAGTGGCAGAGTGCCTGCCTCCAGAAGGACTACAGCCGGTTCACCAACTGCAGTGAGCTGATCTGCCGCCGTCTGGAGAATATGACGGACCGGGAAAAATATGAGAAGCATATCTTTTCCTTTTTTGCCGCCGCACTGAATGAAGAAGAACCGCTTCCTCGGCAGCCTGACGCCCTGAGACGGCATTTCCGGGAATGCGCAAAACATTTTCTCCGCACACCCGAAGACAGCAGTCCTGCTCAGATTATCGTCCGTTACATCAGCGAACATTACTGCGAAGACCTGTCCATCGCCAGCCTGTCCGAACAGTTCGGATTCTCCGCCAATTACATCAGCAACCTGCTCAAGCAGGAGCTGGGCATCTCCTACAACAAATACATTTCACAGCTGCGGATGAACCGGGCCAAGGAACTGCTGCTCTCCACCGGCCAGTCGGTGAAAGAGATCACATCTGCCTGCGGATACTACAGTCAGAGCCATTTCACCAAGCTGTTCATGGAGCATGAGGGCTGCACTCCCACAGAATTCCGCCGCCGGGGATCGGACCGGGCTTTCAGTGTAAAAGAAGACAGCCGCGCCTGATGCGCGGCTGTCTCTGCCTTTACTGGAAGAGTTCAGCTACCTGATCTGCCATGCTCTGCACAGCCTCCTCCGGCGTGTAGTTATCCTCCAGAATGCACTTCTGCATTTCATTGGTAATAATGTCTTTCGTCTCAGCGTACTCCGGGATAAATGTAGCCTCCGCGCAGTACTGCACGTTGTCAGTGATGACCTGAAGGTTGGGATCCTCTGCCACCATCTGCTTATAGCTGTCCTGCTCAGTGCAGCTCTGTCTTACAGGAAGATAACCGGTGCCGTTAGCCCAGGTAATGGCATTTTCCGTGTTGGTCATAAACTTTAAGAACTCCCAGCCGGCAGCCTCTTCCTCCTCGCTGTGTCCGGCAAACATCATCAGGTTGGAGCCGCCTGCCGGATAGGCCCGGTCGGTCAGCATAGGAATGGCCGCCACGCCCACTTCAAAGTCGCAGGTCTCCTCCAGCCCCTTTAACTGGGCGCTGCTCTGCATGATCATGGACGCCGTGCCGGCGGCAAACACATTTCTGCAGGCCTCGGAAGAGTTGTAGTCCTGTCCGGACGGAACGTGCATGGTTCCTTCCGCAATCATATCTTTCCAGAGATATAAGGGAGCGGTTCCGGATTCATTGTTGAAGCCGATTCCCGTCTCATCCTCGTTGTAGATGGTTCCGCCCGCATTCATCATGAGGGAGGTGTAATACCACTGATCCAGGGGGCAGGAATATCCATATACGCCGTCTCCCGTCAGGGTTTTTGCCGCCTCCTTTAACTCGTCCCAGGTCTCCGGCGGATTCTCCACGCCCGCTGCAGCAAACTGATCCTTGTTGTAGTAGAGCACCGGAAGGCTTCTGGAATGGGGAAGGGCGATCAGCTCTCCGTTATAGTAGGAAGCATCCAGCAGACCCGGCATAAAGTCATCCAGATCAAAATTTTCCGCGTCCACATACTTCTGCAGGTTCACCAGCTGGCCGGAATCCGCGAATACTCCCAGACTTCCGATCTCCATCTGGGCCACAACCGGAGCTTCCCCGGCTGCCAGCGCCGCCTGCATCTTTGTGCTGGCCTCCGTGTAGGAACCCTGCTGCACTGCCTTCACATAAATCTTGTCCTGAGACTCGTTGAACGCCTCGGTGATCTGCTCGATCAGCTCTCCGTTGGCCGAACCCATGCAGTGCCAGAATTCGATCTCGATTTTTTCGCCGGATGACTCCGATCCGTCCGCCACAGAAGCCGTTTCTCCCGTACCGGATCCGCAGCCCGGCAGAGCCAGAACTGCCATACCTGCAAGCAGCATTGCTAATGTTTTCTTTCTCATGATTTCCTCCTTATATTGATCCCCGCAGGGATGTTCTAACGTTTATTTGATGCCGGAATAGGCAAAGGAATTCCGGATTTTCTTGCTTGCCACAATGTAAATCAGCAGTATGGGCAGCACCAGCACCACATTGCCCGCCATAATAATGTGCCACATCTGCAGCGTCTCTGAGGACTTCAGAGCCGCCACTCCCACAGGCAGAGTGCGCAGAGCCTCTTTCGACGTCATGATCAAAGGCCAGAAATAGCTGTTCCACGTGGAGATAAAGGACAGCAGTCCGATAGTCACCAGCGCCGGCTTGGCCATGGGCATCATCACTTTGAACATGATCTTCATGTTGCTTGCGTCATCCAGTCTGGCCGCCTCGATCACCTCCTGGGGAATCTGCATAAAATACTGGCGGAGCATGAAGATTCCGAAGGGATTGGAGATGAACGGCAGAATCAGCGGAATCAGGGTACTGAGCAGCTTCACCTTGCTGAACATAAAGTACACCGGAAGGAAGGTAACCTGCTGGGGAATCATCTGTCCCAGAAGCACCAGTCCGAAAAACAGCTTTTTCCCTTTATACTCATGTCTGGACAAGCTGTAAGCCGCCGGCACAATGATCAGATACTGCAGAATCAGCACCGTCACGCTGACAATCACCGAGTTTTTAAAATACTGGGCGATAGGCACTACTTCAAACACGTGGGCGTAGTTCTCCCAATGGAGGCTGGAAGGAATCAGCGTGGGCGGGAACTTCAGCGCCTCCGTCAGATCTTTTAAAGACGTGCTGACCATCCAGTAAAACGGGAAAATAAATATGACAATCACAATGGCTTTTAAGATCACATTCAGCACGCGCAAAATTTTGTTGACAATAATATCTCTTTCATACGTTGTCTCCATTCCATTTCCCCTCCTATTGATAGTGCACCTTGTTTTTGCTCACGCCGAACTGCACATAGGTCATCACGCACACCAGAATCAGCAGCACCACACCCGCCGCGCAGGCAATTCCCGGTTTTCCGTAGCGGAACGCGTAAGCGTAAATGTAGTACACCAGCGTGTTGGTGGAGTCCACCGGCCCGCCCTGGGTCATGACGTTCACCGCATCAAAGATCTTGAAGGAGGCGATGGACGCCACCACGCAGGTAAACAGGATGGTGGGTGAGATCATAGGCAGGGTGATTTTGAAAAATGTCCTCACTTTTGAAGTATTGTCCAGCTCAGCCGCCTCATAAATGCTCACAGGCACAGTCTGGAGAGCCGCCATCACCAGCAGGACGTAATATCCCACGCTCTTCCACACCATCACCAGCACCAGAGAGATCATGGCCGTTTTCGGGCTTGACAGAAACGGGTATTTTCCCACTCCCAGCTTTGTGAGCACCATATTGAAGAATCCTGTATCCGGCTCCATGAGCCACAGAAATACAATGGATACGGACACCATGGATATTACATGGGGAGTAAAGATACAGGCCTCCACCATATTGTTCAGCTTCTTCTGGCGGGTACCGTTAAGCCACACGGCGATGAGGATCGCCAGTACCATGGTCAGTCCCACAAACAGCACCGTGTAGATCACCGTATTGGTCAGTACCTTGTGGAAAGTCTGATCAAAAAATATTTCCTTATAATTGTCTACTCCCACAAATTCTTTTTTTGCGGAGATCAGGCTTCCGGAGAACAGGGAACGGTAGATCAGGTAAATCACAGGATAAACCGTAAACACACACAGCAGAATGGCTGCCGGCGCCGCCGTTATCACTCCCAGAAGCCGATCTCTCTTTTCACTTGCGCTTCTCTTCTTTTTCACAGGTACGCCCCCTCTCCCGGCTATCTGGAAAATGCGGCCTTAATCCGCTCCAGTTCCTTTTCATCCAGCTTGATCCGCTTTTCACTGCTGTCAAACAGATACATGGCGGAGAACGGAATGCGAACCTCCGTCTCCTCCCC
>DXBC01000144.1 GCA_019116745.1 Candidatus Lachnoclostridium stercorigallinarum
CAGTTTCGGCGTACTTTTTTCCATTCTCCTGTTTGGAGGCCTTTTCGGTTTTGTGGGAATGATCATAGGTGTGCCTACCTTTGCGGTACTTTACAACCTGGGCAAGGACGGAGTGGAACATTTCCTCAGAAAAAAGAATTTATCCTGTAATACCCAGGACTATGCGGAACTAGATTATATAGAGAACGACCAGAAAACGTACGTCAGAAAGCAAGAGGATTAAATGAAGGATTGGAAACCCATCTGCTGGATCATCGGCATTCCCGCTTTGATTGTGCTGCTGATGATCGGCATTGTGATTTATGAACCGGTACAGAACGGAATTTCCAGGGGAGAGGCTTCACGGGCAGCGGTGCTCGCTCTGGTGTCAAAGGAAGAGTGCGAAAGCTTTCTTGAGGATAAAGTCTCCCATTTTCAGGCGGGGGAAACCGGAGAATGGTATGTAAAATACATGGACTACCTGTATGAAAATGGCTATCTGAGCGAAGACAGGACTCCGGCGACTGCGGAAAGCGCAGAAGGATATATTACTTACGGGGAAGTGGAGGCCCTGGCAGGACAGATTTCCGGGAGCCTGAGAAACCGGGCCAGGGCGACGGTGAACAACCGGGAAGACGCTATTCCAAAGGATGAGTGGTGGCTGTTTTATGACTCCATGCTGAATGCGGTGGACGGAGAAGACCAGGTGAAGGATGAGAAAATCACCATTTATCAGGCGGGAACCGGAGACGAAGAGGGGATGGACTGGACGGTTTATACCAGCGCCGGCGCCCTGGACTGTGAGGGACTGACCCTGAAGCGCTATGAGGACCGGGAGAGCCGGGCTCTTTACAGGGGAAACTGCCTGATCGCGTTTGAGGAACCGGAGTCGGATGAGGTGGTCTATGAAAATGTGTGGATCACCGAGGGAGATGACGGAGACTGTCTGGTCTATGTGGGAGGCATCACAAAGACCATGGAGACCGGCTTTGATGAGGAGGAGAAGCAGGAGCTTTACAACAATATTGTGGATCTCTATCTGCGGGACGGCCGCGTCCGGCGGGCTGTGGTGAAAAAAGAACGGCTGACCGGGCGGGTACTGGCGGTGGATGGAGATTCCATCGAGATTGAGGGGTACGGGGAGCTGCCTCTGAGTCCTACCTTTCAGGTGTTTAAAACTTACGGCACCTTTGAGCGGAAACAGCCGAAAGATATTCTGGTGGGATACGACAATCAGGAGTTTGTGGTATCGGAAGGCCAGGTGTGCGCGGCTCTGATCGTGAGAACTTTTGACGCGGATACCATCCGGGTGCTGTTAATGGATACCGGCTTCCGTTCCCTGTTTCATCCGTCTGTGACTCTTGTCAGCAGGGGAGATATGACCCTCACCTGGGCGGACGGCGGTACGGAGACGGTAAAGGCCGGGGAAGAGTTTACCATATCGGCGGAGGAGTCCCGGTTAAACGGCGGACGGCTGATTGTGGAACCGGCGGATGGGGAGGAAATTTCCGTAGAGACCATTGAGAGAAGTCAGGGCACGCCGTCTTATGAAGGCCGTCTGGAAATTTCCGCGGAGCAGGATGGTCTGGCCCTGGTAAATGAGCTCTATCTGGAAGATTATCTGAAGAGGGTAGTTCCCAGCGAGATGCCGGCCAGCTACGAGAAAGAGGCCCTGAAGGCCCAGGCAGTCTGTGCCCGCACCTACGCCTACCGGCAGATTCAGGCCAACGGCTACAGCCAGTACGGCGCCCACGTAGACGACAGCACCACCTACCAGGTGTACAACAACATTTCCACCAACAGCAGGACGGACGCGGCTGTGGATGAGACCTACGGACAGATTCTCACCTATGACGGAAATCCGATAGAGGCATTTTACTTTTCCACTTCCTGCGGAGCCACTGCCGACGGCAGCATCTGGGGCGGAGATCCGGATGCGGTGCCCTATTTAAAAAGCAAGATGCTGGGATCCAATCCCAACGGCTATGATCTGCAGAACAATGTGGATTTTTACAACTTCATCAGAGACAGAAGCTACGAGGCTTACGATTCGGACTATGCCATGTTCCGCTGGCAGACGACCACCACCAGCGAGATCCTGAGCCAGAAGGTGACAGGAATCGGAACGGTGGAAAATATCACTGTCAAGTCCAGGGGAGCCGGAGGCGTGGTACGGGAGCTGGAAATCACCGGCTCCGAGGGCGTCAAGACTCTGAACAGCCAGAGTCAGGTGCGATCGATTCTGGGCAGCACGGAGCTCACCATCCGCAGAAAAGACGGAACCACCATGACCGGGCAGGAAACCCTTCCCAGCGCCTTTATTGCCATTGAAAAGGACGGAGATTCGTTCCGCATTTACGGCGGCGGCTACGGCCATGGAGCCGGAATGAGCCAGAACGGAGCTCAGGGCATGGCAAAGGACGGGGAAACCTACGAGACTATTTTGAAGTTTTTCTATGACGGAACGGAACTGACAAAAGTGGAACGGACGGAATAAAATCCGGTTATTTCTGAATAGATTTCCGAAAAACGTCAATACTACTAACAGTTACAAAAGAGGAAATGAATACTTATCCTCCCCTTTTTTATACCTCGCTTGTTCGCCGAGTGCAGCAGGCGGGGTATTTTTTCGCTTCAGCCTTATTCTCTCAGGGACGGAGGGAATATGCGGGCAGGACTCTCAGGTATTGCCGGAGCTTTAAATGGATGAAAATCCAAATATCAGTGCCAGAATCACGGCAGCCCGTTGAAGCAGAGGCTTTTTTAAAAATGCAAAGGGCATAAGGTTCAGCACAATAATAGCGATGGCAACCGGATAGATAACGCTTAAAATCGGAGATGAAATGGCAATAATAGCATCAAGTCCAAGGATGGAAATGATAAAACTCCATAATGTAAGGATCCATCTCCACTGGTCAAAGGTAAAGGCGGAAAATTTTTCGGAAAAGAATTTGGCGCAGCTGCAGATCAGACCGACACATACATTAAAGCAGGCGATAAAGAAAATCAGTGCCAGCAGCACAGGTCCTGCGGTTCCGAAAAATTCTCTGCTGAGAACAGAAAGAATTTCTGTTCCGTTCTGCGGGTTTTCTATGAATCCGCCGCTTTTGACGCCAAGGAATGTGAGGGCGCCGTAAAC
>DXBC01000009.1 GCA_019116745.1 Candidatus Lachnoclostridium stercorigallinarum
GGGAATGGCTCAGGGCGGCAGGGCAAATCCGGCGGATTTTGCGGCCATCCCCGTTTCCATTGTTCTGGGAGCCCTGTTGGGGGCGGCTGTGGGCTGTGCCATGAGCCTGGTGTTTGAACGGGCATACAGGCGGGGAACCTGTGTGAGAAACAGCATGAAGGTGATCCTGATCCTGGGCCTGTCCTTTCTCCTGATGGCGGCAGAGGACTGGCTGGAGGGAATGGTGCCCGTCTCCGGACTTCTGGCGGTGGTGAGCATGGCCTGCGCCATCCGGATCAAGAGCGCTCCGACGGTGACCGGACGGCTTTCGGAAAAATTCGGCAAGCTGTGGCTGGCGGCGGAGGTGCTGCTGTTTGTGCTGGTGGGAGCGGCTGTAGATATTCGCTATACTCTGGCGGCCGGGGGAGCGGCTGTGCTGATGATTGGTCTGGCTCTCCTGTTTCGGTCCGCCGGTGTCGCCCTCTGCCTGGCTGGAACGAAGCTGACGGCAAAGGAGAGGCTTTTCTGCGTGATCGCTTACCTTCCGAAGGCGACGGTGCAGGCGGCCATCGGATCGGTTCCCCTGGCCATGGGGCTGCCCTGCGGCCGGCTGGTGCTCTCCGTGGCGGTTCTCGCCATACTGATCACCGCGCCTCTGGGAGCCCTGGGAATGGACTTGAGCTATGAGAAGCTCCTTGCAGAGGAAGAACAGGAATAAAGAGAACGGGAATAAAAAATAGCGGAAAGAGGGGCAGAGAGAATACAGAACACAAAAAAACCGGAGATAAAAGCCGTTTCAAACAGGCTTTTGTCTCCGGTTTTTCAGAAATTCCGTATCAGTCGTCCAGCCAGGAAATGTTTGAGAAGGGGAAGTACCGGAACAGCACTTTGGCGATGATCTGGTCTTTCTCCACATAGTGATTCTGCCAGTATCTGGCGTCGGATGAATAATTCCTGTTGTCTCCCATCATAAAGTAGCAGCCTTCCGGCACTTCAAAGTGCATGGGCTCCTCCGGGTCCATGGGTTCTCTGATATAGGGCTCGTCCAGGGCTTCTCCGTTGATGTAAACCTGGCCGTCCACAATGTCCACCGTCTCCCCCGGCAGGCCGATGACACGCTTTACATACAGAGTCTCGCCGGTGGGATCATCCGGGAAGTGGAAGATGGCGATGTCGCCCCGCTCCGGGTCATGAAATTTGTAGGAGAGACGGGAGCCGATGACCCGGTCTCCGGTCATAATGGTATTTTCCATGGAGCCGCTGGGCACACGGCTGTTGGCGATGATAAATGTATTTAAGAAGAAGGCGATGGCCGCCGCCACCACGATGATCCAGATCCAGCTGAGAATTTCTTTCTTCAGGGAAAACGGTTCTTTCTCCTGAGTTTCTTTCTCCTTTTCCATATAGATACACGTTCCTTTCTCACATCAGATTTACACACCCACTAAGTTTATATGAGAAATTCTGGAAGTGCAAGGGGTTTTCGGAAATGGACATAAAATTTTCATATTTTTGCCAGAAATACCCATGGAAAGAGAAGGAAGAAATCAGGTATAATACCGGTAGCGGGCCGGGACGGCGGGGCGGAAAGTCCGGCGTCCGTCCCTCCCGGCCGTATGCAGCGAAAAGAGGTGACATCGTGGAAACAGAAAAACTGACAGAAGACAAAGAGATCATAATCGGTCAAAAAGAGAGGGACCGGACCGGTGAAAAACGACCGAGGAGAAGAGACTTCCGCTATCTCCTTTCAGGGGGAATCTGTCTGGCGGCAGCTGCGGCGTTGCTGGCGGCGGCTAGAAAGCTGCCGGGTTTTGCGGACTGGTATACCGTACATATTTACCCGCTGTGGGTCGGCCTGGTGGGGAGAATATTCGGGTTTCTGCCCTTTTCCGCTGCGGAGATCGGGATGTATCTCCTGATTGCCGGAGCCGCATTTTACCTGGTCAGACACTGGAGGCGGCCTCTGCGGATCGCCGGCCGGGCCGTATTTCTGGCGGGAATTCTGCTGCTGTCCTACAGCTTAAACTGCGGGATCAATTATTACTGCGTGCCGTTTTCCTCCTATCTGGCCTACGGGACGGAAGGCCGCACGGTGGAGGAGCTGGAAGAGCTTTGCCGGTATCTGGCGGAGAAAGCCAATGAATACGCGGATTGCGCGGGACAGGGGCTGACCCCGGAGGAATACGCGCAGGAGGGGATTCGGGCCATGACGGCTCTGGGGGAGGAGTATTCCAGACTGTCCGGCTATTATCCCCGGCCCAAATACCTGACGGTGCCATGGATTTTGTCGGTGCAGCAGCTTGCTGGGATCTATTCCCCGTTTACAGTGGAGGCCAATTACAACAACGCCATGATTTCCTATAATATTCCCCATACCATCTGCCACGAGCTGTCCCATCTGAAAGGCTTTATGCGGGAGGATGAGGCCAATTTCATCGGCTTTCTGGCCTGCCTGGAGTCGGAGAGAAGGGAGTTTCTCTACAGCGGTTATGTGATGGGCTGGATTTACGCGGGAAATGCCCTGGCTGCGGCGGATCCGGAGAGCTACGTGCAGGTGCGGGAACTGCTGAAAGAGGAGATTCAGGCGGATCTGGAAGCCAACAACCGGTTTTGGGATCAGTACGAGGGAAAGGTGGCGGAAGTGGCGGAGGCTGTAAACGACACTTATTTAAAGGCCAATGACCAGGAGCATGGGGTGGCAAGCTATGGAATGGTGGTGGATCTGATGCTGGCCTGGTTTGAAGAGACGGTGAAATAAAAAAACGGGGCACAATCTGTGCCCCGCAAACCTCCGTGCCCGATAACGCGGACACCACGAACCATGAAAGCCCTCGGACCGCTCCGTGCTGCGCACTCATGCGATCCGACCTGCATTCGCAATCCGGCCTGCCGGCCTTCTTGCTCATACAGGTTAGCGTCTCCAAAGTAGAGACGGTCCGGTCTGCAAGCAGCCCGTTCCGCCTCTGCTTTGAGACCGGGCTTTCACAGTAAATAATATTCCCGGAAATGGTTATTCGTCCGCAGCGGAAGAATCTGTTTCCGCATCTGTCCCGGAGGTATCTGCGGAAGCAGAACTCTCTTCCTGGTCTCCGGCGAGAATGGTGGTTTCTGTGCCTTCGATATTGTTTAAGACCTCTTCGCCGTTGTCCAGGTGGGTGGAAAAAGTGACCTGAAGCTGGTTGCCGGTAAGGTCACTGGCGTGAAGGGTCAGGCCCATGGAATCCATGTCGAATTTTACTTCTCCGGCAGAGCGGTCCTGGGAAATGGGAAATACCTGATCCCCCTCGGAGTCCACCGCGTAAATGGTCTCAAAATCCACGCCGGACTGGGAATCTTCCAAAGTGATGGTGATCACGTCCTCATCGTCCAGGGAGTAGTCGGTTACCGTAGGCGCCACATCGTCCAGAATACTGATGTGGGCGTATTCTGCAGCTGACATGCCGTTAAAGTTCTGAATGGAAACTTCCAGCACCCCGTTTGAAGTGATGGGAACGGAATAGGTACGGCTGTCGGTCTGCTCAAATTCTATGGCCTC
>DXBC01000145.1 GCA_019116745.1 Candidatus Lachnoclostridium stercorigallinarum
CGGCAGTATGCCGAACTGGGAAAGATAAGCAGAAACGAGATCAAGGCCATTGTGGTCATCATCGGCATTGTAGTGTCTCTGGTGCTTTCCCAGTGGACGGGAATAGATACGGCGTGGCCGTTTCTCACGGCGCCCTGGCTGTTTTTTATTCCGGGACTGAGAACCTGCGGCTACGATTCCCTGAAGAAAGTCAACATCGGCATGGTGTTTCTGGTGGCCGGCTTTCTCTCCATCGGCGCCGTCGCCAATTATCTGGGAATCGGCCGGATGCTGAGTCAGTGGGTGATGCCTCTGTACGAAGGACAGCCGCTGATCGTAGTTGTGCTCTTAACCATCCTTCTGGGCGTCGCGGCCAATTTTGCACTTACGCCCTTTGCCATGTATACCGCCTTTGCCGGCATGCTGGCCAATATATTTACCTCTCTGGGACTGGGAGCCCTGGGTTCTCTGTACATTCTGCAGTTTACGGGAGATATGATTATCTTCCCCTATGAGAGCCTGGTTTATCTGGTGTATATGTCCTTTGGGGCAGTTTCCATGAAAGACTATATGAAGCTGTATTCCATCAAGCTTCTGATCACCGCCGTGTGGATTGTGGTGATCATGGTTCCGTGGTGGAGAATGCTGGGAGTCCTGTAGCCGTCCGGGGCCGGTTTTGTCCCGACGGGAACGGACTGTGTGAAACGGAGAAAAAATAGAGAAATATAACCGGAAAGAGGGAGAATCATGTTTTCAGAATTGTGGAAACCAATTAAAATAGGAAATCTGGAACTGAAAAACCGCCTTGTCATGCCCGCCATGGGAAGCAACTATGCGGACCGGGATCACCGCTTTACCGACCGGGCGGCCTGGTATTACGGGGCGCGGGCAAAAGGGGGCTACGGGCTTCTGATCACGGAATACCTGTGCGTCAGCCGGGAAGGGCTCTCCGCCAGCCGTCAGGCGGCAATCTATGACGACAGCTTCATTCCCGGGCTGAAAAAGGTGGTGGATGAGGTCCATGCCGGGGGAGCAAAGATCTTTGCCCAGCTTCAGCACTCCGGCAATCAGAGCAGCCGCCAGGCGGCCGGCCTGGAAGCCGTGGGCCCGTCGGCAGTCCCCGCCTTCAACAACGCCCTTCCGGTCCGCGAGCTGACAACAGAGGAAGTGAAGCAGGTGGAAGAAAGGTTTGTGGAGGCGGCCCTGAGGGCAAAGAAAGCGGGATTTGACGGTGTGGAGGTACACGGGGCCCACGGCTATCTGGTGGCCCAGTTCCTCTCAAAGGCCTTTAACAAGAGAACGGACGAGTACGGAGGCAATCTGACCGGACGGACCCGGTTTGCCTGTGAGATCATCAGGAAGATCAAGGAAGCCTGCGGATCCGATTATCCCGTGTCCTTCCGCATCAGCGCCGACGAGCAGATTCCCGGCGGCAGCCAGCTGGAAGACGCCTGCGCCCAGGCAGTTCTGATCGAACAGGCCGGCGCGGATATGTTAAATGTATCTTTCGGCTCCACCGTTACAAAAACGCCGGTTCAGCCCTATATGGTAAAACCGGGATTTAACGCATACCGGGTGGAGGAAGTGAAGCGCAGGGTGCACATTCCTGTGGTGGGAGTGGGACGGATCAACGATCCCGGCCTTGCGGAGAGCCTGCTGGTCTCCGGAGCCATGGACCTGGTGGCCACCGGCCGGCAGTCCATCTGTGACCCGGAATTCCCCAACAAGATAAAGGAAGGCCGTCTGGACGAGATTTTCACCTGTACAGGCTGCATGCAGCGGTGCTACTACGGGGAGTCCTATGAGGATCCGGAAGAAGGCGTCTCCTGCATGATCAATCCTTTCAGCGGGAAGGAGAACCGGTGGGTGATCCGCAGGACGGAAAATCCCAAAACGATCAACATCATCGGCGCGGGGCCGGCAGGCCTGGAAGCGGCCTGGATCCTGGCGGAGAGAGGCCACCGGGTAACGGTGTGGGAAAAGAGCGCGGTTCCCGGCGGACAGTACCGTCTGGCGGCAGTTCCTCCCCACAAGCAGGATCTGGCAAAGACCATACAGACCTACATGGCCCTGGGAAACAAAGCCGGCGTGCAGTGGAAGTTCGGACATGAAGTGACGGCGGAAGAGCTGAAAACCATGGACGGAGACGTTCTGATTCTGGCCGCCGGCTCCCTTCCCCTGATCCCGGGAATCCCGGGAATCGGCCAGGAACATATTGTGAAAGCAAATGACGTGCTGGCGGGAAAAGAGATTCTGAACAAAAAGAAGGTGCTTGTGGTGGGCGCAGGACTGGTGGGCGTGGAGACGGCAGAATTTCTCCTTCAGTACGGAAACCAGGTGGACTTGATCGATATGATACCGGAACCGGCCCCGCTTCTGGGCAGCGCCCCGCGGAAGCTGCTTCTGGAGGCGCTGTGGAAAAGCGGCGTCACCTTCTACGGTGAATCCAAAGTCGTGACATTCACGGAGGACGGCCTGGTTTATGAGAAAGCAGGGGAGAAGCACCAGCTGGAAGGCTACGACAACCTGGTTCTCGCCTTTGGTTCCAGGAGCGACAGAACCCTGGAGCAGGCGGCGAAAGAGAGCGGAAAGGAAGTTCATATCATCGGAGACGCAGACAGAGCCGGCGATGCAAAGAAAGCTATTTACGAAGCGGCAGAGCTGGCGCTCCGGCTGTAGAAATCATATAAGGTCAGCGGTGAGGATTCACCGCTGATTTTTTGCACGATACGCCCGGCAAGCGGCCGCCATGCTTGCATGGGCGGACATTTGCCGGGTAACGGACAGCGAACAGCTCTGCTGTGAGCTGCCTGTGGTATCGCGAATCGGATAGGGGAAGGAACTTTGATATTGTCAATATTAGTTGACACATTTTGCTCAAGGATATCACTATCTATGCCGCCCATTCCAAAGTCTCATAATACTGCCTGCGTTTTATCATAGGGGGAAGCCCGCCATTGACAGAGCAGATCCTTCGGTTATTCCAGTAGCTAAGGAAGTATCTCCAAATGAGTACCTTTAATTCCTCTACAGTCATCTGCTTTGTATCATAGCGGTCGTAGAGAAGTTCCGTCTTCATTCTGGCCCACATGCTCTCACAGCGTGCATTATCATGACAACGTCCTCCGGCACTGTTCATGCTTTGATGGATGTGGTGCTCCCGGATGGTCTGTCTGTAGGACTCACTGGTATACTGTGCTCCACGGTCACTGTGGATTACAGTGCCTTCCAGTGCGGGATAAGCAGTCAGGGCGTTTTCCAATGTTTGGATACACAGCTCTGCTTTCATATTTGTTCCCATTGCCAGACCGAGGACGCTAAGATCAAAGCAGTCAAAAATCGCAGATACATATAGCTTCCCATTGGACGCCGGAATCTCTGTGATATCTGTAATGCATTTTTCTAATGGGGCATCTGAATGAAAATCCCGCTTCAACAGATCATCCGATTTCATGGCTTCCCGGTCTGCCTTTGTGAGCCCATTCGGCTTTCTCCTTGGCCGATGGCTCAGGCCGATCTGATCCATAACCCGGTATACGGTCCTCTCACTGGGGATATGTACTCCCTCCGGTTGCTTCAGCAACAGTGCTTGATACATCCGGATTCGTCCATAAGTATCGTTACATTCATCCTCGCTGATGATTTCTTTCATGGCATCCGCCAAATCCTGGTACTTCCAGGGACGGTCTTTGTTCGCGAGATATTTATAGAAGCCTTGCCGGCTGATACCAAGTATCCGGCAATAAAATGCAATTTTCCCGGTAATCCTGCCGTCCTCGGTTTTCAAAGCCAGAAATATCATTCTCTGGTTTTTGCTGACTTCCGACGGCTGGCGGCGAAAAAAGCGCTGGCTTCCTCCAGAAATTCGTTTTCTTCCTTCAGGCGACGGATTTCTTTATCCTGCTCCTTAACCCGCTTACGCAGCATGGTAATCTCTTCTGACAGGCTCATTGCGCTGGCAGGGGTATGGGAACCTTCCCCGATATCTAACTTACCGGCTCTTACGGCTTTCAGCCATGTATGGATGGTTCCTTCAGGGATTCCTAATTCTTTAGCAGCCTTAGCGCCGCCGATTTCTTTGGCAAGTTTTACTGCCTGTACTTTGTATTCGTGGTCATATTTACGTGCCACTTTGAATGCCTCCTTATTCTCTTGGTTTTATTATGAAATCCTTGAGAATAAGCTGTCAACTTTTTTTATACCACACCAGAATCCCGCACCTTTTGAAGCGTGTCGATAATTACCAGCTTTGTTTTCGGAAAGTCCTCCAAGAAGTTGATGATTTCTTCCTCCAGCCCGTTCCCAATCAAGCCGCAGGTCACGGATAAATGGAAACTCCGGTTTGAATCATCCGTCAAATCGAAAAGCCGGTCTTTGATTCGCCTCAGCGTATCCTCCAAGCAGAGATACAGCACATCGCAGTGCATGGTCGGGATTCCCCAAACGGGAAGTCCCTGCGATACCTGCAAGCCAAGCCACAGCATCAGCCAGCTTTTGCCGATTTTGGCGGCACCGCTGAGAACATTTACCCCCTGCGGGATCAGGCCATCGACAATAAACATCGTTTTGCTCATCGGTGTGGACAGCAGGGTTTCTGCATCCACGGTCACTAATTTTCTTTTCATAACTACATCCTTTCGTTTTTGTTTGTGGACGGTTTAACCGCCGATTTTGAGGCTGCGGGGAATCTGATACGCATTGCCCCAAATCGGCGGCTGTAAACCTTGATTTTTCAGGCTTTTTCGGTGCTTAACGTTCCACTTCTCCGTCTGCGTTCGCTTTCGGTTTTCTGCTTTCGGTGAATTCGTTTACCGCAAGCAGTGCAGTATTTCTGCCGGTTGGAGTTGGGCGTAAAAACCGCTCCGCACTCGGCGCAGCGATATGTACGCTGCTTGAAAATCTCCGCATACAGCTCCTTGTCGGCTGGTAAAACCGCATTGCGGAAATACCGGCACAGCAGCGAATAGGAGATGGTCTGCGGACAGACGCAGGGCTCGCCGTCGTCCAGCAGCAGGCAGTTGCCATCGTCAAAATTGGCGCACAGCCTTTTTATCAGGCGGTTGCACTGCCTGCGCTGGGACGGCGTGAGTTCGATTCGTTCAGGCACTGGATTTCACCTCCTTTTTCTCTTCAGTCACGAAGTTAATCACACTGACTTTCGGGATTTTGAAACTGTTGCCGATTTTAATTGCCTGCACCTCGCCGTCGGCAATCAAGTCATAGGCAAGCTGACGGCTGATGCCCAGCATGTCCCGAAGCTGCCGGACAGTCACGATGTCCGGATATTCCGGAAACATCATCTGATAAAGCTCTTTGAGCTCTGATTTTTTCATAGCGCTTCAATCCTCCTTTTTTACGGCTATGTAAGGCAGATACCGGCGTGAGGATCATAGTGCCTTCCGATATCTGCTGTGCTTTTCCGAACCTTTTTTTCTATCCCCGCCCCCGTCAGGCGGCGTCGCTTCGCTCCTGTCATCGCAAAGTCATATCCCATTCGGATTGTTATTCAATTTTCAAGGTACAATGAAAAGGTCTTTCACTTATTCCCACAGGGAGAGGTCAAACGCACCCCCTAAACGGGAAAAATATTTGAGAATTTGAAAAATCCTTTCACCTGTTCCCACTGGGAAGAGCAAAATTATCGGGTGTTTTTGAAAATTTTTTTGTTTTGCAAAAGACCCCTTCACTCATTTGGACAAAGGGTGCCGAAATGCACACCCATTTTTGAGATTTTCCAAGAAAAATTTTTTATCTACCGAAAATATCCCCTCACTTATTTGGAATTACAAAGCCAAATGACACCCTGTTTCACAGAAAAAAATGAGAAAATATTTTTTCGGTTGCAGGT
>DXBC01000146.1 GCA_019116745.1 Candidatus Lachnoclostridium stercorigallinarum
TGGAGCGAACCGGCGGCCGGGAGGAGGACAGCGTGCTGAAACGGGCCGGCGGAGAGGAGCGAACCGGTGGCCGGGAGCGGGACCGCCTCCCGGATACAACCCGGCGGCAGGCGGCCATCGCCCTGGAGCTGCGCACGGCGGAACTGGAGTCAGTGCGGGAGAGAAAGCGGGTGCTGAGGGGCAGAGGCTGCAGCGTGATTGTCTTCGGGGACAGCCGCCTGGAAGTATCTCTTCAGTACGGAAACCCCTGGGTGCGCCCTTTGCCTGCCAGCGACCTGGTTTCCCTGCTGCGGCCATTCCGGGGAGTGCTTCAGACTGTCTGCATTCTCTGTCCGGAAAAGGCGGATGATCGGCTGAGGGAGCAGTTTTTCCGGGCGGGGGCCGTCCGGATCACCTCTCCGGATCATATGTCCCTGGGCTACAGGGGAGAGCCCCACGATGGGGAGATGTCCATGAGGCGGTACGTGAAGCGGGTTTCTGTGGAAATCCCGTAGGGCCGGCAGCCCCCGTTTTAAAATTCTGCGGCGATCAGCTCCTCCAGGGCCAGCAGCTCTGGAGGAGCCTGCCGGTTTAAGGGGCGGATCATGGAGATATAGTAAGGATACCGGTAGGAAAGAGGCAGCTGCCGCAGACCTTTTTCCCGGATAAACAGCCGGCTTAACATGGGTGCCGTGACGGGCAGGCTGTGCAGGAGGCAGCAAATCGCCGGGTGATTGGAGGTTTCACAGAGGATGTCTCCCTGGATTTCCTCCTTTGCCCGGAGCGTGTCGCAGGTGGCTCGCCAGTAGGTTTCCGGAGGCGGGAGGATGATGGGAGCTCTGCGAGGGTCTCCCTGAAATTCTTCGCCGGCAGCCAAAACCACTGCATCTTCCGCCAGGAGAGTAGAGTGAAACAGAGAAAACTCGGCCTGACTGTCGATGATCAGTGCCAGATCCAGTCCCCGGTGCATGAGTAATTCCTTTGCGTCGTTGGCATTACGCAGCTGCATATCCAGCTTTACGTTGGGATATTTCCGGTGAAAGACGGGGAGAACTCTGGTGAGAAAAAAGGTTTCACCTACAGGGGCAACGGCGATTCGGAGAGTGAATTTTTGTTCCGTCAGCTCTCTGGCGGCCAGGTTGGCCTTTTCGTTCAGGTTCAGGATGGTCCTGGCTCCGTTGACGTAGATTCTCCCTGCGTCTGTGAGGACCAGGCCGTTTTTGGTCCTGGAAAACAGCGGGGGAAGGCCTTCTTCTTTTTCCAGCCGGGAAAGCTGAAGGCTGAGGGCTGGCTTGGAGACAAAAAGTTTTTCTGCTGCCCGGGTTAAAGACTTTTCCTCTGCTATGGTCACAATATAGTTGAGCTGTTTTAATTCCATATCTGATTCCTTTCTTTTCACATCTGCGCCGGAATCAGTATTCTCCCGGCGAAAATTCTTTCAGTATATCCTGAACCACCGGGTCCGGGTACTCCAGAAATCTCTCGTTCAGCCGCATGGCTTTGCTCTGTTCGTAGGCCATGGAGATCATATGGCGTTCGCAGCTGGTCAGCCGTCTTCCGTTTAAATGATACATACCGGCGTAGACCCAGACTTTTGGTTCCAGAGAAAAGCATCTCAGATCAGGATTCCGGTATACATAGGTGGCCGGCAGCAGGCCGATGCCCTGATTGAACCGGATCATTTCACACTGCATAGCGGCGTTGTCCGTCTCAAACACCACGGTGGGGGAGATTTGCTGGCTCTCAAACAGGGAGCGGGTGATCTGACTCAGGGTGGTGCTGTTTCCCGCCTTTACAAACGGAATGTCCTCCACTTCTTTCAGGGAGTGCAGAACCGGCTTCAGATTCTGGGGAAGGCCCGCTGAGGCGGCCAGGGGATGGTGCTCGGAGACTGCCAGCACGATCTCCTCCCGGAAAAAACGAAGAAACCGGTACTCTTTCTGACGGAAATCGGAGGCGGAGCCCAGCAGAAAATCGACTTTTCCATCCAGCAGCATCTGAATGAGGTGTTTCATATAGCCTTCTCGTGTGGACAGGTGCACGTTGGGATAGAGAAGGGAAAATTTCCTATAGAGGGAAGAGTAGATTTCCGCTCCCCGGTGGGGCGTGGATCCCAGGACCAGTTTTGTTTCTTCCTGGCCGGACAGCCGGCGGATATTGTGATAGGTTTGGTTTTTTATCCGTATGATCTCATCCGCCGCCTGAATGTAGACCCATCCCATGGCGGTGGGGGTCAGCCCCCGGCTGCTGCGGGTAAAAAGGGGGTGGCCGATCTGAAATTCTGCCGTGGTGAGAAAATGGCTTAAGGCGGGCTGGGAGAGTCCCAGCCTGGCCGCAGCCTTTAAAAGGCTTCCCTCCTCGGCGATGGCTTTTACATATTCATAGAATTTGATGTTCAAGGAATCATTCCTCCTTTTTACACATATGATATAAATTTTAGTTAAATCTTATATAACTTTAATGTCCTTGTCAATCCCTGCTTCATTCATTAAAATTTATTTAAAATCCCTAATAAATAAGGGAAAAAATGATCTGATCTATCTAAAATAGACATTAAGACAGATGAAAGAGACAGGGACTGATAAAAATAATATGAAAAAATTTTAATTAACGGGAGGCGAGAACCACAGGCGGTCCCTGGAATCCGATTGGAAATGGTTGAGAGAGGAAAAAGGAGGAAAATGTTATGAGTCCTACAGTAGTAGCGATTATTATGGTGGCCATTATCATAGCGTCCGCATTCTTTAAACGGCTGCCGAATCAGTTTGTACTTTGTATTGTCCCTGTTTTCTGCGGACTGGCTCTGGGATTCAGTATCGACGAGCTGGCGGATATGATCATCGGTCAGGTCAATACGGCCATGAAGTCGGCGGGCTATATGGTGCTGTTTGCCATGATCTACTTTACCATGCTCACGGAGACCGGAATGTTTGACGACCTGATCCGCAGACTTCTGAAGCTGTCCCACGGCCGGCTTCACATCTACGCGGTGATGATCATTACTTCCGTTATTGCCGCGGTGGGAATGCTGACGGCCACAGTGGTGACCGCATACCTGATCGTGTTTCCCATCATGCTTCCCATTTACAAAAAAATGAAGTTTGACCACAACGCGGCCATGGTGATCGCCCAGACTGCTATCGCGGCCATGTGCTTCGTGCCCTGGGGCATTGCGGTGGTAAACTCCTCCGTATTTGCGGGAGTGGATCCCCTGGAGCTGTCCAGACGGCTGATGCCGGTGTCCCTCTGCTTTATCCCGTCTATCGTCCTGCAGTGGGTTTACTTTGCTTACGTACACAAGAAATCCGGCGGCCTGATGGTGGTGGACTGGTCGGCGGATGAGGCGGAATCCGGAGAGAAAAAGGAAAATGACCTGGCCAGACCCCGTCTGTTCTGGTTCAACCTTCTTCTGTTTGTGATCGTGGTAGCCATGCTGGCAACCTCCGTAATGCCTTCCTATATCACCTTTATTTTTGCATCCGCCATTACCATCCTTGTTAATTATCCATCCGGCAAAGATCACCAGAAGCTGATTTCCAAAGCAGGAGGCCGGTTCTTCGGAACCATCCAGATGCTGATCGGTATCTCCTTCTTTATCGGAATTTTCCAGGGGACGGGAATGACGGAGGCTTTGGCGACTACCATTGTGACCCATGTACCGGAATTCCTCACCAGATACATTCACATTATCCTGGCGATGTCCATGGTGGCGGTGATCCGGTTTATCCCCAACAAAATCTACAACTCCATGTACCCGGTACTGATTTCTGTAGGATCCAGATTCGGACTGGCCGGAACAGACGTAATCGCACCTTTTGTGTGCAATATGTCTTTGGCTACCGGATCCTCCCCTTTTACTGCTACCACCCATGTGGGAACGGGGCTGCTGGATCTGGATGTAAACTCTTACTGCAATAAATCGGCGAAGGTACAGTTTGTCACCAACATTGTGATTATTCTCACGGCAGTTTTAGTGGGGGTTGTAAGATAGGAGCAGGAATCTTATGAATGAAAAAATAAAAGCAAAAGCGCTGCCGGATGCGGCGTCCCTTACCATTGATCCGGAGCATTATTACCGGCAGGATGTGGTTGGTTATTATGAGTTTCCCTGTCCCATGAGGGACGGAACCATGCGCAGCGCCAAGCTGTACCTGGCGGAAAACAGTATTTATACTCAGCCTACGGTGTTTCTTCTGCCGCCATCAGGAAAAGATGCCTGGGAGTTCCTGGAGGAGAGCGGGTGGAAGAATCTGGCGGAGAAAGAGAACCTCTACCTGGTGGTCCTGGAACCGGAAAACGGAGCCTGGAAGGGGGATGAGACGGAATACATAGGGACGATGGTGAAATACATCAACGCCCGTCCGTTCTTTGCCGCTTTTGCTTCCAAATTCTACGGCGCAGCTTATGGGGACGGGGCGGACTGCCTGGGGATTTACAGCCGCAGATATGCGAAATCCTTCGCCGGAGTGGCCTTGCTGGGCACATCGGGAATGAGCCGGGAGGAGAAAAGCTTTTTGGAGACGACAGATTCCCCTGTGACAGGCATACCCCTGTCCCGGATCCAGATGCCGGTTTGGGCGGTGGCCGCGGAGGAGACTGCCGCAGTCAGCCGGATGCTGGAGTACTATCGGAAGGCGGACCACAGCCGGGAAAAGGCGGAGAAGACCGTGTGGGCGGACCGGGTTTACCGGCCGGATCCTGCGGGGAGCGGAAGTCTGGACGAGGACTGGTGCGCGGAAGTGATCTTTTCTGCGGGGAACTGGCAGGACTGTGTTTCGGAAGAATTCAATGAAAATCTGTACCGTCATCTGTTTAAGGGGATGGGCCGCTATACAGGCGACGCCAACGGGGCCCTGCGTCATGACGGGGATCTGAAAGAACGGGGATTTCAGTTTTTCTCGGAAATGGTTCCGGGAGGTTTTCGGGAGGACCGGACGGATCTCTATGAGAGACAGTGGTGGGTATATGTACCGGACACCATAGATCCGGGGAAAAAAGTTCCCGTAGTATTTATGTTCCACGGAGCAGGCGGATTTGGCATAGAGATCGGAGACCGATCCGGCTGGGCCAGAGTGGCGAGAAAATATGGTTTTATTTTGATCTGTCCCTGCGCTTCCCATGATAACAGGGTGCGGAAAGCGGGACCCATGATTCTGTCCAATATCCACCGCACCCGCTGGAACTCCGGCAGGCCTGCGGAGGATGTTCCCGGCGATCTGCAGTTTATGGACTGGCTGTACTGCTGGGTGCTGGATCGCTATCCTGTAGATGAGACCAGGGTGTACGCCAGCGGCCAGTCCTCAGGGGGGATGATGGCCTGGGCCTGCGCCTGCTACCGCCCGGATTATTTTGCGGCGGCGGCTCCCTTCTCTGCTGTCACGCCGGACATTATGGCAAAGGAAATGGTGCCCCCGGCTGAGGGAAGCCCCATTGCCGTCATGGCCAACATGGGACTGGAGGATAAGATTTTTGAGGGCGGTTTTTCCACAGACAGAGCCAGAAAGCTGGTGGAATACTGGAGCCGTCGGTATCACCTGGATCATGACTGGTCCGATTTCCGGTTCGGCGGGGACGGCCGAACGGCCACTTTTAAGGATGGGAAGTTCAACAACTATGTATTCCGCACCGCAGACGGTGTTCCCATGCTCCGCTGCGTGGAAACGGAGACCAAGACCCATGCGGTTCTGCCGTCGGAGTGCGAGATGGTCTGGACCCAGTTCTTTACCAAATTCTCGAAGGATGTGAAAAACGGCGTGCTTTACTATGAAGGAAGACCGGTAAAGGCGTAAAAACATACTTTGCAGCTTTCCGGGCTGCGGCAGAATACGGGATCAGACTTCCGACCCTGAGAAGAGGGAGGAAATCTGGCCCCGTATTTTTATTTTCCATATTCCTGCAAAGCAACTTTACATAAAAGATAAAACCTTTAAAAATTCCTTACAAAATATATACAAAATATGATAGAAAACACTTTGGGAATCAGGCTAGAATAGTGCCGGAATTGATTAAGTCCGTCCGCAGAGGAGTTGATACAGGACGGATCAGAAAGCAAGGAGGATGTTTATGTTTAAAATGCTAAATCCGCGGCGCTTTTATTACGCTGTGGGGAGGCGAAAATTTCTGGAATTTATCTTGCTGGCGGTATTCATTTTGTTTTTTTACGGGCCATTGCTGAATATGCTTATGCTTGCGTTCGCGAATGAATACACGGTTCCCCATGTGCTTCCGGATCAGTGGGGGTTCCGGTGGTGGGAATATGTGTTTGGCCAGGAGAGTCTGGTGTCGTCCATGATTCAGTCCTTTGTCGTAGCGATCTCCACAACGGTGATTTCCATGATATTCTGCATTCCGGCGGCCTATTCCATCGCCAGGTTTAAGTTTCGCGGAAGAAAGCTGTTTATGCTGTCCTTCCTGCTCACGAATGCGTTCCCCAAGCTGGGAATCTACACGTCCATCGCGGTGCTGTTTTACCGATACGGTCTGATGGGGACTTATCCGGGAGTTATCATTATACATATGATCAATTCTATGATGTTTATGGTATGGCTTCCGTCCAATGCCTTCAGAAATGTACACCGGCAACAGGAAGAAGCGGCGAGAGACGTAGGAGCGGGGCCGATCCGTACCTTTTTCAAGGTGACGCTTCCCATGGCCATGCCGGGGATCGCGGTGGCGACTCTTTATACATTTCTGGGATCCATGGAAGAGGCGCAGGGAACCATGCTGGTGGGCCTGGCAAGGATTCAGACGATGCCGGTGGCCATGTACGGAATTGTGCTTGACAGCTCCGCTGTACAGATTGGCGCAGTATTCGCACTGCTTCTGATCATTCCGTCGGCCGTTATGATTTTCCTGATGAGGAAATTTATCGGACCGGAGGCGATTGCCGGCGGATTTAAGATGAAATAGAAAATGAGCTTTCAGTTAAAGGAGATAGAAAAGATGGATGAGCGAAAAGTAAAGCTGGAAATCAGGGATATGTCCAAAAAATATGACAACGGAGACGGTGTGGAGCATATCAACCTTAAAGTATACGAGGGAGAGATCGTTACGTTTCTCGGGCCTTCCGGCTGTGGAAAATCCACGATTCTGCGGGCGATCGGAGGATTTTCCGACATTACTTCCGGAGATATTCTGATCGACGGAAAATCGATCGCCGGTCTCCCGCCGGAAAACCGTCCCACGGCAATGGTGTTTCAGAGCTACAATCTGTGGCCGCATATGACGATCTATGAAAATCTGGCATTTGGCTTAAAGCTGCGGAAAGTGCCGAAAAATACCATGGATGAGGAGATAAAAAAGATGCTGGCCTTGGTATCCATGAGCGGAACTGAGAAAAAATATCCGGGTCAGCTGTCCGGAGGTCAGCAGCAGAGGATTGCAATTGCCAGATCCCTGCTTTTAAAGCCGTCTCTTCTGCTCCTGGACGAGCCGTTTTCCGCTTTGGATGCGAAGATCCGGCAGCAGATGAGGGAAGAGCTGAAGCGGATTCAGAGCGAGCTGGGCATTACGGTTATCTTTGTAACCCACGATCAGGAAGAGGCTATGGCGGTTTCCCACAGAATTGTCGTTATGAATAAAGGAAAATTTGATCAGGTGGGAACGCCGGATGAAATTTACGAT
>DXBC01000147.1 GCA_019116745.1 Candidatus Lachnoclostridium stercorigallinarum
CAAGATTTTCTACAGCGGGAAAAATGTGGTGGCCTACAGCAAGCTGGGCATCGGACGTCTGATCTATCAGCTTCCCCTGCCTCTGTGCAGCATGTTTATCAAGGAGATCTTCGACGGCAAGTCGCCTGACGAGTTTGACGAGGAGACTCTGACCACCATCAATAAATTCTTTGAGAACAGCCTGAATGTGTCCGAGACTTCCAGACAGCTTTACATTCACAGAAACACTCTGGTGTACCGTCTGGATAAGCTGCAGAAATCCACCGGGCTGGATCTGCGGGTATTTGAGGATGCCATTACCTTCAAGATTGCGCTGATGGTAGTGAAATATATGAAGTACATGGAGAATATGGACTACTAAGGATTTGACTTATGATAGAATTTTCTAATGTTACCAAGACCTATAAGGCCGGAAATAAGGCGATCCGAAAGCTGAACATCCAGATTGCCGACGGTGAATTCGTATTCATCGTCGGCAGGAGCGGAGCCGGAAAATCCACTCTGCTGAAGATGCTGCTGAAAGAGGTGGAGCCTACTTCCGGCTGTATTCTTGTAAACGGGCAGAACCTTCAGAAAATGCCGAAACGGGCGGTGCCCAGATACCGGAGAAGCCTGGGAATGGTGTTTCAGGACTTTAAATTATTAAAGGACCGGACGGTATATGAGAATGTGGCCTTTGCCCAGCGGGTGATCGGGGTTCCTCCCAGGCGGATCCGGGAGAATGTTCCCGCCATGCTGCAGCTGGTGGGACTCTCGTCAAAATACAAATTTTATCCCCAGCAGCTTTCCGGCGGGGAGCAGCAGCGGGTGGCTATCGCCCGGGCGCTGATCAACAGTCCGGAAGTGCTTCTGGCAGATGAACCTACGGGAAATCTGGACCGTCAGAATGCAGATGAAATTATGTGGCTGCTGGAGCAGATCAACGCCCGGGGAACCACGGTGATTGTGGTGACCCACAGCCAGGAGATCGTGGACAGCATGAGGAAACGGGTGATTACCATGGACAAGGGAATGGTGGTCAGCGATAAGAGGGGCGGAGAGATTTATGAGATTCAGCACAATTTGCTATAGCGTCCGGCAAGGAATGAAAAATATATGCAGAAACAGTCTGTTTTCCCTGGCATCTGTGGCGACGATTTCTGCGTGTATTTTTTTATTTTGCCTGTTTTTTTCCGTGGTTGCCAATGTGAGGAACATCACCCATCTGGCGGAAACCACCATTGGGATCACAGTCTTTTTTGATGAGGGAATGTCCGAGGAGGAGATTCTCGCTCTGGGGGAGGAGATCGGGGCGCGCCCCGGGATCCGGGAGATGAATTATATTTCGTCGGACCAGGCATGGGAAGATTTTAAGTCGGAGTATTTTGCCGGAATGGAGGAACTGGCGGAGGGATTCGCCGACGACAATCCTCTGGCGGCTTCGGCGTCCTATGAGATTTTTCTTGATGACATATCTTCCCAGGAAGAGATGGTGTCCTACCTGGAAGGGCTGGAGGGCGTCCGCAAGGTGAATTATTCCAGGGATGTGGCAGAAGGCTTTGCCGGTTTCAACCGGCTGGCCGGCCTGCTCTCCGCGGCCATCATCGGAATTCTGCTGGCGGTGTCGATATTTCTCATCAGCAACACGATTCATGTGGCGGCGGCGTTCCGCAAGACAGAGAACCAGATTATGCGGCTGATCGGCGCCACCAATTTTATGATCCGGGCGCCTTTCGTGGTGGAGGGCACGGTTCTGGGCCTGACGGGGGCGCTGATCCCCCTGGCGGCCATGTATATTCTGTACGGACGGACCGTAACCTATATGGGAGAACATTTTATCAGCACCGCAGGCGGACTCGGGGGCGTTCTGCAGCTCCTTCCCATAGAGGAACTGTTTCCCGTTATGGCGGCGGTATCTCTGGTACTGGGAGTGGGAATCGGTTTTTTTGTCAGCTTTTTCACAATCAGGAAGCACCTGAAGGTGTAGAAGGAGGCGCCTGTGAGAAGACAAAGGAAAGCGGCTGCGGCCGCGGCTATGGCGCTGATGTTTTCTGCCCTGTGGCAGGGGTATGAGCCTTTCGCCACCAGAACGGAAGTGGACAGCGCCCAGGAGGAAATCTCCGCTCTGGAGGAAGAAAAGCAGAAGGTGGAGGAGACGCTGAAAGAGCTGGAGAGCTTAAAAAGCGATACGGCAGCTTATGTGGAGCAGCTGGATGCCAGCCTCACCCAGCTGGAGAGCGAACTGGAAAGCCTGGCCGGACAGATTTCCGGAAAGGAAGAGGAGATTGCCGCGGCTCAGACGGAACTGGAGGCGGCGAAGGCGGCGGAAGAAGAGCAGTATGAGGCCATGAAGCTGAGGATCCGGTATATGTATGAGCGGGGAGAGACCAGCTTTCTGGATCTGCTGTTTGAGGCGGAGAGTATTTCCCAGCTTCTGAACCGGGCGGAATATATCGCTCAGATATCAGCCTATGACCGGGAAAAGCTGACGGAATACGTTCAGGCGAAAGAAGACATCGCCCGGCGGGAGGCGTCCCTGGAGGCGGAGCGGGAGGAACTTCTGACTCTTCAGGAGTCCACCCAGGCCAGACAGGAATCGGTGGAAACCCTCATGGCGGAGAAGATGGCTCAGCTGGCGTCATATGACACTCAGATCGCCGGAGCTCAGGATGAAATTTCCGGGTACGAGGCGGATATTCAGGCCCAGGAGGAAAAGATCCGGGCCATTGAGGAGGAGATGAGACGGCGGGAGGAAGAGGCCAGAAAGAAGGCGGAAGAAGCGGGAGAGACGTATACTCCCGTGAGTTTGGGGAATATTAGCTTTATATGGCCCTGTCCGTCCAGCAGCCGGATCACCTCTCAGTTCGGCGGACGTTCCTCGCCGACGGAAGGGGCATCCACCGATCATAAGGGAGTGGACATCGGCGCTTCCACCGGCAGCGACATTCTGGCGGCGGCTTCCGGCACGGTGACCATCTCTACATACAGCGTATCCGCTGGGAATTACATTATGATAGACCACGGAGGCGGCGTATCCACTGTCTATATGCACTGCTCTTCCCTTCTGGTGTCAGAGGGGGAAGAAGTGACCCAGGGACAGGTGATTGCAAAGGTGGGATCCACGGGATATTCCACGGGGCCGCATCTGCATTTCGGAGTCCGGGCGGACGGGGCCTATGTAAATCCCCTTCAGTATGTGAGCCCGTGAGACAGATAGGAGAAGTTTGACATTGGACGGTAAGAACAAATTTTGGAAGGGCGCCCTGGTAGGGGCCCTGGTGACGGCCTTTGCCGGGCTGATTGTCATCGGCATGGCGGCCGGAATATGGGTAGTTGGAAAGGGCGTGATGGGCAACCAGGCGGCCGGGGCGGGAGACGGGCTGGCCACAGCCAGCGAAGTTTCCCTGGATGTTGACAGAATCAGTCAGAAGATGGAGCTGATTCAGAAGATTATCAGCGAAAACTACCTCTTTGAGGAAGACCCGGAGATGGTGGAAGCCGGAATTTTTACGGGAATGATGGCCGGCCTGGGAGATCCCTACTCCACCTATTATACGGAGGGGGATTTTCAGGAGCTGATGGAAAACAGCATTGAGGGAGAGTACTGCGGCATCGGAGCGCTGATCAGCCAGAACCGGGAAACCATGCTGATGACGGTGATCCGGGTATTTGAGGGGACGCCCTGCGCCGAGGCGGGGATGCTTCCGGGAGACGCGATTATCGCTGTGGACGGAGAAAATGTCGCCGGCATGGAACTGGATCTGGTGGTGAGCAATTACATCAGAGGAGAAGAAAACACGGAGGTGACGGTGACCGTCTACCGGGAATCCACAGACGAGTATCTGGATCTGACCATGAAGCGCGCCAATATTGAGACGCCGACGGTGGAGCATGAGATGCTGGATGACTCTGTGGGCTATATTCTGGTGACTCAGTTTGAGGGAGTTACCGCCGGACAGTTTAAAGAGGCGGTGGAGGACCTGGAGAGCCGGGGTATGGAAAAACTGATCATCGACCTGAGAAACAATCCGGGAGGATTGCTGGACGCGGCGGTGGAGATGGCGGCCTATCTTCTGCCTGACGGCACCATTGTGCGGACGGAGTATAAAAACGGAAAGGGAGACGTGTATTTCTCCGAGGACGGACAGCTGAAAG
Organism: Candidatus Lachnoclostridium stercorigallinarum; assembly: GCA_019116745.1. Classification (GTDB taxonomy): domain Bacteria; phylum Bacillota; class Clostridia; order Lachnospirales; family Lachnospiraceae; genus Lachnoclostridium_A; species Lachnoclostridium_A stercorigallinarum. Next base: position 4,135 of record DXBC01000147.1, read on the forward strand.
CGGAGAGCGACGCGGGAACCAGGCTGAATCAGTATCCCATAGAAGACAGTCATGAGCTGGATATTCCCATTGCCATTCTGGTAAACGGAAATTCCGCCAGCGCTTCCGAGGTGTTTGCCGGGGCCATGAGAGACTTCAGCCGGGCAGAGCTGGTGGGCACCACCACCTTCGGAAAGGGGATTGTGCAGAGCGTGATTCCCTTTACCGACGGGGATGCCATCAAAATTACCACCGCCCACTATTTCACGCCCAACGGCTTTGATCTTCACGGAAAAGGTCTGGAGCCGGATCTGGAGGTGGAGCTTTCGGAGGAGCTGCTGCAGCAGACGGCGGTGGACTTCTCAGAGGACAACCAGATTCAGGCGGCGGTGGAGCTGCTGAATGGCGAGGCGGCAGGACAGACCGGAGAAACGCCGGAAAATATAGAAACGCAGCAGACGGACTGAGATAAAAATGGGGAAACAGCTTTTCGGAACAGGCTCCGGAGAGCTGTTTCTTCTATATAAAAGAAGAAAGGTAAAGCTGCACAGGGAAACCCTGATAAATACGGCAAAAATCGTGAAAAAAGTGCTTGCAATTGAAATAGAAATATGCTACACTCATAACGCTGTGGCATGATAGCGATGAAGCGAGAGGTTGCCGCCTGAAAATGGCGGGTTTTCCGTGGAGCGAATGTCAAGTTAGGAAACTGGCGACAAGTCACTGTACAAATTGAGATTTCTAAGTTCTGCAACAAGGTAAGCAGGCCATATGTGTGTGATCCACGCGACACACACGGAAACGTGTACAGTCACCGCTTGTCGTACTGTGAAAGTGCGAAAAGGAGGCGACTTTTTTTATGGCAAGTCAAGTAATGAGAATCACACTGAAGGCGTACGATCATCAGTTAGTAGATCAGTCCGCTGCAAAAATCATCGAGACGGTAAAGAAAACGGGATCCCAGGTGAGCGGACCGGTGCCGTTACCCACAAAGAAAGAGGTAGTTACCATCTTAAGAGCTACCCACAAGTACAAAGATTCCAGAGAGCAGTTCGAGCAGAGAACTCACAAGAGACTGATCGACATCATCACTCCCAGCCAGAAGACGGTAGATGCGCTGTCCAGACTGGAGATGCCGGCAGGCGTTTACATCAACATTAAAATGAAATAATCATTTCATTTTAATATAATCAAGAACACAGGATCCTGAAGGGTTTAGATAGATTTCTGGACTGTTCTAGGATGAACGCGAAATGCGTTCCGCTGTAGAAAAAGACAGGAGGTCAAACAATGAAGAAAGCGATTTTAGCGACGAAAGTTGGAATGACACAGATCTTCAACGAAGAGGGCGTGCTCGTTCCCGTAACCGTTCTTCAGGCCGGCCCCTGCGTAGTTACGCAGGTAAAGACCGAGGAGAACGACGGCTACAAGGCCGTACAGGTTGGTTTTGTTGACAAGAGAGAGAAACTTGTGAACAAGCCTGAGAAAGGACAGTTTGACAAGGCCGGCGTTTCTTACAAGAGATATGTGAGAGAGCTGAGACTTGAGAATGCTGAGGAGTACTCCGTAAAGGATGAGATCAAGGCGGACATCTTCGCAGCCGGAGATAAGGTAGACGCTACCGCGATTTCCAAAGGTAAGGGATATCAGGGTGCCATCAAGAGACACGGCCAGCACAGAGGACCGATGGCTCACGGCTCCAAGTTCCATCGTCATCAGGGTTCCAACGGTTCCGCAACCACTCCCGGCCGTGTATTCAAGGGCAAGGGAATGCCCGGACACATGGGCCATGTGAAGGTAACGGTTCAGAACCTGGCTGTGGTAAAGGTTGACGCTGAGAACAACCTGATCCTGGTAAAGGGCGCTGTACCCGGACCGAAGAAGTGCCTGGTAACAATCAAAGAGACTGTAAAGTCCGGTAAGTAAGCTTTACAGGAAAGGAGGAACACGAAAAATGGCAAACGTATCCGTTTTTAATATGGAAGGCAAAGAAGTTGGCACCTTAGAGCTGAACGATGCGGTATTCGGTGTGGAAGTAAACGAGCACCTGGTACACATGGCCGTGGTTGCACAGCTTGCAAATAAACGTCAGGGAACCCAGAAGGCAAAGACCCGTTCTGAGGTATCCGGCGGCGGAAGAAAACCGTGGAGACAGAAGGGAACCGGTCATGCAAGACAGGGATCCACAAGAGCTCCCCAGTGGACCGGCGGCGGTATGGTATTCGCTCCCGTTCCCAGAGACTACACCATCAGACTGAACAAGAAAGAGAAGAGACTGGCTCTTAAGTCCGCTCTCACCAGCCGTGTTCAGGAAGGCAAGTTCATCGTTCTGGATGAGCTGACCTTAAACGAGATCAAGACCAAGAACTTTGTAAACGTAATGAAGAACTTAAACGTGGCAAAGGCTCTGGTAGTTCTCGGCGAGAACAATGAGAACGTAGTAAGATCTGCAAGAAACGTGGCAGATGTAAAGACCGCTCTCGTAAACACCATCAACGTATATGATATCTTAAAATACAACACAGTAGTAGCCACCAAGGCCGCTGTTGCAGCAATCGAGGAGGTGTATGCATAATGGCAAACGTACAGTACTTTGACGTAATCCTCAAACCAGTTATTACTGAGAAGAGCATGAACGCGATGTC
>DXBC01000148.1 GCA_019116745.1 Candidatus Lachnoclostridium stercorigallinarum
GCCAGCGGTGGCAAACGCCTTGAAGGGCGTGGCCGAGGAAGCGGCGAATCTGAGAATTCTTGGGAATTACTGACCGGGCCGAAAGTCAGGACGGAAGATCAGGCCATGGGGATATGAAATAAGGAGGTTGAGACGGTGGCCGGAAGAATATTTGCAGCCATAGACATCGGTTCCTTTGAGCTGGAACTGGGAATTTATGAAATCGGGGCGGGAAGCGGGATCCGCAGAGTGGACCATGTGCGCTACGCCCTTCCGCTGGGAAGTGATACGTACCGGACGGGAGTGATCAGCTATAAAAGAGTGGAAGAAATGTGTGCCGTACTGGCAGATTTTGTGCGCATTGCGGACGGATATCGGGCCGACGAGAGGAGAGCGTACGCCACCAGCGCCATGCGGGAGGCCAGAAACAACCGGATTGTACTGGATCAGATCCGGGTGCGCACAGGGCTGAAAGTAAAAATTATCAGTAACTCGGAGCAGCGTTTCCTGACCTACAAGGCCATTGCCGGAAAGGATGCCGGCTTTAACCGGATGATCCAGAAGGGAACGGCCACGGTGGACGTGGGCTTCGGCGGTATGCAGATTTCCCTGTTTGACAAGGATTCTCTGGTGACCACACAAAATCTTCCTCTGGGAGTTATGCGGCTCCGCTCCTTTTTGAACCGGATTCAGAATGAGAGTCGGGAGACCAGGACGGAGCTGCTGGCTGAGATGGTGGACAATGAGCTGTTCACCTTTCGGAAAATGTATCTGAAAGACCGGGAGATCAAAAACCTTATCGCCACGGGAAGCGCCGTGCTTCATCTGGCCGGCCACATCACGGAAGGCGGGCAGGGAGAGTGGATTTCCGCTGCGGAGTACAGGGAATTTTATAAAAAACTGACGGCGATGAACCGGGGACAGAAGGAAGATGTGTTTGGGGTGAGTCCGGAATACGCCGCCCTTCTGACGCCCAGCGCCGCTATCTACGAGCAGGTGCTGGAGCTGACGGGAGCGGAAACCATGTGGGTGCCCGGCGTATGTCTTCTGGACGGAATGGCCGCTGAGTACGGCGAGGAGACACGGCTGGTAAAATTCAAGCATGATTTTTCCGGCGATATCATCGCCTCTGCCAGAGTGATGGCAAAGCGCTATAAGAGCCACGTCCCCCATATTCAGGCTCTGGAGCGGTATGCCCTGGGGATCTTTGACGCCATGAAAAAATATCACGGCATGGGCCGGCGGGAGAGACTCCTGCTGCAGATTGCCGTAAATCTTCATTCCTGCGGAAAATTCATCAGCGTCCGTGATGCCAGCGACTGTTCCTACAATATCATCATGAGCACGGAAATCATCGGTCTTTCCCACAGGGAGCGGGAAGTGGTGGCCAATGTGGTGCGCTATAACCGGAAGGAGTTCCCCTATGAGGAAACCGGGGAGGACAGTATGCTCATCGCCAAGCTGGTGGCCATCCTGCGTCTGGCCAATTCCATGGACAGAAGCCACAAGCAGAAGCTGGCAGACGCGAAGATCGCTGTGAAGGACGGGGTTCTGACGGTATCCACGTCCTGTGAGGAAGATATTACCCTGGAAAAGATCGCTTTTGAACAGAAGCAGGATTTCTTTGAGGAGATATACGGAATACGTCCGGTGCTGAAACAGAAAAGGAGGATGAAGTGATGGCGGCGGCAGATATCTATACCAATCCGAAAAATTATGTGAACAGGGAGCTGAGCTGGCTGGAATTTAACTACCGCGTGCTGAGCGAAGCCAGAGATAAGAATATCCCCCTGTTTGAGCGGCTGAAATTTCTGAGCATTACGGCGTCCAACCTGGATGAATTTTTCATGGTCCGGGTGGCGTCCCTGAAAGATATGGTGCACGCAGGCTATGAGAAACCGGATATTGCCGGGATGAAACCGAAGCAGCAGCTGGAAAAGATTGCGGAGAAGACCCATGAGCTGGTGAATCTGCAGTATTCTACCTACAGCCGCTCTCTGGTTCCGGCGCTGAAGCAGCAGGGCCTGCGGGTGATTGTAAATCACGAGGATCTGACGGAGAAGGAAGGGGCCTACGTGGACCGCTACTTCCACGAGAACGTCTATCCGGTGCTCACGCCCATGGCTGTGGACTCCTCCCGGCCCTTCCCGCTGGTGCGCAACAAGACCTTAAACATTGCTGCCCTGGTAAAGAAGAAAGACGGAGAGGACGACACTCTGGACTTTGCCATGGTTCAGGTGCCCGGGGTGATCCCCAGAGTGGTGGAGATCCCGGAAGAGGGAGAAGGCCGGGCGGTGATCCTTCTGGAGGAGATCATCGAGAGAAACATCAGCTCCCTGTTTTTAAACTATGATATTGTGACGGCCCACCCGTTCCGGATCATGAGAAACGCTGACTTCAGTATTGACGAGGAGGAGGCGGAGGATCTGCTGGTGGAGATCCAGAAGCAGCTGAAAAAGCGGCAGTGGGGCGAGGTAATCCGTCTGGAAATCGACGAGAAGGTGGACAAGCGTCTGCTGAAGATCCTGAAGAGGGAACTGAGAATGGAAAATGATGACATTTTCTTTATAAACGGTCCTCTGGATCTCACGTTCCTGATGAAGATGTACGGAATGGAAGGCTTCGACGCCTTAAAGACGCCAAAATACACGCCTCAGCGCGTGCCGGCCCTGATGAATGACGACGATATTTTTACTAACATCCGAAAAGGAGATATTTTCCTTCATCACCCCTATGAGAGCTTTGATCCTGTGGTTGAGTTTGTAAAGACGGCGTCAAAGGATCCGGATGTGCTGGCTATCAAGCAGACTCTGTACCGCGTCAGCGGAAATTCTCCTATTATCGCGGCTCTGGCGGCTGCGGCGGACAACGGCAAGCAGGTATCCGTGCTGGTGGAGCTGAAAGCCCGCTTCGACGAGGAGAACAACATCAACTGGGCGAAAACCCTGGAGAAAGCCGGATGCCACGTGATTTACGGCCTGGTAGGCTTAAAGACCCACAGCAAGATTACTCTGGTGGTGCGCCGGGAGGAGGACGGCATCCGCCGCTACGTCCACCTGGGCACAGGAAACTACAATGATTCCACGGCCAAGCAGTATACAGACTGCGGCATTATGACCTGCAATCCTCTCATCGGCGAGGATGCCACCGCCGTGTTCAATATGCTCTCAGGCTATTCGGAGCCTCTGGGCTGGAACAAGCTGGTGCTGGCGCCCCTGTGGCTGCGGGGACGGCTCTTAAAGCTGATCCGCCGGGAGACGGAGAACGCCGCGAAGGGAGAGAAAGCCCACATTATGGCAAAGATGAACTCCCTCTGCGACAAAGAGGTGATCGCGGCCCTCTATGAGGCGTCCTGCGCCGGCGTGAAGATCGAACTCATTGTCCGGGGTATCTGCTGCTTGAAGGCGGGAGTACCGGGACTGAGCGAAAATATCCATGTCCGCTCCATTGTAGGCAATTTCCTGGAGCACAGCCGTATCTTTTACTTTGAGAACGGCGGCCGGCCGCAGCTTTTCATGGCCAGCGCCGACTGGATGCCCAGAAACCTGGACAAGAGAGTGGAGATTATGTTCCCGGTGGAAGATCCGGAGATCCGCAGTCAGGTGCTTCACATTCTGGAGGTACAGCTGGCGGACAATGTGAAGGCTCACGTGCTTCAGCCCGATGGTTCTTATGAGAAAGTGGACCTGAGAGGAAAACAGAAGATCTGTTCTCAGGATCAGTTCTGCGAGGAGGCAGCGGCGGCCGTCAGACGGAAGCTGGAAGAGCAGGAGCCCAGGGACCGGCGGGTATTTATCCCGGCGGAATCTCAGGAAGACCGGTAGAAAAACGACAGGGGACTTTCGGAACCGTTTCCGGAAGTTCCCTTTTTTGTAAGATAAAATTAAGGCAAAGCCATGGGAAATATGATATAGTTAGAATACAGTATTGGGGCAAAAGGAGGAAGCAGCAGTGGAAACAAATATTCTGGTAGTGGACGATGAAAAAGAAATTGCCGAACTGGTGGAAATATATCTGGTAAGCGACGGATACAAGGTATTTAAGGCGGAGAACGCCCAGGAAGGGCTTGATATTTTAAATAAAGAGGACATTCATCTGGTACTTCTGGACATCATGATGCCGGGAATGGACGGAATGGAGATGTGCCGGAAAATCCGGGAGACCAGCAACATTCCCATTATCATGCTCAGCGCCAAATCCACGGATCTGGACAAGATCCTGGGCCTGGGAACAGGAGCGGACGACTATGTGGTGAAGCCGTTTAATCCCCTGGAGCTGACGGCCAGGGTGAAATCTCAGCTGCGTCGGTATACTCAGTTAAATCCCAACAGCGCCGTGCGGGAGGCGGAGAAAAATGAGATCTCCATCCGTGGGCTGGTTATCAACAAGGACAATCACAAAGTGACGGTTTACGATGAGGAGATCAAGCTGACCCCCATTGAGTTTGATATTCTCTATCTGCTGGCGTCCAATCCGGGGAAAGTATTCAGCACAGATGAAATCTTTGAAAAGGTCTGGAATGAAAAGGTATACGAGGCCAACAATACGGTTATGGTACATATCCGCCGTCTGAGAGGAAAGATGAAAGAGGACACCAGGCAGAACAAGATTATCACCACAGTGTGGGGGGTAGGCTACAAAATTGAAAAGTAACACGAGCAAAAAGTATCACACGAGGGTAGTGACCAATATTCTGTTCAGCACGGTGATCACCTGCCTCATAGAAGTTTTTCTGGTGGCCAACCTCACCATGCTGGCGGATTATGCCCTGAACGAGGGGAGCGGGAATACGCTTCTGGTGCTCATCGCCGGTTCCGGAACAGCGGTGGTGCTGGTGTATGTGCTGGTCGGAATCCTGATTTTTTCCGTCTCTTTTCTGGCTCTTCAGGAGAAGTCGATCCGCTATATCGGCCGGATTTCTGATGCCATGGAGAATATTTCTCAGGGAGACTTAAATACCTCGGTGGAGGTCGTAGGGGACGACGAGTTTTCCGGCATGGCGGAAAATCTGAATAAAATGGTGGCGGAAATCCGGGAGCTGATGGATAAGGAGCGGGAGTCGGAGCGAACCAAAAATGAGCTGATTACCAACGTGGCTCATGATCTGAGAACGCCTCTCACCTCCATCATCGGATACCTGGAGCTTTTGAGCGGCCGGCCGGATATGCCCGCCCAGACCCAGCACAAGTATATCGATATCGCGTACATGAAGGCGAAACGGCTGGAAAAGCTTATCGAGGATCTGTTTGGCTTTACCAAGCTGAATTACGGCAAAATTTCCATGAACGTGGGGAAGGTAGATGTAGTAAAGCTGCTGGGGCAGCTGCTGGAAGAATCCTATCCCAGTTTTGTAGACAAGAATCTGTCCTATGAGCTGCAGAGCAATGTGCCGGCGAAGATTATCACTGCCGACGGGAATCTGCTGGCCAGACTGTTTGACAATCTCATCGGCAATGCCATCAAATACGGGGCAGATGGAAAGCGGGTTCTGGTAAAAGTAATCGCGGAGGAAGAGATCGTCACGGTGCAGGTGATCAATTACGGCTATGTGATCCCGGCGGAGGAGCTTCCGCTGATCTTCAATAAATTTTACCGGGTGGAACATTCCCGCTCCTCCAACACCGGCGGGACGGGACTGGGGCTGGCTATCGCCAAAAATATTGTGGATATGCACGGCGGCGCCATCGATGTGACCAGCGATACGGACGGCACGGTATTTTCTGTCCGGCTGCAGGTGAACTTTGATGTAAACCGGGAAAATTTCGGAAAGATTGGGTGAGTAACATGAGAATAGGAAAAGGCAGAGGGCTCAAGCTGGCAGGGCTGGCGCTGGCCCTTTCTTTTTTGACAGGGACCGGGGCGGCGTACGCGTCCGGGGAAGGAGCGGGGCTTCTGTCCGGAGTTCTGTCTCTGGACGTCTCCTGCGGTTATGACGGCAATGCCAAGGCAGGGCGGTATGCGCCCATGGAAATTTCCGTGGGAAACGGCGGAGAGGATGAGTTTACCGGTGTTGTGAGCATTGTCACCATGGAGGCGGATGAGGAGATCTATTCCTATGAGTATTCTGTGACTGTGGAGGGGAATGGGCAGGAAGAAATGGAGATCTATGTTCCCCTGGGGACAGGCTCCGACCAGGTGTTTGTCTCAGTGTGTAACGACAGCGGACAGGAGATGGCGGAAAAAAGACTGAAGATCGAGGCCAGCGAGGAGACGGCAGAGCTGTTTGTGGGCCTTCTCAGCGACCATCCGGAGCGCCTCGCTTATCTGGATGGGGTGGGAGTGAGCTTCGGCGCTCTCAGGACCAGGGCATTCCCTATCGCCACAGAGGATTTCCCTGAGGAGGAACGGGGACTGGATACACTGGATGTGCTGGTGGTCAATGATTACCGGCTGAGAAATCTGTCGGAACAGCAGACCAGAGCCATTATGGACTGGGTGGAGGCCGGCGGAGTGATGGTGCTGGGAACGGGAGACCGGGTGGATGACACTCTGGGGCGCTTTGCGCCGGAGCTTCTGGACGAGTCCTATGACAGTCCCCAGCGGATGGAGATCCATCCGGACGGAGACGGAGCCATGGGAGAGATCCCTACGGAGACGGTGGAGGTTTCCTGCGTCCGCGTTTCTCTTCACGGAGGCACGGTTCTGACGGCGGACCAGGGATTTCCCCTGCTCTCCGTAGCCATGAAGGAGCAGGGAATTGTAGCGGTGACAGCTTATGATCTGGGAGACATTGAAGCCTATGGCAGAGCCAACAGCAGCTTTGTGGACGAGATGTTTACAGATATTCTGGGAGAGGAGCGGATTTCTCAGCTCTCCGCTTATATTTACGGAAATACGGGAGAAGAGTACTGGGCGGTTCAGAACGCCATCAACACGGGCAATGTGGAGAAGCTGCCCAATGTGGGGCTTTATATGCTGGTGACGGCTGTTTATATAGGACTGGCCGGTCCGGGAATTTATCTGTTTCTGAAAAAACGGGAGATGAGGCGTTATTACGGAACCTGCCTTACGGGCTGCGCGGTGCTTTTCGCGGTGATTCTGTACGCCATGGGGTCCAAGACCAGGTTTCACGGGACCTTTATCACCTATGCCACAGTAAAAGATGCCACCGGGGACGCGGTAACGGAGACCACCTACGTGAACCTGAGAAACCCCTACAGCAGACCTTACAGGGTAGAGGTGGATCCTGCCTATGCGGTGGCTCCCGTCACCAGAAACATGTATTATTACGGGGAGAACCGGAAAAGGTTTACCGGAGCGGAGGAAAATCAGGTGTCCGTACGATACGGACAGGAGTCTACATCCGTGGCGGTGCAGGATGCGGCGGCATTTGATTCCAAATACTTCCGCCTGACCAGGCAGGAGGAGAATATTTCCGAAGAGGGCCTGACGGGATATTTGCGCTACTATGACGGGCAGGTGAGCGGCTCCGTAACCAATCAGTATGATTCTGATCTGGAAGATGTGGCAGTGATTCTGTACGGCAGACTGGTGCCTGTGGGAGATATGAAGGCGGGGGAGACAGTGGAACTGGACAGTCTGGAATCTCTTTCCGCCCCTGTAAACGATCCCTATTCCGTGGCTTCCTTCCTCACAGGGCTCTCGGAGTATGAGCAGGCGGATATTAACGACGCGGGGTATATGAGAGCTTTGGAACGAACGAACCTGCTGGTGTTTTACATGCAGAACAGCCTTCAGGGCTACAGGTCTGAGGCCAGGGCAGTGGCTTTCCGGCCGTCCGGGGACGATGAGCCTCAGGAGTGGATGAAACGGTATGACTCCTTTGGACTGACCATGCTGACCTCCTCTATCGAGGTGGATTCTTCTCAGGATCGGATGCGCTACCGGTCAGCCCTTTTGAAGCGGGCTTCAGCCATCCAGGGAAGCTATGATCCGACGTCAAACATGATCTACAGTCAGGAACCGGCGACGGTGGTGTACTCTCTGGGAGGAGATCTGGATGTGAGCCGTGTGGAGTTCTGTTCGGTGGATCCGGTCTTTGCGGGAGAGGAAGATTCCAGCTGGAAAATCTTTGCGGGGGATATGTATGTGTACAATCATGTAACAGGAAAATTTGACCGGATGGAGGACATGGTGCTGGAGGAGGGCGATCTGATATACTATCTGTCGCCGGAAAATGAACTGACAGTCCGCTTTGTCAGCACGGATGATTCCGGATATGGCTGGGCGGTGCTTCCCATGCCCATGGTAACAGGAAGGGAGATATAATGCTGGAGATTCGAGGCCTGGAGAAAAGATACGGAAAATATCAGGTGTTAAACGGCCTGGATATGACGGTGCCGGAGGGATCCCTGTATGGCTTTGTGGGTCCCAACGGAGCGGGAAAAACCACCACCATCAAAATCATGGTGGGACTTTTAAAACCGGACGGCGGAACCATTCGTCTGGGGGAGAAAGATGCGGCGGCAGGAGACTGGGAGAAGCATGTGGGATATGTGCCGGACTTCTTTGGAGTATATGACAATCTGAAGGTCTGGGAATATATGGATTTTTTTGCTGCCTGCTACGGCATTGAGGGACTGAAGGCCAGAAAGCGGTGCAGCGCCCTGCTGGAGCAGATCGGTCTGGAAGATAAGATGGACTTTTATGTGGACGGCCTGTCAAAGGGAATGCAGCAGAGGCTGTGCCTGGCCAGGGCTCTGATCCACGATCCGGAAATTCTTATCCTGGACGAGCCCATGGCCGGCCTGGACCCCAGAACCCGGTTTGACTTCAAGGAGACTCTCCGGGAGCTGAGGGAACAGGGCAAGACCATCGTGATGAGTTCTCATGTGCTGGCGGAGCTGACGGAGCTTTGCACGGACGTGGGGATCATCGATCAGGGAAGAATGGCCCTCACAGGAAATATCAGGGACATTCTGTCTCAGGTAAACAGCTCCAACCCTATTGTGATTTCTCTTTTCGGGGGAGGAACAGACCGGGCTCTGGACATCTTAAAAAGCCACCCCTACGTTCATACTATCACGGTGAAAGAGCAGGATATTGTGGTGCGGTTTACCGGGGACAAACAGGACGAGGCGGCGCTGCTGCTGCAGCTGGTGGAGTCCGGCCTGATGGTGAGCAGCTTTACCAGGGAGCAGGGCAGCCTGGAATCCCTGTTTATGCAGATCACCGGCAGGGATGAGGAAAGGACGGTGCTGAAATATGAAAATGAATCCGGTCTATAAAAGGGAGATGATGGTCAGTTCCAGAAGCATGAGAATTCCTCTGACCATCACGGTGTTCAACAGCATATTGGCAGTGGTTGCCCTGTTAAATATGTATTCCAATGTGGTGCAGGTGCAGCTCACGGCGGATGTTCAGTACGGCAGTTTCCTGGATCTGTATAAATTTGTGGCGACCATAGAGTTTGTCATGCTGATGTTTATTATGCCGGCCATCACCTCCGGGACGATCAGCGGGGAGAGGGAGCGCCAGACTCTGGACCTCATGCTTACTACCGGCCTGAATTCCTGGGAGATTGTGGCAGGAAAGCTGGGAGCGGCTTTTGCGACCATGTTTCTGGTGGTAGTCTCCAGCTTTCCCGTGTTTGCCCTGGTGTTCGTGTACGGCGGAATCACCGGGAAGGACGTGGCTCTCATGTTTGCCTGCTTTGTGGTGTCTGCTTTTTTTGCCGGGAGCCTGGGTATCTGCTGCTCATCCCTGTTTAAGCGGTCCACAGTGGCGACAGTGGCCGCCTACGGCACGCTGGCGCTGACGGTGGCGGGCACCTTTGCAGTCAACAGCTTTGCCTATTCCATGGCCAGGATGAACTGGAACCAGTCCGGATACACCATGGGAATGATCGGGGAACAGGCGGCAAATTCCGGCGGATTTCTCTACACCCTGCTCTTAAATCCCGCAGCCACTTTCCTCATGATCCTGCAGGGGAACGCCGGGGCCGGTTCCGGCGGGGTGCTGGATATGTACGGAAGCAGGAGCGGCGGTCTGGTGCTGGACCACTGGGTGGTGTTCAGCTTTGGGGTACAGATCGTTCTGGCGGTGTGTTTTGTGGTGATTGCGATAAAAATGGTGAGAAGGAAAGGAATCGGAAGAAATGCTTAAAATCGGCTGTCATCTGTCGTCCTCCAAAGGCTTTCTGTCCATGGCGGAGACGGCGGCGAAGATTAACGGAAATACATTTCAGTTTTTTACAAGAAATCCCAGAGGCGGAAAGGCAAAAGCCCTGGATCAGGAGGACGTGGATGCGTACCTGAAGAGAGCAAAAGAGCTGGGGATCGGCCCCATAGTGGCTCACGCTCCCTACACCCTGAATGCCTGCGGAGCGGAGGAACGGGTTCGGGAGTTTGCCCTGGAGACCATGGCTGACGACCTGAGCCGCATGGAACATCTGCCGGGAAATTATTATAATTTTCATCCGGGAAGCCATGTAAAACAGGGAACGGAGACGGGAATCTGCCTCATTGCGGACACGCTGAACACAGTGCTGAAGCCGGGGCAGCGCACCACGGTGCTGCTGGAAACCATGGCGGGAAAAGGGAGCGAGGTCGGCGGCCGGTTTGAGGAGCTGCGGGAGATTCTGGACCGGGTGGAGCTGCCGGACCAGATGGGAGTATGCCTGGATACCTGCCATGTGTGGGACGCCGGCTACGACATCGCGGGACATCTGGACGAAGTGCTGACAGAGTTTGACCAGGTGATCGGCCTTCACCGGCTGAAAGCCATCCACTTAAACGACAGCCGGAATCCTCTGGGAGCCAGAAAAGACCGCCATGCAAAGATCGGCGAAGGCTTTATCGGGGCTGAGGCCCTGGCGAGGGTGGTGAGGCATCCGGCCCTTAGGGATCTTCCCTTTGTGCTGGAGACACCCAACGAGCTGGATGGGTACGAGAGAGAGATCGCCTTTTTCCGGGAAACGTGCGGCTGAGAAATATAATACAGGAAAAGCCTTTCCGTCAGAGAAGCGGAAAGGCTTTTTTGATTTGCCGGATGCTGTCCCCGGAAAGCACGATGCCGTCTCCGGGAAGGTCCCGGCAGTCCTGGCCGTAAAGGAAGCGGTCTGCGGCGTCGGCCAGGAGAAGAGCCGCCGGAAGGGCGGGCCGCGGTTTTATCATTTATTCTTCGGGAATGTCATCCCACAGACAGGCGCCGTTGGTGGCGATCACTTCTTTCATCCAGTCGTAGGATTTCTTTTTCCGGCGCTCCAGGGTGCCGTTTCCCTTGTCGTCCATGTCCACGTAGATAAAGCCGTAGCGCTTTCTCATCTCGCCGGTGCTCAAGGATACCAGGTCGATGCACCCCCACATGGTATAGCCCAGACACTCCACTCCGTCCTGGCAGATGGCTTTCTGCATCTCCCGGAGATGATCCTTTAAGTAGGCGATGCGGTAGTCGTCGTTGATGGAGCCGTCTGCCTCCACCGTATCCACAGCGCCCAGACCGTTCTCCACGATGAAGAGGGGCTTCTGGTAGCGGTCGTAGATCTCGTTCATCACATAGCGCAGACCGATGGGGTCGATGGGCCAGCCCCAGGGGGTTGACTGCAGGTAGGGATTGGGATCCCCGCCGATGACGTTGAAGTTGGACTCCGCCGACACGGTGCAGGAGCGGTAATAGCTGAAGGAGACGTAGTCCAGGGGAGAAGCAGCCAGAATCCCGTCGTCTCCCGGCTCCTTCTTCAGGGTCACGCCCCGGCGCTCAAAGATGTCTCCCGTGTAGGATGGATAATAGCCTCTTGCCATTACGTCAATGAAGAACAAAGTCTCTCTCCGGCACTGCATATGGCGCATCATGTCTTCCGGTCTGCAGGTGGCGGGATAGATCTCGCTTAAGGCGTACATGGCGCCGAATTTGGAGCCGGGCATCATTTCATGGCCCATTTTGGTGGCCAGGGCGCTGGCCAGGAAAATGTGGTGCATGGCCTGATAGTGGGTCTGATTGTCCGCCTTTCTCGTGCCGCAGGAGGCGTATCCACGGACGGCGTTGACCTCGTTGAATGTAAGCCAGTAGCGGCACCGGGAGCCAATGCGCTCAAAGAGAACCCTGCACAGCTTTAAGTAGCAGTCAATCACCTTCCGGCTGCTCCAGCCGTCGTACTTATCCGCAAGAGCTGCGGGCATCTCGTCATGGCAGATGGTGATAAGGGGCTCCATGTGGTATTTTTCCAGCTCGTCGATCACATCCAGATAGAAGCGGATTCCTTCCTCGTTGGGAGTTTCCTCCTCTCCGGTGGGGAAGATCCTGCTCCAGGTGATGCTGAAGCGGAATACGTTAAAGCCCATGCCGGCCATGAGGGCGATGTCCTCTTTGTACCGGTGGTAGAAGTCCACAGCCTTGTGGCTGGGATAGTAGCAGCCGTCGTAGAAGCAGGGAACGGCTCCGTCAGGAATATCGTCCGGATTGAAGAAGCTGCTCTTCGCCTCTCCGTAGCTGCCGTCTGCCAGCTTTAAGGTATGGTGGCGGGGATGCTCCGGACTGCCGTCCGTCTCAAAATCATGGGTGGAAAGGCCCCGTCCGCCCTCGCCGAAGCCGCCCTCAAACTGGAAAGAGGCGGTAGCCCCTCCCCAGAGAAAATCTTTTGGCATTGGTTTCATAGTCATAACTCCTTATTTCAGGCATTGGCCGTTGGTTTTGATCACGTTCTGATACCAGAAGAAGCTCTTCTTTCTGCTGCGGGCCAGGGTTCCCTTGCCTTCGTCGTCCTTGTCCACGTAGATGAAGCCGTAGCGTTTCCTCATCTCGCCGGTTCCGGCGCTTACCAGATCGATGCAGCCCCAGGGGGTGTAGCCCATTACCGGAACGTCGTCCAGCTCGATAGCGTCCATCATGGCCTTAATATGCTTTGCCAGGTAGTCGATGCGGTAGTCGTCGTTGATGGAGCCGTCCGGTTCCACGGTGTCGATGGCGCCCATGCCGTTCTCCACAATGAACAGAGGCTTCTGGTAGCGGTCGTACAGATTGTTTAAGGAGGTGCGCAGGCCTACGGGATCGATCTGCCAGCCCCAGGCGGTAGCTTCCAGATAGGGGTTTTTGCCGCCGGATACAATGTTGCCGGTCATCTCTTCCACGTTCTGTCCCTCGATGGAGGAGAAGTAGTAGCTGAAGGACACGAAGTCCACAGTGCCTTCTTTTAAGGCCTCCTCATCGCCGGGCTGGATGTCAGGCTTCTTGCCCAGCTCCTGCCAGATGGCAGTGCAGACGTTGGAATAGTAGCCGCGGCAGTGCACGTCGCCGAAGTAGTAGGTCAGATTGTTTTTCTTCATGGCCGCGATCTGGTCCTCCGGACGGCAGGTAGCAGCGTAAACCAGGGGATAGAGCAGCATACAGCCGATCTGGTTCTCCGGGTCGATCCTGTGGCCCAGGACAACGGCCTTCGCGGAGGCCACCAGCTGGTAGTGGGCGGCGTTTAACATCACCTGATCTTTGTCTTCGCCTTCCTGATAGATGATGCCGGCCTGGTGCCAGGGACGGTTGGAACGCATGAGGGCGTTGATCTCGTTGTGGGTGAGCCAGTATTTTACTCTGCCCTTGTAATGGGTGAACAGAGTCTCGCAGTAGCGGAGGAAGAAATCGATGAGTTTCCGGTTTCTCCAGGCTCCGTACTTCTTTACCAGTCCCAGGGGCATCTCGTAGTGGTTGATGGTGACGAGGGGTTCGATGTGGTATTTCTCCAGCTCGGTGAGTACGTCATCGTAGAATTTCAGGCCTTCTTCGTTGGGAGTCTCCTCGTCGCCGTTGGGGAAAATACGGCTCCAGGAAATGCTGAAGCGGTAGCATTTAAAGCCCATCTCCGCAAACAGGGCGATGTCTTCTTTGTAGTGATGATAGAAATCCGTGGCCTCATGGCTGGGATAGTAGGCATCCGGATGGATGGAATCGTGGATCTCTCTCTGGACTCCATGGCGGGCTCCCATCTCCACGTCGTTGATGGACAGGCCTCTTCCGCCTTCCAGATAGCCTCCCTCATACTGGTTGGCCGCCGTGGCGCCGCCCCAGAGGAAATTTTTACACATTTCCATAAATGATTGTCCTCCTTTGATCCGATTTTCTTGGGACTGATGTTCAGACAAAAATACAATCCCTCTTAATTTTTGAGTATAGCAGAGATGGTTTCAATTGTCCATATGTATGGATTTCAGCAAACTGCACAGAAAAACCGATGAAAATTGAAATTATAAACAAAATGAAAAAAGTTCTTGAAAATTTTATAAAACTGGTTTAAAATAGCCACTGAAAACAAAAGAAGACACATGTTATTATGTGGATTGTTACTTTCAGTAGGCAAGACCCGGACATGCAAGAAGGCTCACGCCTGTTTTCTGCTGTAAGGCAGGAAGCGGAGATGTGATTCATTTTTTGTATGCTGAGGTCTTTTTTTGTTTGCAGAAAGGAATGTGCCCCGGGAAGAGGTTCGTCCGGAAGAACTGATTTCAGAGGGCGGAAAGAAAAAGGAGGATATTATGGCAAGCAAGTATGACGGCCTGGCGCGGATTATCATCCAGAACGTCGGAGGTAAGGGAAACGTAATCAGCCTGACCCATTGTGTCACAAGGCTTCGTTTCCGTCTGAAGGATGAGAGCAAGGCAAATACGGATATTTTAAAGGCAACGGACGGCATTGTGACGGTTATCCAGAGCGGCGGCCAGTATCAGGTAGTTATTGGAAATCATGTGCCGGACGTGTTTGACGCAGTCAATGACATCGGACATTTCGCAGCGGCCGGAGCGGACGGCGCGGAGACGGAAGGAGGCGGCGGAAAGAAAGGAATCGGCGACAAGCTCATCGACACCCTTTCCGGAACCTTTACCCCCATTCTGGGCCTTCTGGGCGCTACCGGTATTATCAAAGGTCTTCTGGGACTGGCAGTATTCCTGCTGGGCAACGAGTTCAGAGAGACCGGTACCTACATGATCCTTTACGCCATCGGCGACGGATTCTTCTATTTCCTGCCGGTGATGCTGGCGTACTCCGCCTCTCAGAAGTTTAAGCTGAATCATTTTACGGGCATGGCCATCGCGGCAGCTTTCCTGTACGCGGAAGTGAAATTCCCGGCCATTGCCAGCGGCGAGACGGTCCTCATGACTCTTTTTGAGGGCACGTTTATGGAGACGGCTATCCACGAGACTTTCCTGGGCATTCCGATTATCTGGCCTTCCGCAGGATACGGTTCTTCCGTTATCCCCATCGTGTTTGCCGTATGGTTTGCCAGCAAGGTGGAGAAACTGTGGAACAAGGTGATCCCCGATGTGATCAAGCTCTTTATCGTTCCCATGCTCACTCTGGCGGTGTCCGTGCCGGTTTCCTTCCTGGTAATCGGACCGGTGGCTTCCTGGCTGTCCGGCGGTATCGGAGCCTTCTGCCAGGCAGTATACGGCTTCAACCCCATTATCGCAGGCTTCCTGGTAGGCGCTCTGTGGCAGATACTGGTAATCTTCGGTCTTCACTGGGGTCTGGTTCCTGTTATGTACAATAACTACTCTACCCTGGCTTATGACACCTTCGTGTCTGCCAACTTTACCGCTTCCTTCGTACAGACGGCAGCCGTGTTCGCCATCATGCTGAAGACGAAGGACAGGAAGTTAAAGAGTCTGTCTCTGCCCGCGTTCTTCTCAGGAATCTGCGGCGTGACGGAGCCGGCTATCTACGGTATCACCCTTCCCAAGAAGAAGCCGTTTTACATTACCTGTCTGACGGCAGGAATCGGCGGCGCCCTTATGGGAGCTTTTGGAGTGGCCACTTACAGCTCCGGCGGTCTGGGTGTGTTTAAGCTTCCCTGCTTTATTCCTACCACAGAGGCCATTGCGAAGCTGGGCATTACCGATGTAATGTATGACTTAAGAACCATTGTGATGATTACATTAGCTGTGATGGTGCTGACCTTCGTGATTATCTGGTTTACCTACAGCGACGGCGCGGCAGCAGAGCCGGCGAAAAAGGCCGAGGCGGCAAAACCCATGGAGAAGCAGGAGATTGCCGGGGAGGAAGGCACAGTTGCAGCTCCCATGAACGGCCATGTAATCCCCCTGTCTGAGGTGAAGGACGAGGCATTCTCCTCCGGCGTACTGGGCAAAGGCGTTGCGATCGTTCCTGCTGAGGGCAGGGTATACGCTCCCTGCGACGGAGAGATTTCCACCATGTTCCCCACGGGACACGCAGTGGGAATCACCGGAGACAACCGGGCTGAAATCCTGATCCACATCGGCATGGATACGGTGAAGCTGGACGGAAAATACTTCTCCCCGAAGGTGGAGACCGGCGCGAAAGTGAAGACGGGAGACCTTCTGGTAGAATTTGATATGGACAAGATCAAAGAGGCAGGTTATGATGTAACTACACCGGTACTTGTGACCAACTCCGACGATTTTGTGGATGTTTCCGGAGAAACCGGAAAGGATGTAAAAGCAGGAGATGCACTGATCTCCATCATCTGATCAACGCAATAGAACTCAGAAAAGGCAGGGGCTGCCGCCCCGGGACAGACGCGATGAAAAAGGCGCAGGTTCCGGCAGGCGGCAGCCCCCTTAAAATTATATAACAGGAGGTTTTATATGGGACGTTTTCCGGAAGGCTTTTTGTGGGGCGGCGCGACGGCTGCCAATCAGTGTGAGGGCGCTTATGACGCGGACGGCAGAGGTCTGGCCAATGTGGATCTGATTCCCTCCGGTCCGGAGCGCCGGGCGGTGATGAACGGCACCAGAAGAATGCTGGAGTGTGAAGAGGGATACAATTATCCCGGCCATGAGGCCATTGATTTTTACCATCACTATAAAGAGGACATCGCCCTGTTCGCGGAGATGGGCTTTAAGTGCTACCGCTTAAGCATTGCCTGGAGCCGCATTTATCCCAACGGCTTTGACGAGGAGCCCAACGAGGCAGGACTGAAGTTCTACGAGGACGTGTTTGATGAGTGCCATAAATACGGCATTGAGCCCCTGGTGACCATCGTTCACTTTGACGCCCCGGTGGCCTGCACAAAGAAGTTCGGATCCTGGAAGAGCCGGGAGATGATCGACTGCTACTTAAAGTACTGCAACACCTTGTTTACCAGATATAAGGGCAAGGTAAAATACTGGCTCACCTTCAACGAGATCAACATGATCCTTCACATGCCCTTTATGGCGGCGGGCGTGTTCATCGACGAAGGAGAAAATGAGGAGCTGGTAAAGTACCAGGCGGCTCATCACGAGCTGGTGGCTTCCGCCATGGCTACAAAGCTGGCCCACGAGATCGATCCGGAAAATAAGATCGGCTGCATGCTGGCGGCAGGACAGTACTATCCCTACAGCTGCGACCCGAAGGACGTGTTTGAGTCCATGAAGATGAACCGGGACAACTATTTCTTCATCGACGTACAGTCCCGGGGCGAGTATCCGGAGTACGCGAAAAAGCTTTTTGAGAGAGAGGGCTATGATATCGGCATCACGGCGGAGGATGAGAAGGTGTTAAAGGAGAATACCGTAGACTTCATCTCCTTCTCCTACTATTCCTCACGGGTGGCCAGCGCAGAGCCGGAGCGGTACGGCGAGACGGCCGGAAACATTTTTTCCAGCGTGAAAAATCCCCATCTGAAGGCTTCCGAGTGGGGCTGGCAGATCGATCCCCTGGGCCTTCGGATCACCATGAACGCCCTGTATGACCGGTATCAGAAGCCTCTCTTCATCGTGGAGAACGGTCTGGGAGCGGTGGATACGCCGGATGAGAACGGATTTGTGGATGATCAGTACCGGATTGAGTATTTAAGAGAGCATATTAACGCTATGGCAGATGCGGTAAATATTGACGGAGTGCCTCTTATGGGATATACTCCCTGGGGCTGCATCGATCTGGTGAGCGCCAGCACCGGCGAGATGAAGAAACGTTACGGCTTCATCTACGTGGATAAAGATAATGAAGGAAACGGAACTCTGAAGAGGAGCAAAAAAGCATCATTTGAGTGGTACAAAAACGTGATTGCTTCCAACGGAGAACAGCTGTAGGAAAAATATGGCTTTCCGAGGATGGAGGAAGAGAGCTGCATGAAGATAACCCGCGTGATCAATAATAATGTGGTGGCGGCGGTGGACGATGAGAGCCATGAGCTGGTTCTCATGGGAAACGGCATCGGTTTTGGAAAAAAACTGGGGGATGAAGTGCCCCCGGAGGCAGTGGAGAAGACCTTTGCCCGCTTTGATGAGAAGTGGGTGAGGAACTTTAAGCGGCTGTCGGAAGAAATTCCCTATGAGTACATGCACATGACCAGCGAGATTATCGACTACGCGCAGCTTTCTCTGGGGAAAGAACTGAATGAGAACGTATACATCGCTCTGACGGATCATCTGAATTTTGCCATTCAGAGAATCCGCCAGGGGGTGGTGTTAAGCAATTCCATGCTGTGGGAGATCAAGCACTACTACAGCCATGAGTATCACATCGGCCTTGAGGCCATCGCCATCATCCGCCGGTATACGGGAATTGAGATGCCGGTGGACGAGGCAGGATTTATCGCCATGCACATCTTAAATTCTGAACTGGACATTGATATGGATTTATCCCGGATCATGACCAGGATCATTCAGGATGTGCTGAACATCATCACTTATCATTTTCATATTGTGATCGATGAGGAGTCTCTGGACTATGAGCGGTTTGTAACCCATCTGAAATTTTTCATTCAGCGGGCCATCCATGAAAATGAATCGAAAATCTGGGATCAGGGACTGATGGACATGATCCGTGCCCAGTATCTGGAATCCTACGACTGCGCCAGCAAGGTGGCAGCTTATATTGAAAGAACCACGCCTTACCGGGTATCAGAGGAGGAGACCATTTATCTGACGGTCCATATTCAGCGTCTGCAGACTTCTTCCAGGCGGATCGGAGAGACGAAACAGAACGAATAAATTTTACGGAAACAGCTTTCGCAGTCGAACCTTTTGGTTGGGACAGCGAAAGCTGTTTTGTCGTTCCATTCCCCATCCCGGTGTTCTAAAATAAAGGAAAATCAGGATGAAAGGAAGTTGAAGGATATGAGAAAACAGAAACAGATCGTGTCCGGACTTCTGGCCGGTGCGGTCATGCTGGCCCTGACGGCCTGCAGCCAGCAGGCGTCCCCGGCAGAGACCAGTCAGGAGCAGACGGAGAGCGCCCAGGAGTCTGAGACAGCGGAAGCAGATACGGAAGCGGAAGAATCGGGGACAGCGGCGGAGGGAGACGGCATTGTGCAGACCACGGTCGGACAGGTGCAGGGCACCGATCTGGGCGGAATCTACCGTTATCTGGGAGTCCCCTACGCGGCTGCTGCCGAGCGGTTTGTGCCGGCAGAGGAAGTGGAACCCTGGGACGGTGTGCTGGAGGCAGACGCCTACGGTCCCATGTCTCCCCAGGGAATGATCTCCGGAGTGGAAGGGGAGGCAGATCAGACCGGCACGGACAACAACTGCTAGAATCTGAACATCTGGACTCCCGGGGTGAACGACGGGGAGAAGCGGCCGGTGATGGTGTGGCTTCACGGCGGCGGATTTTCCACCGGCTCCGCCAACGAGGCAGATTATGACGGAGAGGCATTAAGCCGCAGCGGCGACGTGGTGGTGGTATCTGTAAACCACCGTCTGAATGTGTTCGGCCATCTGGATCTGTCCGCCTACGGTGACAAATACCAGTATTCCGCCAATGTGGGCATGACAGACATTGTAGCGGCTCTGGCCAGCCAGATCAGCCAGGCCTGGATCAACTTCGCGAAGACGGGCACTCCCAGCGCCGACGGATTGCCGGAGTGGGAGCCTTACACCCGTGAAGGCGGCGCGACCATGATTCTGGATACCCAGTCCCGTCTGGCCTATCATCACGACCAGGAGCTGCTGTCTATTCTGGCCCCGGACTATGTATACTGATTTTCTTTCATAATAATAACGATAATGACACGCAGAACAGGCGCGGAAGGTTTGGCAGACCCTTTCCGCGCCTGTCTGCGTTTCTGCGGGGGCGGATATGCACCGGGCGGCAAAAATTTTCTTGTAAACATTTAGTTTCCGATTATAATAGTAAAGATGATATTTTAAAAATGAGAAAAGGAGTCCGGGCCGATGAAAACCCCATGTCAGAAAATTGAGAGCAGTATTATAAAGAAGTTCCGCAAGGAGATCTGGCGTCCCTTTGTCCGGGGAATGCAGGAGTTTCGCATGGTGGAGGAAGGAGACCGGGTGGCGGTGTGCATTTCCGGGGGAAAGGACTCCATGCTTCTGGCCAAGTGCATGCAGGAGATCCGCCGCCACGGAGATGTGGACTTCCAGCTGGAATTTCTGGTGATGGATCCGGGCTATCATCCGGACAACCGGCGGATGATCGAAGAGAACGCCGGACTCATGGAGATCCCCATTCATGTGGTGGAGTCGGATATTTTCAACACCGTGGCGGATATCCGGGAAAATCCCTGCTATCTCTGCGCCAGAATGCGCCGGGGCTTTCTCTATGCCAACGCAAAGGCTTTAGGCTGCAATAAGATCGCCCTGGGCCACCATTTCAACGATGTGATCGAGACCACCCTTATGGGCATCCTTTACGGGGGGCAGTTCAACACCATGATGCCGAAGCTCCACAGCACCAATTTTCCCGGCATGGAGCTGATCCGCCCCCTCTACTACGTGAGAGAGGAGGATATTCTGGCCTGGAAGGATTACAACGAGCTTCATTTTCTCCAGTGCGCCTGCCGGTTTACGGAGCAGATCGCCAGGGAGCGGGAGGCCAGGGGGGAGGCGGCGGACGCGGCTGATATTGTCCACACTTCCAAACGCCAGGAGGTGAAGGAGCTGATCGCCATGCTGAGAAAGACTAATCCCGGCGTGGAGAACAACATTTTAAAGAGTGCGGAAAACGTCAACCTGGACATCTGTCTGGGGTATGTCACCGGCGGCGTCCGCCATCATTTTATGGACCGCTACGACAGGGGATCTTCCTGCGGCAAGGACGGGGAAGAGACATAAACCGCTTTTTCCGGGCATAGACTTTCTTATAAAAATAAGCAAAGAAGGTATGCCTACATGGAACTGGTGAAGAAAAATATCCGCATGAACCGGTGGAAGAACCACGCGGCCACCCAGCTGACTCTGGATGACGATTTTATCGTGCCGGACACGATGGATGATATGGAGCAGATTATTCTGGATACGGGAGGCGTTCAGATCGAAGCGGCCCGTCCTCAGGGGGAGAAGGTGATGATCCGGGGAAAGCTGGATTTTAAAGTTCTGTACCGCCGGGAAGGGGGCGGTCTGCAGGCGCTGGGAGGTTCCATCCCCTTTGAGGAGACGGTGAATGTACCGGGACTGACGGAACACGACTATGTCAATACATCCTGGGAGCTGGACGATCTCAACGCCGGCATGATCAACTCCAGAAAAATCAATGTAAAGGCCCTGGTGACCTTAAATGTGCAGGTGGAGACGCTTTTTGACGCGGAGGCGGCGGTGGACGTGGCTTTTTCCGGAAGCGGTGAAGATGTGAAAGCCCTGAAGGAGGAGCTGGAGGTGGCGGAGATCGCCGTACGGAAGAAGGATACATATCGGGTCAGAGAAAATTTTACCCTGCCCGGCAGCAAGCCCTGCATGGAGAAAATTCTCTGGAGTGAAGTGCGCCTTTCCGGCACGTCCAGCCGGCCTGCAGACGGAAATGTCCATATTGACGGAGAGCTGGCCGTGTTTGTGATCTATGACGCGGAAGGAGACGGGGCCCCCGTTCAGTGGGTGGAGGAGAGCGTGCCTTTTTCCGGGGATCTGGAGGTGACCGGATGCAGGGAAGAAATGATCCCTGTGGTGGCCATGCGGCTGGTGCACCGGGATGTGGAGGCGAAGCCGGACTACGACGGGGAGATGCGGGAACTGGAGCTGGACGCGGTGGTAGAGCTGGATATGAAGCTCTACGAGGAGGAAAAGATTCAGCTTTTGAGCGATCTCTATTCTACCAGCCGGGAGATTGTCCCGGAGACGGGAGAGGTGTGCTTTGACCAGATTCTCACAAAAAATCTGTGCAAATGCAAGATCAGCGAGAAGGCGGAGATCAGCCGCCACGACAGGATTCTGCAGATCTGTCACAGTGAGGGAACGGTAAAAATCGATGAGACGGAAGTGAAGGACGATACTCTTCACATTGAAGGAGCCCTGGAGGTTCAGCTTCTGTATCTGACGGACGACGACAGCCAGCCGATCCAGTCGGTGACGGAGATTGTTCCCTTCCATCAGATGGCAGAGGCCAAGGGGATCGATGAAAACAGCATTTACCAGTTAAATGCCAGCCTGGACAATATGTCGGCGGTGATGCTGGGAGGAAGTATGGTGGAGATCAAGGCGGTGGTGAATCTGGATCTTCTGGTGCTTCAGCCTGTGTGCCGTCCGGTGATCACCGGAGTGGATGTACAGCCTCTGGACGGGGAAAAGCTGCAGAAGCTGCCGGGAATTGTGGGTTATATCGTTCAGCCGGGGGACAGCTTGTGGAAAATCGCGAAAAAATTTCACACCACGGTGGAAAACATTATGGAGACCAACGGTCTGACTACAGATCTGCTCCAGCCGGGAGAGAAGCTGATTCTGGTGAAGGAGATTGCTCAGGGATGAGAGCGGGATTCTGATGAAGGAGATTGCCCGGGGATGAGTCGGAGCAGCCGCTGCACCGATCGGGGGCGGGGAGCATAAGATAAGGTATGGAACCATCCGGCGGACAGTCAGACCGCCGCAGGCACTGCACCCGGCCGGTGCTTCATCATAGATCAGGAAACCTGGCCAGATCAGGGAAACCTGGGCGGCCGCCGCGTATTTGCAAGACGCTGCAGCCGTTTACATAGTCTGTGCAGTGCGGAGAAAAGGGAAGGAAAGGTACCAATGAATTACACATATCTGCTGAAATGCGCTGACGGGACGCTCTACTGCGGATGGACAAACTGTCTGGAGAAGCGGGTGGAGGCCCACAACAGCGGAAAGGGCGCAAAATACACCAGGAGCCGCCGCCCGGTGACCCTGGTGTACTATGAAGAATTTGCCACAAAAGAAGAAGCCATGAGCCGGGAGCGGGCCATCAAAAAACTGACCCGCGGAGAAAAAGAAAGGCTCATAGAAAAGATGGCTATTCAGCGGAACCGGCTTCCGGTGCCTGACTGTCAGGAATCGCCTCCGGCTTCTTCACAGGAAAGGCGACCCGGACCTTGAACAGGTCGCCGTCGATGATAATGTCAAAGGTCCCCTTCTGAAGCTGGGTCAGATTCTGGGCGATGGAAAGCCCCAGTCCGCTGCCTTCTGTGGTTCTGGCCACGTCTCCCCGGACAAAGCGTTCCGTCAGCTCGCTGGCGTCGATGTTTAAGGGATTTTCCGACACATTTTTGATGGTGAAGACGGCCATGCCGTCCTCCTCGGTCAGATCTACATAGACCCGGCTGCCTTCCATGGCGTATTTACAGGCGTTGTTGTACAGGTTTTCCAGAATTCTCCACAGCCGTCTGCCGTCTGCTTCGATGATCAGCTTTTTATCGGGAAGCCTGGTCACCAGATCCAGCCGCCGGGCGGCCAGTTTTTCCTCAAATTCTCCGCCGGTCTGCTGAATCAGCTCGGAAAAATTCAGGTCGCTGATTTCCAGTTTCAGGTTGCCGGAGCTGGCTTTTGAGGCTTCCACCAGGTCTTCTGTCAGGTTTTTCAGCCTTTGGGATTTCTGTTCCAGCACCTCCAGGTAGGACTGGATCTTGGGATCCTGAATGTGTTCCCTCTTGATCAGATCCACATAGTTGATGATGGAGGTGAGAGGCGTCTTGATGTCGTGGGAGACGTTGGTGATCAGGTCTGCTTTCAGTCTCTCGCTCTTTACCTGTTCCTGAAGCACATCTTCCATTCCATGGGAAATATTGTTAAGATTGTCTGCCAGCTCTTTCTCCTTGCCGGAAAACAGGGAGGTATCGATCTGATAGCTGGTGTTTCCGCCGGAGAGGTTATTGATGGCTTCCGAGATCTGGTCCATCTCCCAGGCGTTGTGGAACATATAGTGAAATCCCCACAGATCCAGAACGGTCAGAAGCACCAGCAGCAGGATTCCCACAATATATTTCAGCACTCCCTGTCCGTGGTAGAAAGACAGATACACGCCGGACAAAATGAGAAGATTGACTCCCAGGAAACAGAAGTAGATGAAAGCCACTACCAGAGTCAGCCGTTTCTCGGAAAAGTAAAGGCTGAGAAATTTTTTCGCGTTTTTGAAAATGCTGTTGGTCCACAGGGTCTTTGCCCCATAGCGGCGCATCAGGCTCGCTGCTTCCCACAGAAGCAGAAAGTAGACACATACGGCGCTGACCAGCATATCGGTGTAGTTCCAGTAATCCACCTTCACTACCAGGTGCAGGAGCTTGGAAAATACCCGGTAGCTTAAAAACACTGCCAGCAGGCAGCCGAGAAAGGTGAGCAGCACGCTGCTCTCCGTGCTCAGGGCGTCGTAGTAGTTTAAAGGACTTTCCTTTTCTGCCGCAAGAATGCGGTAGAGGGTCAGGGCCATTCCCAGCACGCCGGACAGAATGCAGAAGATTCCGCCTACGTACATCACCCGCATATTCTGGAAGGAATCGCGGCCTTCCGAATAGGCGTCGGTGTGGGGATAGGAGGTGTCCAGACCGATGGCCACATAGTAGCTGTTGTTGTCGTAGGGGTTGCTGGCCTCGGCCATCTGGGAAATATTGGTGGGGAGTACGGAAATATTGGTATCCGGCCCCAGGGTGGTTCCGTCCACGTAGCAGTATCTGCCCATGTTCCGGATGGCGTCGGGAGTCATGTCCGGGGCATTGGTATACATGCTCTGATCGGATTCGGAGCGGTTATAGCACACCTGAAAGATCAGGTTGGACGGCTGGGCGATCAGGTTGTTGTAGGTGCTTAAATAACTGCCCAGGCGGGTCATAATCTCCAGGGACAGGCCTTCCAGGGTAGAGTAGGCGTCTCCCGGCTCGGAATAGTTGTCGCTGGGCATGTAAACACGCCAGTCTACCACGAAATTGTCTTCCTGATGAGGAGTCTCCTCCACTTCCGTGCGCACCACCTCGTAATCGCTGTTCAGATAATATCCCAGAGATTTTCCGTACCGGATCAGCTCGTCCAGGGTGTAGGTCATGGTCTGGGTCTCGATTCCCGAGGTATAGGAGATGCCCACCATCTTTTTATTGTAGTCCAGCTGTCCGTCTGTCTCGAACACATCTTTATAGTTTACATAGTCAAAAATCCGGTTGATATCCTTTTCCAGCTGCTCCTTGAACAGGTCGGAATCCTCGTAGACCGAGTCGGAAAACAGATGGATTCCCCGGCCGTAATTGTAATTCAGATACATCAGGCTCAGCCCCAGCACGGCCACCGCCACAAAGGCCAGATGGAGAAGCAGAGCGGTAAATTTTTTCATAGGCTCTCCTTACTGCTTTTCGATTTTATATCCCACGCCCCAGACCACTTTCAGATACCTGGGCTCTCTGGGGTTGATCTCGATTTTCTCCCGGATATGGCGGATGTGGACGGCCACGGTGTTGTCGGCGCCGATGGCCTCCTCGTTCCAGATCTGTTCGTAAATCTCGTCAATGGAAAATACTTTTCCGGCGTTTTTTACAAGGAGAAGCAGAATGTTGTACTCAATGGGAGTCAGACGGATGGTTTCCCCGTCAACCTGGACTTCTTTGTTGTCGTCGTTGATGGTGAGGCCGCCGCACTTGTAAATCTGTTCGCCGGCCTGCTGCTGGTTCATGTTTCCCAGCTGGGTGTAGCGGCGGATGTGGGATTTTACCCGGGCTACCAGCTCCAGGGGGTTGAAGGGCTTGGTGATATAGTCGTCAGCGCCGATATTTAAGCCCAGGATCTTGTCATTGTCCTCGGACTTGGCCGACAGGATGATGATGGGGATGCTGCTGGTCTCCCGCACCTTGAGAGTGGTGCGGATGCCGTCCAGCCCCGGCATCATCACGTCCACGATCATCAGATCCACAGGCGTGCTGTCCAGGATTTCCAGGGCCTCATAGCCGTCGTAGGCTTTGATCACATGATAGCCTTCGCCGGTGAGATAGATGTCAATTGCTTCCACGATCTGCCTGTCGTCGTCACAAACCAGTATATTCTGCATAGAGCAGACCTCCTTTTATGTATGAATGTAATTGTCTGAGTCACTGTTTTTCCGCTGCTTTTATGAAAAGCGGAAGATGGCTGCTCCGTAGGGAGGCAGCGGATAGGCGAAGGAGCAGGGCTGCCCGTCGCATTCCTTTTTCACGGACCGGAAGACGGGAGCGTGCTCCCCTTTTTTGTACAGCCCGTGGGCCGTGTCCAGCACCAGGGTATAGCCGGCCCGTTTCGGCACTCCCACCCGGTAATCCGCCCGTTCCATGGGGGTGAAGTTGCAGACTACCAGAAGGTTCTTTTTCCCGGTTTCGTCCCTGCGGATATAGCTGAAAATGCTTCGGTCTCCGTCGTTGGCGTTGATCCACTGGAAACCGTGCCAGTCTCTCTCCAGCCGGTAGAGAGCCGGATATTTCCGGTACAGGTGAAGCAGGTCGGAGTAATATTTCTGCAGGTCTGCGTGAAGAGGCTCTTCGGCAAGGTACCAGTCCAGGGCCACTTTCTCGTCCCACTCGTGAAACTGTCCGAAATCCTGTCCCATAAACAGCAGCTTCTTTCCGGGATGGGTCATCATAAAGGTATAGCCCACCTTCAGGTTGGCAAATTTATCCTCGTAGATGCCAGGCATCTTGTTGATCATGGAACATTTTAGGTGCACTACCTCGTCGTGGGAGAGGGTCAGGATAAAATTCTCGCTGGAGGCGTAGGTCATGCCGAAAGTCATTTTGTTGTGGTTGTACTTTCGGAAGTAGGGATCCAGCTTCATGTATTCCAGAAAATCGTGCATCCAGCCCATATTCCATTTGAAGGTGAAGCCCAGGCCGCCTTCCGCGGGATCGTGGGTGACGGCGGGCCAGGCGGTGGACTCCTCCGCGATGACCATGGCCCCGTTCCCCCGCTGCCTGACAATGCTGTTTAAGTGGCGGAAGAATTCGATGGCTTCCAGGTTCTGGTTGCCGCCGTATTTGTTGGGCACCCAGTTTCCGCCGCTGCGGCCGTAATCCAGATACAGCATGGATGCCACGGCGTCCACCCGCAGCCCGTCAATGTGGTATTTGTCGATCCAGTAGAGGGCGTTGGCGATGAGGAAGTTTTTCACCTCATTTTTTCCGTAGTCGAAGACTTTAGTGCCCCAGTCCGGGTGTTCTCCCTTGCGGGGATCGGCGTACTCGTAGAGGGGCTGACCGTCAAAATCGGCCAGTCCGTGGGCGTCTTTCGGGAAGTGGGCGGGAACCCAGTCCAGGATCACGCCGATTCCCTTTCTGTGCATGTAATTGACAAAATACATGAAGTCCTTCGGGCTTCCGTAGCGGGAGGTGGGGGCGTAGTAGCCGGTCACCTGATATCCCCAGGAGCCGTCGAAGGGGTGTTCCGCGATTCCCATAAGCTCCACATGGGTGTAGCCCATGGCGGAGACGTATTCAGCCAGCTCTTTTGCGGCTTCCCGGTAGGTGTAGAAGCCGTCCTTTTCCGCCCGGTCCTTTTTCTTCCAGGAACCGATGTGAACTTCATAAATGCTCAGAGGCTCTTTTGTCATATCCGCCGTTTTTCGCCTGTCCATCCAGCTGGAATCGGACCAGCCGAAGCCCTCGATGCTGGCAGTCACGGAAGCGGTGCCGGGGCGGTATTCCGCCTGGAAGGCATAAGGGTCGGCTTTCAGGATCACATCCCCTCTCCCGGTGGTGACGGCGTATTTGTAGAGCTGCCCCGTTTTCAGACCGGGCACAAAAAGCTCATAGATGCCGGAATCCGCCAGCGGCTTCATGGGATGGCTCCGCCTGCTCCAGTCGTTGAAGGTGCCGGAGAGGTGAACCTCCCTGGCGTGAGGGGCCCAGACAGCAAAATACATGCCCTTTTTCCCGCCGATGGTGCAGGGATGAGCCCCCAGTTTATTGTAGATTTCGTAGTGCGTGCCGTTGCCGAACAGGTAACGGTCAACTTCTGTAATAACCCCCGTCTGTCCCATAATTTACTCCTCCCACTGATCTCCCAGTAATTGTTTTAATTCTTCCGGATCCATGTCCGCTTCGTCCAGAGGCTTTCCGCCTTCCATGAGGGCGTCCCACAGCTTGATCACCGCTGCGGAATTTGCCTCCAGCTTAAGAGGCAGAATACCGCGCTCCACGGGAATGATTTCCCCCGTCATCAGGTTTTCGGCCTTCCGGCTGCAGATGGGCAGAGGAAGGACGAGAGAACAGGGAGCGCTGTCGCAGTTGACGGCGGTGATGACGATGGATTCCGTGCCGTAGCGGGCAAAGGCGAACTGTCTGTTGGTCAGGTACAGCTCCTGGTAGAGCCCTGCGTGAAATTCCGGATTTTCCCTGTGAATCCGGATCAGTTTCCGAATCAGAGTTTTCAGCCCGTTCTGCTGACGCTTCGCCTCCTCAGGGGAGACGGCGGGCCGGAGGGCTTTGTCGCTGTGGCTGGTCCGTTTTCCCTCAATTCCCCACTCGCTGCCGTAGTAGATGGAAGGGATGCCCGGCAGGGTGAAAAGAAGGGTATAAAGCGGTTCAAAATGAGCTTTATCCGCCAGCTTGCTGGCCAGGCGATCCTCGTCGTGATTGTCGGTAAAGGTGTAGAGATCCCGTCCCCGGAAGGGAAGCCGCCGGATGGTATGAGCAATCTCAAAATAGTTGCGGTCGTTATGGGCGGAGTACAGAGCTTTGTGAAGGGCATAGTTGGTGACGGAGTGAAGCATATCACCGTTTGCCCAGCGTTCATATTCTCCGTGAATGACCTCGCCCATAAGCCAGAATTCTTCTTTCATGGGAGCGGTGACGGATCGAAGCTCCCTCATAAAGTCAAAATCCAGCACATTGGCGCAGTCCAGCCGCAGTCCGTCGATGTCAAAGGTATCCACCCAGAAGCGGACGGTGTCAAAGAGGTACTGTTTTACTTCCGGATTCTTCAGGTTCAGGCAGGGGAGGCCAAACTGCCCCTGCCAGGCATCGTAGCAGAAGGGATCTCCCATGGGGCTGGAACAGTGGAAAGAAACTCCTCTGTACCAGTCCCGGTAAGGAGAATCCCATTTCTTCTCCTGTATATCCCGAAAAGCGAAAAATTCCCGGCCGGTGTGGTTGAAAACGGCGTCGATCACCACCCGGATGCCGGCGGCGTGGCAGGCGGCTACAAAGGCCTGAAATTCCTCGTTGGTCCCCAGCCGGCAGTCAACTGTGCGGTAATCCCTGGTGTCATAGCCGTGGGAGGAGGATTCAAATAAAGGTCCTATGTACAGCGCGCTGAATCCCATGTCTTTTAAGTAGGGGATCCAGGCGTTCAGCTGGTCAAAACGGGAAGCGGCTTCCCCGTGGTTGGTGTCCGGGGCGCCGGTGCATCCCAGAGGGTACAGATGGTAAAATACAGAGCTTTCATACCATTGTTTCATACTAAGGTTCCTCCTTAAAATTCCCGTTTTTTGAAGTTCTGCAGGAGGAACTGATAGCGGAGCTGGGCGGCGTTCAGTTCATAGATGTAGCAGTCGATCAGCATGGGATCCACCACCTGCTCAAAGTGATTGCGCGCCGTATCGATGGCTCCTTTGGTCCGCTCGATTTCCCGGCGGAGCCTGCGCTCCTCCTTCAGAAGCTCAGTGTTTCTGGAAAATTTTAATCTTCTCAAGTTTCCACCTCCCTGTTCTGCGCTGGAGTTATTATGTGCCGGAAATGGAAATATATTCATCATTTTACCACTGCCCGCAGGAGACAGTCAATAAAAAGGCAAGGCATTTGGGGGAGGAAGGATTTTCAAAAAAGATATTGACAATTCTCCGAAAATGGGTCATAATAAGGGCACGTTTCACACTTCGGTCGAAGTGTATTTCAGATTCTTTTTATTCAGCCGTTTCAGGCAGCAGATTTCCGTACAGTGAATGAACAGAAAGGGGAGATCTTTATTGAATACAGATGGGGTGTTGTGTCTTTTTCTGACTTTTTTCGGTCTGCAGGATCTGGCGGAGGGGCGGATTTCCAGATATGCGACTCTGGCGGGGGTGGCCGCCGGAATTGTTTTCCGGAGAGAGGCCATGATGTTCGGATTTCTGGCCGGAATTCTGTTTTTTCCGCTGTTTCTGGTTCGGATGCTGGGGGCGGCGGATGTGAAGGTGATTGCCGTGATCGCCGGTTTTCTGGGGCCGGGGAGAGGAGTCCGGGCATTGATCATCGGCTTTGTTCTTGGGGCCGTCTGGTCCCTCGCAAGGCTTCTGCACAGGGGAATCCTGTGGGAACGCCTGTCTTATTTCGCAGCCTATATCAGGCGGATTACCATTGTGAAAAATTTTGAGCCATATTACTGCAGGGAGCGTGACGGCGCGGAGACGGCCATTCCCCTTGCATTCTGCCTTTCCGCCGGGACGGTCTTGTGCATTCTGCTGGAGACGGCCGGTATATGGGAAAGTGTATGGTAAGGAGGGCGGTATATGAGAAAAATCATGGCAGTGTGGGACACCAGCCCCCTGTATGCGGAGCGGCTGGCGGATTTTGCCAACGAGGGGGGAAAGCTTCCTTTTCGGGCAGTGGCCTTCTCCTCCGCGGACCGTCTGAAGGAATACGCGGCAAAACACAGCGTGGAGATCCTGCTGGCCGGATGGAATGCGCCGGCTGAGGAGTTAAAGGAGATAAGGGCCCGCCAGATTATTTATCTGGGCGAGGAAAAACGGGCGAACCCGGAAAAACTTCCCTCTGTGTACAAATATCAGAATTCCGAACGGATTATGAGGGAAGTAATGGCCTGCTACGCCGGAGATGAGACCGGAAAAACCATATCCATCGCCGGGCGGGGAAAGGTGATCGGAGTCTTCTCGCCGGTGGGCCGGTGCGGAAAAACGTCCCTTGCCCTTACCCTGGCTCAGGTCTGGAGAGAGACGGAACGGACGCTGTTTGTGACCCTGGAAGACTGTTCCGGATTCAGGGAGATGACGGGAGAAACCTATGGCGAATGCCTGTCAGATCTTCTGTACCGGTACCGTCACGGAGGAAGCTGCTGGGAGAAAATCGGAGCCTTTGTCTATACATGGGGAAATGTGGACTACATACCGCCGTTCCGTTATCCGGAAGACATGGAAGGAATCAGCGGGATGGAGCTGGCCGGGTTTCTGGAAGACATGGCGTCGGAAGCGGGATACGGGATCCTTGTGGTGGACATGGGACAGACGGGCAGCCAGGCAGCGGAGGTTCTGGAGTCCTGCGACGTGATTTATATGCCGGTGATGGAGGACCGGATATCTCAGGCAAAAATCCGGGAGTTTGAAGCAGGCCTGTCGGATTCCGGCCGGGACGGAGTGCTGGAGAGACTGGAAAAGCTGAAGCTGCCTGCAGGAACGAGGATGTCTGCAGGGGCAGACTATCCGGATCAGCTTCTCTGGGGAGAAATGGGAGACTATGTCCGCCGTCTGGTGGGAGGAGGCAGGGAGCGTGAAGAGGAGTGATCCGGAGAGATGGGAGCGGTTAAAAAGAACTGTGCGGGACAGGCTGGAGGATTATCGGCAGATTGAAGACGAGGAGCTTTATCAGATTATTGACGAAGAGATTGCCGGAATGGGTAAAGAGGAATATTTTCCGCTGGCGGAGAGGTCGGCCGTCCGGGAGAGGCTGTTTGACTCCTTCCGGCGCCTGGGCATTCTTCAGGAAATGATGGATCGGCGCGATATTACGGAGATCATGGTCAACGGAAAGGACCGGATCTTTGTGGAGAGCAACGGAAGTCTGACCCGCTGGGACGGCTGCTTTGAATCGGAGGAGCAGCTGGAGGATACGATCCAGCAGATTGTCAGCCGGGTAAACCGGGTGGTAAATGTATCGGATCCCATTGCGGACGCCAGGCTGACGGACGGTTCCCGCGTTCATGTGGTTCTGCCTCCTGTAGCGCTGGACGGTCCCGTCCTGACAATCCGGAAGTTTCCCGAACCCATTACCATGAACCGTCTGGTGGAGCTGGGAGCGGTGACGGAGGAAGCGGCGGAATTTCTGGGAGTACTGGTGCGGGCCGGCTACAACATTTTTATCAGCGGAGGCACCGGATCGGGCAAGACCACGTTTTTAAACGCGCTGTCCGCCTGCATTCCGCCGGATGAACGGATCGTCACCATTGAAGATTCGGCAGAGCTGCAGATCAGGCAGATTTCCAACCTGGTGAGACTGGAGACGAGAAATGACAACGGCGAGGGAAACCGGCCCATCTCTGTGGGTGATCTGATCAAGGCGTCTCTGCGGATGCGGCCAGACCGGATTATTGTCGGCGAGGTGCGGGGAGAGGAAGCGTTTGCCATGCTCTCCGCCTTCAACACCGGTCACGACGGTTCCCTCTGTACCGGCCACGGAAACAGCACGGCGGATATGCTGGCCAGACTGGAGACCATGGTGCTTATGGGAGCGGAGCTGCCTCTGGAGGCGATCCGCAGCCAGATCGCGTCGGCCATAGATGTGATGGTTCATCTGGGAAGAATGAGGGACAGGAGCCGAAAGGTTCTGGAGATTGCGGAGATAGGAGGCTGTGTAAATGGGAAAGTGGTTCTCAATCCCCTGTTCCGGTTTCAGGAAGAGGCCGGAACGGCGGGAGGGAAGGTGGAAGGCCGCCTTCAGAAAACGGGAGAGCTTAAAAACAGATCCAAACTGGCGGCAGCAGGCTGTGAACTATGAAGATTACCGCCTGTCCCTGAAAGAGTGGGCGGCGGGCAGTATAGTTGGAGCCGGTCTTGCAGCTCTCACGGCATATGTATTCTACAGAAGTCTTTTTGCGTTTCTTATTTTTCTGCCTGTCGGCGCGTTTTTTCCCTTGTTACTGAAAATACGGCAGAAGCGGAAGCGGCTGGAACGCCTCTCCGCGGAATTTAAAGAAGGAATCCGGGTGCTCTCCGCATCTCTGAAAGCAGGTTATTCCGTGGAAAATGCTTTTCGGGTAAGCGTGGAGGAGCTGGCGGTGCTGTTTGGAGAAGACGGACTGATTGTCAGGGAGTTTTCCTATATGGTTTACCAGATGGGGCTGAACCGCCCGGTAGAGGGCCTGCTGGCCGATTTTGGCCGCAGAAGCGGACTGGAGGACGTAAAGAACTTTTCGGAAATTTTTCAGCTTGCAAAGCGAAGCGGAGGGCATCTGGGGGCCATCATGGATTACACGGCCGGTGTAATCGGAGACAAAATGCAGGTTCAGGAGGACATCCGCACGGCTACGGCTTCCCGGAGGATGGAACAGAGGATTATGAGCTGTCTGCCTTACGCCATTGTGCTCTATATCGACACTGCCTCGCCGGGGTTTTTCGACGTCATGTATACCACGGAAGCGGGACGGGTGATTATGACGGCCTGCCTGGTCTGCTACGCCGCGGCCATGATTCTGTCATGGAAAATCCTGAGAATTGAGGTGTAGGGCTATGGGGAAAAACAGGAAGCGGAGGATACAGCTGGGATGTGTGCTGGGCGGCTTTCTCCTCTACGGCGCCGCCGTCGCCGCCGGCCTGGGCGGCTCCCGTGTGGAAGCTCTCCGGCGCGGGCCTCACGGAGAGGGAACTACGGTGTATCAGGTGGCTGTGGATGGACTGCTGGAGAGAGAAACGGAGATTGGAATTCCCGTAAGTGAGCGGATGTACAGTCAGAAAGAGGCGGAGGAGCTGTTTGAACAGATCTGGTCAGAGCTTCCGGCGCAGATTCTGGGAGAAAATCCCTCTCTTTCGGAAGTTCGGACGGACCTGAATCTGGTCTCCTATCTGGACGAATACGGGGTGAGGGTGGAGTGGAGAACGGACGGGCGGTTTATAGACAGTTTTGGGAAGGTGTACGGGGAAGAGGCAGCCCCGGAGGGAGAAGAGGTGTGGCTGGAGGCGCAGCTTTCGGATGGGACTCATCAGGCGGTCTATGAGCTTTCGCTCAGGGTTCTGCCTCCTCTGCGGACGGAAGAGGAGCAGACGATCGACAGCTTTCTGGAGGAAATTCGTCGGGCGGATGCCGCTCAGAAAGGGGAAGAGGTCTCTTTGCCGGAGAGTTTCGGCGGAAAGACGCTTACCTACCGCGAGCCGGACGGAGAGCCGCTCTGGGCGTTTCCATTCTTTGGGATTCTGGCCGCTCTGCTCTGCGAGACGGAGGAAAAGGAACAGAAAAAAAGAGCCAGGGAAAGGAGGGAGAAGGAACTTCTGCGGGATTATCCCGAAGTGGTTTCCAAACTGGCTGTATTTCTGGGAGCCGGACTTACGGTGCGGGGCGCCTGGGAGCGAGTGGTGAAAAGCTATGAACAGGGACTGCGGGAAGGCGGAAAAAGCCGGTATGCTTATGAGGAGATGAAAACTGCGCTGGAACAGATGGAGAAAAAGATTCCGGAAGGAAAGGCATACCAGGAATTTGGAAGAAGCTGCGGGCTTCAGCCATACCTGAAGCTGGCCGGTCTGCTGGAACAGAACCGAAGAGAGGGAACAAAAAATTTAAGAGGCATGATGGGACTGGAAATGGCATCGGCTTTCGAGGAGAGAAAAAATCTGGCACGGAAGCAGGGGGAGGAAGCCGGAACCAGGCTGCTGATTCCGCTGTTTCTCATGCTGGGCGTGGTTATGGTCATGGTAATGGCGCCGGCGCTGCTGTCTTTTTAATCCGGAAAACTCTTTTAATCCGGAAAGCGGGGCAGAGAAAGGGGAAAATCCGGAGCGTATGAAAACGGCGTGCCGGCCGGAAAGGAGAAGGTGTATGGATTTAAGAAGAGAACTGAAGGCATTTTGGACGGAAGAGGATGGCGTGGGAGTGATAGAGGTAGTGCTCATTCTCGTGGGAATATTGACCCCTTAATATGAGGTGTATATTGTGTATATAGAGTAGAAAATGTGGATAATAGATAACTTTAAATACAGGAGTGTGTATGGAGTACAGTAATCATTGCGCAGTATATGGGATCAGATATTTCAATGTAATTTTTTGTTTATTAGCTGCAACTGAAATGGA
>DXBC01000149.1 GCA_019116745.1 Candidatus Lachnoclostridium stercorigallinarum
GGCTATATCTACAAGGGCCGCCGGGTTGTTTACTGGTGCCCGGAGGACCAGACCGCCCTGGCCGAGGCCGAGATCGATTCTACGACTTCGCTGACCGTTTCAACGCCGAGCACGTCTTCAGCTTTGATCTCTTCTTCCTGAACTGCGGCTTTCTCTTTTGCCTCCTGATCAGTATCCTGAACAGTCTCTACATGAAGTACTTCTACTGCAGATGCCTGCTCGCTGGCTTCCTTCACAGGATCGCCGGAGAATGTAACCTGTACGCGCTTGCTTCCGCCCCAGATTTCAGAATCCAGAAGCTGATCGTTCAGCCAGAGGTTGATATCATAGGCATAAACAGAGGTAAGGTTCTTTCCTTCCGCGCTCGCAGACTCTACAACCGCAGTCTCTACTTCCTGGCTTACACGCTCAGCCGTAGCTTCCACGCCAGCCGGAAGCACTCCTGCCTCTGCCTTGATGGTGATCTGCATTCCGTCATCCATGACAAGCGTCTGTTCAAACTCCGGATGCTCTCCCGTCTCCGCCATCACCACGTCGATGCTCTGCTCTTCCATTACGCCGTACACCGTGTACCATGCGGTCTGGGAGCCGTCTTCGTTGTCTGTGATAGTGTCAGCGGTCAGTTCCTCGCCGTTTGCCAGCACGGTTTCCACTGCGTAGCCCACCTGGTTCTTCACGCCGAAGTACAGGTCTTCGCCGTCTTCCACGCCGCGGGGGCCGTCCACGATTCTCGCGGATCCTTCGGGAGTGATGGAGTATTCCACCTTCCAGCCTTCCACGTCGTCCAGGGCGTGCAGCTTGTTCAGAGTCGATGCGTAAAGCTTCGCCGTTCCGCTCCAGCCGATTCCAACGATATCGCTGTAGCTGGGCTTCGGCGCCTTCTCGATCTCAGAATCCGTGGCGTCGGGAGTCTCAGACTCTGTGGCTGTGGGATCTGTCTCGGGAACGGTTTCTTCAGGAGCTGTGGTCTCTGCCGGTGCCGTCTCCTCGGGAGCTGTGGTCTCCTCTGCGGGAGCTGACTCCTCAGGAGCCGCGGTCTCGTCCGCGGGGGCTGTCTCCTCTGCCGGCGCTGATGTCTCCGGGGCGCCTGCCTCGGGAACCTCGCCGTCAGGGATCTCCGCCGTGGTCTCGTCCTCCGGCCACTCGGACGGTGTCGCTTCATCGCCGGGTGCTGCTACCAGAGCTGCCTCGTTGCGGCTCATGGATACGGTCATCTCCGATCCCGTGGCTACCGGGTCGTCGGCCGGATCCTCGGAAACTTCTCCGTCAGAATCTGCCGCCTCGGATTCCTCCGCTGCCGGGGTTTCCTCCGGTGCCGCAGCTTCGGTTTCCTCGTTCGCCGGTCCCTCTGTCTCGGGAACCGTGGTCTCCGGCTCTGCCGGCTGGGAAATCACGTTGACCTCCTCGTCTCCGAACAGACTCTCATAGCTTCTCACCGTGATGCTGTCCGTCTGCTTCACTTTCTCGTCGCCGTTCACCGTATAGTTGATGCGGGAACGGAACCTTACTGTTTCGCTGCTGTTGTTGATGTACAGGAAAATGACTTCTTCGTCGCCGGACATGGCGTACATATCGTCGGCGTCTTCCGGAACGCGGACGAAGACGCGCATATCTGCCTCTACATCCCCTCCTTCCATCTCAGGATAGGCCTCGTACAGCTTTCCTTCTCCAAATAAGTATCCCTTAAAATCATCTACTTTTCCGTTGGTGAAATTAAGGTCATCTGGCGTCACCACATTCTCCGATGCGATTGCTTCCTCGACGGCTGCCGTCAAATCCGCGCCCCGCATCTCAAACGTGACTTCTGTCGAAGTACCTGCCGCGTAGGCCGTACTCAGGTCCGCGCCGATATTGGTGCAGACCATGGCCGCTGCGAGCAGGAACGACGTCAGGCGTTTGGGCGAAAAGAGTTTTTGCTTCTTTCTCGCCCGGGACCTTCCTCGCCCTTCCATACTACTCTCTCCTTCCTTTACCAAATGAATTCAGCGGTCCATTTGTAAATTGTAAAAAAGTGATAAGGATCCCATACTCTCCCTATCAGGTTTAAGTATACTCAAACAGGCGTACAAAAAATGTTACATCAGACGGCTTTGTTTAATTTTTTAAATTTTTTACCTTCAGGAATCTTTTTATTTCTCAAAATCTTTATCTGGACTAAGAAATTGAATTTTGTCCGGACGCAGAAATCCCGGGAACCGGGCCGTATCCGCCCTTCTCCCGGGAACTGCAGCCGGCCGGAAACGGCGGCTGAAATCTGTGATTTTTAAAGAAGAGCCTTACGGCTCTCCTCCCTGCTTCCTCATCTCTGTTTTTCTCTCCAGAATCCGGAGCACCGACTGGTCCAGCCGGTCTTCGCTGATCTCCCCGGACTCCACCGCCTCCAGCACGCCTTCCAGGGCGGCCCCGAAATCCTCCGGCATGAGAAGCAGATCCGCTCCCGCTTTCAGGGCGGCCACCGCCGCCTCCCCGGAGGTATAATGTTCCGTAATGGCTCCCATGTTCAGGGCGTCGGTGACTATCAGCCCTTCAAAGCCCAGCTCTCCCCGCAGCACATCCGTCAGCATAACGGAAGACAGGGACGCCGGCGTATCGTCCCCGGTCACCTGGGGCACGGAAATGTGGGCGGCCATAATGCACTCCGCCCCGTCCGCCGCCGCTCTGGCAAAGGGAACCAGCTCCTTCTCCTTCAGCTCGTCCAGCGTCCGGTCCGCCACCGCAAAGCCCTCATGGGTATCCTCCGCCGTGGCCCCATGGCCGGGAAAATGCTTGAATACGGGCATAATCCCCTGATCCCGCAGTCCCGCCGCCATCCGGCCGGACAGCTCGGCCACCAGCTCCGGATCGCTTCCGAAAGACCTATCGGCCACCACCTGATTGTCCGGATTGGTCAGCACATCCGCATCCGGGGCAAAATCCATGTTAAACCCGTATTCCTTCAGGTAACCGCCGATCACGGCTCCCACCTCATAGGCCCGGTCTCCGTCCTGCTGCGCCCCGATCTCCGCCATATTCTCGATTTTTGGCAGATCAAAGGCCTCATGATTTCCCAGGCGGGCCACCGTCCCGCCCTCCTCATCAATGGCCAGAAACAGCGGCAGGCCCTGAAGTTCCTGTGCGTACTCCTGAACCCCCGCTGTCATGGCTTTCACCTGCTCCGGAGACTGAAGGTTTCCGGAAAAATAGATCAGTCCGCCCACCGGATAGTTCTCCAGGGCGTCCCTCGTCACCTCTCCCGACTGGGTCACCTGGGTGTAGCCGGTGAGAGCCTCCGGGGTGATGATAAAAAGCTGGGCTGCCTTTTCCTCCAGAGTCATGGACGCCAGCCGCTCTGCGGCGGTGGAGTTTCCGCTGCTCTCCTGAGCGGTATGAAGACCGGCCTGACCGGCGTCTTCCTCTCCGTTTTGGCCTCCTGCCCCGTCTTCCTCTCCGCCGGAGGCCGCCTCATCTCCCGGAAACCGTTCCGTCTCCACCACCGTCCCCGGCGTCAGAGCCTCCGGATCCGGCCGGTTTAAAAAAGAACGGATCCCCATTCCCGCTCCCGCCAGGCAGACCGCTGCCAGAAAAAGCCCGGCTGCCACTGGCGCCGCCGACCGCTTTCTTCGTCTTCTCCTGCTTCTGGAAACGCCCCGTTCCCCGCGGCCGGCGCTTTCCGTCAAAACCGCGGCCGTCTCCCGCTTTCCGCTCTGCGGTCGGCTTCTTCTCCTTCTGCTGTCTCTGTGATTTCCCTCCAACATCTGCCTGTCCTCCTGCACCAGATTCTGTGAGAATTGTATCACAGGGAGGGGAAGGTTTCAACGGGGCACCGTCATTTCTCATCCTGCGGATCCTTAAAACAATGGTTTCGTCTGATGGTACATCTGCTGATAAACGGGATAACGGTCACGATATACTGCCACGTGTTCCCGGATTGGCTCAGTCCTCTCCGGCCGGAAGCGGATGATCGCCCGGCAGGCTTCCCGGTAATCCGCATATGCGCCGGTTCCCACGGCGGCCGTAATGGCAGCGCCCATACACGCCTGCTCTTCTCCTTCCACCGTCACGATCTCACGTTCCAGAATATCCGCCTCGATCTGGCGAAACAGCGCCCCTCTTGCTCCCCCGCCGGACGCAATCACACGGTCGGTGTCAATTCCCAGTCCCCGGAAAATATCCATGGATTCCCGGATGCCATACACGATCCCCTCCATCACGCTGCGGATCACATGGGCTCTGGTGTGCTCCAGAGTCAGCCCGGCAAGCACTCCCTTCGCCCCCGGATCATTCACGGGGCAGCGAGAGCCGTTCAGACTGGGAAGAAATAAAAGTCCCTGACTTCCCGCAGGGATTCCGGCAGCTTCCGCCGTCATCCGGTCGTAGGAATCCATGAAAAACATCTGATTTTTCAGCCATTTCAGGGCAATACCTCCGCACATACTGGCTCCCATGAGCATCCAGAGGGAATCCTTCACGTGGCAGAAGGTGTTGGTACGGAACTTCCGGTCAAATACAGGGGTTTCCACAGCACAGTTTAACGAACAGGAAGTGCCGATATTGCAGATCCAGGGATCTGCCGCAGACGCCACCCCGTTTCCGATTTCCTGCATCAGAGAATCTCCGCCGCCGTAGGTGACGGGAATTCCCGGCTTCAGCCCCATTTCCGCCGCAGGCCCCGGAAGCAGTTCTCCGGCCGTTTCCCAGGCCTCATGGCTTTCCGGAAACAGCGACCGCTCCAGCCCCAGCCGGTCCAGGATCTCCCAGGCCCACTGTCTCCTTCTCACGTCAAACGCCATGGTGGCAGACGCGTCGGAGTGGTCCGTTCCCAGCCTTCCGCACATACGGAAGCGAATATAATCCTTCGGCAGCAGCACCTGAAACGTCCGGCTGTAATTTTCCGGCTCGTTTTCC
The DNA here is from genome assembly GCA_019116745.1 of Candidatus Lachnoclostridium stercorigallinarum. Taxonomy (GTDB): domain Bacteria; phylum Bacillota; class Clostridia; order Lachnospirales; family Lachnospiraceae; genus Lachnoclostridium_A; species Lachnoclostridium_A stercorigallinarum. Next base: position 4,885 of record DXBC01000149.1, read on the forward strand.
TTCATCCACACCAGGGAACACAGCAGAAATCCGCTGGCCAGATCGTTCAGGGCCGTTTCATGGATGGATTCCCGTCCCGCCCGCCCGTAAATGGCGTCCATTTCCTTCTCTCCCACCCGCTGATCTGCCCATATGATGGCGTCGCGGACCGGCTTTCCGTTTCTGTCCACAGCCACCAGTCCGTGCATCTGGCCGGAAAAGCTGATTCCTCTGACCTGGGCAGCTTCCGCCGGATAACGGCCGCTGATCTCTGCTACAGCCTGCTTCACCGCCTGCCAGATTGTCTCCATATCCTGT
>DXBC01000150.1 GCA_019116745.1 Candidatus Lachnoclostridium stercorigallinarum
GTTGCGACGAGCGACCAAAGGCTCTGCCTTTGGAATCTGTCTGGACGGACACCGGATTTCCATCCGGAAAATTGGCCTGAAGGAAGAGTATGATTCCATAAAAGTGATCGTTCCCGGAAAGACCCTCAGCGAGATCAGCAAAATCTTAAACGGAGACAACGAAAAAGAAGTCATCATTTACTTCAGCAAGAACCACATCCTCTTTGAATTTGACGATACCATCATGGTTTCCCGGCTGATCGAAGGGGAGTATTTTAAGATTGATAATATGTTGTCAAGCGATTACGAAACGAAAGTTACAGTAAACAAAAAGGAATTTCTCGACAACATTGACCGGGCTATGATCCTGATTCGGGAGAGCGACCGCAAGCCCATCATTCTCAATGTGACGGATACGGAGATAGGCCTCCGGGTGAAATCGGCCTTCGGTTCCATGAATTCCCAGGTATCCGCCCACAAGACGGGCCGTGATATTATGATCGCGTTCAACCCCAAATTTCTGGTGGACGCCCTCAGAGCCATCGACGACGAGACGGTGGACCTTTATATGATGAATCCCAAGTCCCCCTGCTTTATCAGGGATGAGGAGGAGCAGTATATTTATCTCATTCTTCCGGTGAATTTCATCGCGGAGAATTAAAGGGGAAAAATTATGGAGACAATCAAATTAAGAGAAGAATATATTAAGCTGGGCCAGGCTCTCAAGGCGGCCGGTCTGGCGGAGTCCGGCGTGGACGCCAAGCACGCCATTGAAGAAGGTCTGGTGAAAGTAAACGGACAGACGGAATATCAGAGAGGCAAAAAGCTTCGGGCCGGAGATGTGGTGGAGTTCGGCGGGGAGACCATTCAGATCGAGGCGTAGCGTTCATGTACATTGAATCAATCGAACTGCAGGATTACAGAAATTATACAAAGCTGCATATGGAATTCAGCCAGGGCACCAATATTCTCTGCGGCGACAACGCCCAGGGAAAGACCAATATCCTGGAAGCAATGTACGTATGCGCCACCACCAAATCCCACCGGGGAAGCAAGGACAGAGAGCTGATCCGCTTCGGGCAGGAAGAATCCCACATCAAGCTCATGGTGAGAAAAGATCAGGTTCCCTACCGGATCGATATGCACCTGAAGAAAAACAAACCAAAGGGCGTGGCGGTAAACGGCATTCCCATCCGCCGTGCCAGCGAGCTTTTCGGCATCGTCAATGTGGTATTTTTCTCACCGGAAGATCTGAATATCATAAAAAACGGGCCGGCGGAGAGACGGCGCTTCATTGACCTGGAACTCTGTCAGTTAAATAAGCTCTATGTCCATTCACTGGTTCAGTACAACCGTGTGGTGACTCAGAGAAATAAGCTCTTAAAGGAGCTGGCGTTCCGGCCGGACTACGAGGACACTCTGGATGTATGGGATATGCAGATGGTCCAGTACGGCCTGGATGTGATGAAATACCGGGCTCAGTTTATCGAGGAGCTGAATGAGATTATTCTGTCCATTCATCATCAGCTGTCGGGGGAGAAGGAGGATCTTCAGATCGTCTACGAACCCAACACGGCGCCTGAGATGTTTGAGGCGGAACTGAAAAGAGGAAGGCCCCAGGATATCCGGCAGAAGACCAGCCTGTCGGGCCCTCACAGAGACGACATCAGTTTCCATGTAAATGGAATTGACATAAGAAAATTTGGTTCTCAGGGACAGCAGCGGACGACAGCTCTGTCTCTGAAACTGGCGGAAATCGAGATTGTGAAGAAGATTGTGAAGGATTATCCCATCCTTCTTCTGGACGATGTGCTCTCCGAGCTGGACAGCAGCCGCCAGAATCATCTTCTGGCGGGAATCGGGCACATTCAGACCGTGATTACCTGTACGGGACTGGATGAGTTTGTCAACCACAGATTCCCCATCGATAAGGTGTTCCGGGTGACCGCCGGGACAGTGACCAGTGAAAATTAGAACATCAAGACAGGAGGATATACCATGAGTGCTGAATACGGAGCAGATCAGATTCAAATTTTGGAAGGCCTGGAGGCGGTGAGAAAGCGGCCGGGAATGTACATCGGCAGCACATCGGCCAGAGGTCTTCACCATCTGGTGTATGAGATCGTGGACAATGCGGTGGATGAGGCACTCGCGGGCTTCTGTGATACCATCGACGTGCAGATTAACCACGACGGATCCGTCACGGTGAAGGACAACGGACGGGGAATTCCCGTGGGAATCCAGAAAAAGGCTGGAATTCCGGCGGTGGAGGTGGTATTTACCATTCTTCACGCCGGCGGCAAGTTCGGCGGCGGAGGCTACAAGGTTTCCGGCGGACTCCACGGCGTGGGAGCTTCTGTGGTAAACGCCCTTTCCGAGTGGCTGGAGGTAAAGATCTACCAGGACGGAAAGATCTACCAGCAGCGCTATGAGCGGGGAAAAGTCATGTATCCCCTGAAGGTCATCGGGGAGTGCGACCTGTCTCTCCACGGCACGGAAGTGACATTTTATCCGGACAGGGAAATCTTTGAGGTGACGGAATTTGACTATGATACCCTGAAAATCCGCCTGAGGGAGACGGCGTTTCTGACGAAGAACCTGAAGATCATTCTGAGAGACGACCGGGAAGAAAAGCACGAGAAAACTTTCCACTACGAGGGAGGAATCCGGGAATTTGTCACCTATTTAAACCGGGGAAAGGCTCCCCTTTACGATCAGGTGATCTACTGCGAGGGGACGAGAGACGGAGTTTACGTGGAAGTTTCCATGCAGCACAATGACTCCTATACAGAGAATATTTACAGTTTTGTAAACAACATTAACACTCCCGAGGGAGGAACCCATCTCACCGGCTTTAAAAATGCTCTGACAAAGACCTTTAATGATTATGCAAGAAAAAATAAGCTCTTAAAGGACAGTGAGGACAGTCTGTCCGGTGAAGATATCAGAGAGGGACTGACCGCCATCATCAGCGTCAAGATCGGCGAACCTCAGTTTGAGGGCCAGACGAAGCAGAAGCTGGGCAACAGCGAGGCAAGAGGCGCGGTGGACAGCGTGGTCAGCGAACAGCTCACCTATTTCCTGGAGCAGAATCCGGCGGTGGCAAAGTCCATGCTGGAGAAATCCATCCTGGCTCAGAGAGCCCGGGCGGCGGCCAGAAAGGCCAGAGACCTGACCAGAAGAAAGACGGCCCTGGAAGGAATGGCTCTTCCCGGCAAGCTGGCGGACTGCTCCGACAAGAATCCGGAAAACTGCGAGATTTTCCTGGTGGAGGGAGACTCCGCCGGCGGCTCCGCAAAGGACGCCAGAAATAAGAGCACCCAGGCCATTCTTCCCCTGCGGGGAAAGATCCTGAACGTGGAGAAGGCCCGTCTGGACCGGATCTACGGAAACGCGGAGATCAAGTCCATGATTACCGCCTTCGGAACGGGAATTCATGACGATTTTGATATTTCAAAGCTGCGCTATCACAAGATTATTATCATGACAGATGCGGATGTGGACGGAGCTCATATCAGCACCCTGCTGCTCACCTTCATCTACCGGTTTATGCCGGAGCTGATCAAACAGGGCTATGTGTACCTGGCTCAGCCGCCTCTCTACAAGGTGGAGAAAAACAAGAGAATCTGGTACGCCTACAGCGACGCGGAGCTCAACAGCATTTTAAAGGACATCGGCCGTGACAGCAGCAATAAGATTCAGCGGTACAAAGGACTGGGAGAGATGGATGCGGAGCAGCTGTGGGAGACCACCATGGATCCGGAGAGAAGAATCCTGTTGCGGGTGACCATGGATGAGGAGACCACCTCCGAGATCGACCTGACCTTTACCACCCTTATGGGAGACCAGGTGGAGCCGAGACGGGAATTTATCGAGGCAAATGCAAAATACGGAACGCTGGATATTTAAGGAGGAAGAGAAATGGAACCAAATGTATTTGACAAGGTTCATGACATAGATTTGAAAAAGACCATGGAGAAGTCCTATATCGACTATGCCATGAGCGTCATCGCGGCCAGAGCCCTTCCCGATGTGCGGGACGGCCTGAAGCCGGTGCAGAGACGTGTGCTCTACTCCATGATCGAGTTAAACAACGGTCCGGACAAGCCTCACAGAAAATGTGCCCGTATCGTCGGCGATACCATGGGTAAGTATCATCCCCACGGAGACAGCTCCATCTACGGAGCTCTGGTGAATATGGCCCAGAAATGGTCTACCAGATATATGCTGGTGGACGGACACGGAAATTTCGGTTCTGTGGACGGAGACGGAGCCGCCGCCATGCGTTATACGGAAGCCAGACTTTCCAAAATTTCCATGGAAATGCTGGCAGATATTGGAAAAGATACGGTGGACTTTGTTCCGAACTTTGACGAGACGGAAAAAGAGCCTGTGGTGCTTCCGTCCAGATTTCCCAATCTGCTGGCAAACGGCACATCCGGAATCGCCGTGGGCATGGCCACCAATATTCCCCCTCACAACCTGCGGGAGCTGATCGCCGCTGTGGTGAAGATCATTGACAACCGGGTGAATGAGGACAGGGACACGGATCTGGATGAGATTCTGGATATTATCAAGGGACCGGACTTCCCCACGGGAGCCACCATTCTGGGCAGACGGGGCATTGAAGAGTCCTACCGCACCGGCCGCGGAAAGATCAAGGTGCGTGCGGTCACCAATATTGAGACTCTTCCCAACGGCAAGAGCCAGATCATCGTCACAGAGCTTCCCTACATGGTAAATAAAGCCAGACTCATTGAAAAGATCGTGGAGCTGGTGAAGGAGAAGCGGGTGGACGGCATCACCGACATCCGGGACGAGTCCAACCGGGAAGGAATCCGGGTGGTGATCGAGCTGCGCCGGGACGTGAACGCCAGCGTGCTGTTAAATCAGCTTCTGAAGCATACCCAGCTTCAGGACACTTTTGGTGTGATCATGCTGGCCCTGGTAAACAACGAGCCGAAGGTGCTGAACCTTCTTCAGATGTTGACCTATTACCTGGATCACCAGAAAGATGTGGTGACCAGGAGGACGAAATACGACTTAAACAAGGCGGAGGAGCGGGCTCATATCCTGGAAGGACTGCTCATCGCCCTGGACAATATTGACGAGGTAATCCGCATTGTCCGCGGAAGCCAGACGGCTCAGATCGCCAAAAGTCAGTTGATGGAGCGGTTCGGGCTGTCCGATCCCCAGGCTCAGGCTATTATCGATATGCGTCTGAGAACCCTGACCGGTCTGGAACGGGAGAAGATTGAGGCGGAGTATGCGGAACTGGAGAAAAAGATTGAAGAGCTGCGTGCGATTCTGGCAGAGGAAAAGCTGCTTCTTGGTGTGATTCGGGAGGAAATCCTGGTTATTTCCGACAAATACGGAGACGACAGGAGAACGGCCATCGGCTATGACGATGAGATGTGCGACGAGGATCTGATTCCCAACGAGGACACTCTGATTGCCATGACCAACCTGGGATACATTAAGAGAATGCCGGTGGACAATTTCAAGAGCCAGAACCGGGGCGGCAAGGGAATCCGGGGAATGCAGACCATAGAAGAGGACTACATAGAGGACCTCTTTATGACCACCACGCACCATTACATTATGTTCTTTACCAATACAGGACGGGTGTACCGTCTGAAGGCTTACAATATTCCCGAGGCGGGAAGAACGGCCAGAGGAACGGCCATTGTGAACCTGATCCAGCTTCTTCCGGGAGAAAAAATCACAGCCATCATTCCCATGAAAGAATTGGACGAGGACGGATACCTTCTCATGGCTACCAGAAAGGGAATGGTAAAGAAAACTCCCATGAAGGAGTACGAGAACGTGAGAAAGAACGGTCTGCAGGCCATTGTTCTCAAAGAGGGAGACGAGCTGATTGAGGTGAAAGCCACCGACAACCAGAAAGATGTATTCCTGGTGACGAAAAAGGGTATGTGCATCCGTTTCCACGAGACAGATGTGAGAGTGACAGGCCGGGTATCCATGGGCGTTATCGGCATGAGCCTGAATTCCGGCGATGAAGTTGTGGGAATGCAGGTGGATACTCAGGGCGAGTGTCTGCTGGTTGTGTCAGAAAAAGGTATGGGCAAGCGGACGGAGATCGACGAGTTTAAACCTCAGAAGAGAGGCGGCAAAGGCGTTCTCTGCTATAAGATTACCGAGAAAACAGGGGACCTTATCGGCGCTAAGCTGGTATTTGAGGATCACGACGTCATGCTCATCACCACAGAGGGAATCATCATCCGCCTGGCGGTCAACGATATTTCCATCTATGGAAGAAATACTTCCGGAGTGAAGCTGATGAATATTGAGCAGGATTCGGATATCCGTGTCGCCAGCATTGCGAAAGTCCGGGAAAATAAGGAAGACGACGAAGAAGATCCGGACGGATCTGACGAGGAAGAGAGCGAATAAAAATACGGGCCGGAAACCATAAAAGTTATATGCGGCTGCCGGGAATGACCTGGCAGCCGTATTTCCGTATGGTGTGCCGAATAACCTGGCTAAGTGCTCACACTAAACCGTGAAAAGGGGGAAGAACATTGAGAGAGATAAAAGCATCAGAGATTGCCGGGGCAGTGAGGGATATGTGTATACAGGCCAATTATACCCTGTCTGCGGATATGAAGAAGAAATTTGAGGAGTCTGCTGAAAAAGAGACGTCTCCTCTGGGAAAACAGATTTTTGGCCAGCTTCAGGAGAATTTAAAGATAGCGGAGGAGGAACAGATTCCCATCTGTCAGGACACCGGGATGGCGGTGGTCTTTTTGAAGGTAGGCCAGGACGTCCACGTAGAGGGAAATCTGACGGAGGCGGTAAACGAAGGGGTGCGCCGCGGATATGAGGAAGGCTATCTTCGGAAATCGGTGGTCCGGGATCCCATTGACCGGGTAAATACAGGGGACAATACGCCTGCGGTGATACATTTTGAAATTGTCCCGGGAGATCAGGTGGAGATCACAGTGGCCCCCAAAGGCTTTGGAAGTGAAAATATGAGCCGGGTTTTCATGCTGAAGCCGGCAGACGGCATAGAAGGGGTGAAAAACGCCATTCTCACGGCGGTGAGGGATGCGGGCCCCAATGCCTGTCCTCCCATGGTAGTGGGAGTGGGAATCGGGGGAACCTTTGAAAAATGCGCCCTGATGGCCAAACACGCCCTCACAAGGGATCTGGATGAGGAATCGCCCATTCCATATGTGAGAGATCTGGAAAAAGAGATGCTGGAAAAGATCAATGGTCTGGGAATCGGTCCGGGAGGCCTGGGGGGAGTGATCACCGCCATGGCAGTGAATATTGAGACCTATCCCACCCACATTGCGGGACTTCCCGTTGCAGTCAATATCTGCTGTCACGTGAACCGTCACGTTCACAGAATCATTTAAGGAGGGCTTTTCTATGGAATATCACATTCAGACACCAATTTCAAAGGAAGACGCTGCCATGCTGCAGGCAGGAGACTATGTCTACCTCACAGGCACCATCTATACGGCCAGAGACGCGGCTCACAAGAGGATGGATGAGGCCTTGAACCGGGGAGAAGATCTGCCCATGGACTTAAACCGGAACATTATCTATTATATGGGGCCGTCTCCCGCCAGGGAAGGCCGTCCCATCGGATCGGCAGGACCCACCACAGCCAGCCGCATGGACAAATATACGCCCAGACTGCTGGATTTGGGCCTGGGAGCCATGATCGGAAAGGGAAAGCGCAGCCAGGCCGTCCTGGACAGCATCGTAAAAAACGGCGCGGTTTATTTTGCCGCAGTGGGAGGGGCCGGCGCCCTTTTATCCAAATGTATCCGGGAATCCTCGGTCATCGCCTACAGCGACCTGGGCACGGAAGCCATCCGGAAACTGGAGATCAAAGATTTTCCGGTGATTGTGGTGGCAGACAGCAGGGGAAATAACCTGTACGAGACAGAATTATTAAAATACAGAAGAGAACAGGATTAAATATGGACAGAATTGTGTGGATGGTATTTCGGAATCTGTTCCGGGCACCGATATGGTTTTATCATATTATAAAAATGGGGAGAGAAGACACTCCGTACACGGAACAGGAGAGATACGATTACATTCGCCGTATGGTGAAAACGGTCAATCGTACCGGCCGGGTGACGGTGGAAGTACATGGACTGGAATATATTCCGGAGAAAAACGGCTTTATTATGTTTCCAAACCATCAGGGATTGTTTGACGTGCTTGCTCTCATTGAAGCCAGCTCTCATCCTTTTGGTGTGGTGATAAAAAAAGAGGCTTCCGGAATCATTCTGGTCAAACAGGTAGTCCGTCTGCTGAGAGGAATTGCCA
>DXBC01000151.1 GCA_019116745.1 Candidatus Lachnoclostridium stercorigallinarum
AAATATTTATTTCTCCCTATTGCTTTTCCCCCTTTTACATCCTATAATCAACATTAATTCGTTATTACTATAACGTATGAAAGAAAGGAGATTTTGCGCTATGGAGAAAACACTGCAGCTCGCTATGGAAAACAAAGATTATATTGTGGAAATGCGCCGTCACTTCCACTGCCATCCGGAAGCCAGCGAGCACGAGGTAAATACCTGCAAACGAGTATGTGAAGAACTGGAAAAGATGGGACTGGAGCCGAAGGTGGTCTGCACCAGCGGCACCGGCGTAATGTGCGACATCAAAGGCAAAGGCCCGGGAAAGACTATCGCCCTGAGAGCGGATATGGATGCCTTAAGCGTACAGGAGTTAAACGACGTTCCCTATAAGTCAACGGTGGACGGCCTGATGCACGCCTGCGGCCACGACGCCCACACTGCCAGCCTGTTAGGCGCAGCAAAGATCCTCACTGCCTGCCGTGATGACTTTAACGGCACGATCCGCCTGCTGTTCCAGCCGGCGGAGGAGACCGCCTACGGCGCCAAGGCCATGATCGAGGCCGGATGCCTGGACGGAGTGGATGCTACCATGGGCACCCACGTAAATTCCGCCTTAAAAGCAGGAACTATCTCCGTGGAGGCAGGCCCCAGACTGGCTGCCGCAACCTGGTTCAAATACCGCTTCATCGGCAAACCCGGACATGGCGCTCAGCCTCATCAGGGAGTGGATGCCGGTCTGGCCGCCTGCTCCGCAGCTCTGGACCTTCAGCATCTGGTGAGCCGTCAGTTCCCGGCTGACAAGCCTCTGGTCATTACCATCGGAAAGATCGAAGCTGGTACCCGTTTCAACGTCATCGCCGCTGAGGCTGTGCTGGAAGGAACTGTCCGCTGCTACGATCCGGAAATCTTCCGCGCCGTTCCCGCAGCCATGGAACGCGTGGTAAAAGGCGTGGCCGACGCATACCGCTGTGAGCTGGTAGTGGAGAAACACGACGCTCTCACCCTGCCCTGCTACAATCCCGACAAGCCTGCGGCCCGCGGCAAGGCAACTGTCATCAAGCTCTTCGGCGAGGAAGGCATCGGATACAGCCCGGCCAGCATGGGCGGCGAGGACTACTCCTTCATGATGGACAAAGTTCCGGATTCTCTGTACGTGAGCATCGGAACCGCCAATCCGGACAAGGGCAGCGCAGAGCCTCACCACTCCGGACGCTTCAACGTGGACGAGGACGCTCTTCCCGGCGCATCCGCCATGTACGCTCAGTACGCCATCGACTATCTGAACGAGTAATACATATAGAGCGAATAATGCCTGTCTATTTCAGGCCAGCAAAAAAGACTGATCCCGCTGATCAGTCTTTTTTATATGCTTTCTGTTTCCTCTCAACCCTGTTTCGACAGGAAAAATATGGCGAAAAACCCTGCCGCCAGAGCGGCAGCGGAGACGGGAAATTCCATTCCTGACGGAATGCCCGGGAAGACCTCCGCCATGGATCCCAGCACAAAGCCCAGGATAATCAGGTATGTGGGCTGGGGATACCTTGTCATGGCCTTCTCCAGAATCTTTGTGGTGAGCACAACTCCCGCCATAAGGCCAATGCCCAGGGGAAGCAGAAACGGCAGATAAAGGCCGCTGATGGCTCTCATAAGCTCATCGTACAGTCCCATGACCAGAAACAGGTAAGAGACGCTGATTCCCGGCAGCACCAGAGCAGCGGCAGCCACCACTCCCGCCCCGGCGAGAGAGAGGGCGCTGGCAGCCCCTGCCTCCATCTCCGACTGAAACAGACCTGACGGAAGATGGCCGACAGCAAATACTGCCGCAAGCCCCACTGCAATCCAGACCGGGACGCTCCAGGAAAACGCAGATACCCTGGCTTCCTTTAAAATCACAGGCACGCCTCCCGCCACTGCCCCCAGAAAGAAATACATCATAGGCATGGGGAAACGCTCAATCAACCCCAGCAGAGGCCTGGCAAACAGGATCATTCCCAGTCCCCCGCCCAGGCAGAACAGGGCCAGAAACGTCAGGCTTTCCCGTTTGTGCTTCATAAAAGAGCTGACGGAAGATACCAGTCTGTCATAAATTCCCAGAATCATGGCCATGGATCCGCCGCTCACTCCGGGGACGAGCATGGTTCCTCCCACCACCATCCCCTTTAAAATAATAATCATACTGCTGTTCTTCATATAATGACTGCTGTCCGAATTCCTTTCCTCTTATTTTGAGGGTCATTATACAGGAACCGCAGGGCCGGTGTCAACGGGGGCTTTTCTCCCCGTCTTCCCCCGGAAACCGTTTTATTCTGCTTTCGCCTCCAGATAATCAGCGGCAAACTGAGCATACATGGCGGCTCCCCGCTTCAGCAGGCTCTCATCCACTGTGTAGCAGTCGTTATGGTTGGAAGCGGTATAGCCCAGTTTCGGGTCATAGCTTCCCAAGAATCCGTAAATGCCGGGAACCTCATCCATAAAGAAGGCAAAATCCTCGCTTCCCATCATGCTGTCCAGGTGCTTTAAGCATCCTTCGCCGTACATTTTTACAGCGGCGTTCTCGGCAATCTTGTTCAGGTCTTCGTGATTATTGATCACAGGACTGGTCAGATATTCCACCGTCACTGTTCCCTTTGCGCCGTGAATAGCCGTCACATGCTCCACAATGCTGCGCAGCAGCTCCTCCGCTCTCTTTCTCATCTCCGCAGACAGGGTGCGGACTGTTCCCTCCATCACCACTCTGTTGGGGATGATATTCCAGCGCTGACCGCCGTTTATGGTGCCGAAGGTCACTACCAGGGGATTTAACGGATCATTATAGCGGGACACAATCTCCTGAGCCTCAGAAACGATGTGCATTGCCGTGGTCAGGGCATCCACGCCGGCGTGGGGGGCGGAGCCGTGAGCGGAAAGTCCCTCGATCTCCACGGTAAATTTATCGCAGCTGGCCATACGGGGGCCTGTCTCAAAGTTCAGGTACGGCGCCTCAAAGCCGCCCCAGATATGGGCTCCGTAAACAGCATCCACACCGTCCAGAGCGCCGTGCTGAATCATATATTTCGCTCCCATAGCCACTTCCTCTGCCGGCTGGAAAAGGATTCTCACGCTGCCCTTCAGCTCGTCCCTGTGGTCCAGCAGCATTTTCACGCCGCCCAGCAGCATGGAAATATGGCAGTCATGGCCGCAGGCGTGCATAACGCCGTTGTTTCTGCTGCAGAACTCCAGTCCGGTGTGCTCCTCTACGGGAAGGGCGTCGATATCTGCTCTCAGAGCCACCGTCTTCGTTCCGGCTCCTGCCTTCCCTCCCTTGATATCCGCAGTCAGACCGGGATAACCCTCATAATAATGGGGCTCCAGTCCCATCTCTTCCAGTCTCTTCCCAATTTCCTTTGTGGTGTTGAATTCTTCCTGGGAGAGCTCCGGACACTGATGGAAAAATCTTCTCTGCTCGATGATCCACTGTTCGTATTTTTCTGCTTCTTCTCTGAAATTCATGTGTACTCCTCCACTCCATTCCGTTTTTCTCTTATCATACATAAAAAAAATAGTCCCGGCAAGGAAAACTTCCAAATACTCCGCCCTTTGTCCAGATTTTTCTTGAAATCCTCCCGTCTCCCACCTATAATTCAATATATATTTCAGAAAGAAAAAGGGGATTTTGCTATGGAAAAGACAATGGAACTGGCCATCAAAAACAGAGACTATGTCATCGGACTGCGAAGATATTTTCACCAGCACCCGGAGCTGGGGGGAGAGGAATTCAACACCTCCCGCCGGGTGATGGAAGAGCTGAAGGAAATGGGACTGGAACCCAGAGTGATCGGGTCCTTCGGAACCTGCGTGGTATGCGATATTCACGGAGACCATCCAGGAAAGACCATCGCCCTGAGAGCCGATATGGACGCTTTAAATGTTCAGGAGCTGATCGACTGCCCCTACAAATCTGAGACAGACGGCGTGATGCACGCC
>DXBC01000010.1 GCA_019116745.1 Candidatus Lachnoclostridium stercorigallinarum
AGTCACAGGGAGGGGCTGTATCCGCTAAAGCCCTTTACGAAGGAAGACGCCAAAGAGGTGCTGGACCTGATTCATGGCTGGCAGGAGAGGCTTTACCGGGAGCATGGAACGCATTTTATCCATGCGGGCGACGAGTGGTATCTGCTGGCGGGCCGGGAGCTTCCGGAGGCAGAGACCTATGACGGCTACCTTCAGCTGGAAAACGGCGTGGGAATGGTGCGGCTTTTTCGGGAAGAAATCCGGGAGGAGCTGGAGAAGGCGAAGGAGCAGGAACAAAGCCCGGGCGCAGAAGGACGCCGGGTGACAGTCGCCACAGGAAGGCTGGCGGCTCCGATCCTGCAGGAGGCTGCCCGGGCGGTGGAAGCGCAGTATCCGGAGGTACGGGTTCAGGTGCTTGCGGTAGAAAACCGATTTTTCGGGGAGCGGATCACAGTGGCCGGCCTTCTGACAGGCCGGGATTTGAAAGAGCAGCTTTCCGGGCGGGAGCTCGGGGATGCGCTCCTCCTGACGGAGAATATGTTCCGGGACGGCACGGAGGCCTTTCTCGACGACATGACGGCGGGAGAGCTTTCCGGGGCTTTACAAGTTCCCATAACTATTGTAAAATCAGACGGAAAAGCCTTTCTGGAGGCTGTGCTTGGCCGCGGGAAGGATGAACAGCCGGATCGGACAGGGACAGGGCGCAGGGGAAAGCAGCCCTATGAGCACCGGCCCTGAAAACAGGAAACGATACAGAACAGGAGAACGACGAATATTATGAGTAAGCCGATAGTAGCCATAGTGGGGCGTCCCAATGTGGGAAAATCCACGCTGTTTAACGCGCTGGCAGGAGAAAATATCTCTATCGTAAAAGATACGCCGGGCGTTACCAGAGACAGAATATATGCGGATGTCACCTGGCTGGACCATTCTTTTACGCTGATTGATACGGGCGGCATTGAGCCGGACAGCAGCGACATTATCCTCTCCCAGATGCGGGAGCAGGCACAGATCGCCATTGATACGGCGGATGTGATTATCTTTCTGACAGACGTGCGCCAGGGGCTGGTGGACTCGGATTCCAAGGTGGCGGATATGCTGCGCCGGTCCAGAAAGCCGGTGGTCCTGGTTGTCAATAAGGTGGACAGCTTTCAGAAATTCATGGGCGACGTGTACGAGTTCTATAACCTGGGAATCGGAGATCCGGTGCCCGTCTCAGCCGCGTCACGCCTGGGAATCGGAGATATGCTGGATGAGGTGGTAAAGCATTTCCCGGAAGGAAGCGGGGAAGAGGAAGAGGATGAAAGACCGCGGGTGGCCATCGTAGGAAAACCCAATGTGGGAAAATCTTCGATTATCAATAAACTGATCGGAGAAAACCGGGTGATTGTCTCCAATATCGCGGGAACGACCCGGGACGCCATCGACACGGAAGTGCGCCGGAACGGCAAGGATTATATCTTTATCGATACGGCGGGACTGCGCCGGAAGAACAAAATCAAAGAAGAACTGGAGCGCTACAGCATTATCCGTACGGTGACGGCCGTGGAGCGGGCAGATGTGGTGATTCTGGTGATTGACGCCACGGAAGGCGTCACCGAGCAGGACGCGAAGATCGCGGGCATCGCTCATGAACGCGGCAAAGGAATCATTATCGCCGTAAATAAATGGGACGCCATTGAGAAAAACGACAAGACCGTCTATGAATATACCAATAAAATCCGGACGATTCTGTCCTTTATGCCGTATGCGGAGATCACCTTTATTTCTGCAGTGACCGGACAGAGGCTGCCGAAGCTTTTTGAGCTGATAGATATGGTAATTCAGAACCAGAATCTCCGGATTGCCACAGGAGTTCTGAACGAGATCATGACGGAGGCTATGGCGCTGCAGCAGCCGCCTTCCGATAAGGGCAAGAGGCTGAAGCTCTTCTATATCACCCAGGTGGCGGTAAAGCCTCCTACCTTCGTGATTTTTGTAAACGACAGGGAACTGATGCACTTTTCCTATACGCGCTATCTGGAGAACAAGATTCGTGAGGCTTTCGGCTTCCGCGGGACAGGGCTGAGGTTTCTGATTCGGGAAAGGAAGGGAGAGCAATAAGATGATTAGGCTGGTATGTGTGGCTGTTGGATATATATTTGGATTGTTTCAGACAAGCTATCTCTACGGGCGGATGAAAGGCATGGATATCCGGGAGCATGGAAGCGGGAACGCGGGAGCCACGAACGCCCTCCGGACCCTGGGCTGGAAGGCAGGAGCCATTACCTTCCTGGGCGACTGCTTTAAATGCGTATTCGCCGTGCTTTTGGTGCGTTTTCTTTTTGACAGGCTTTATCCGGGTGAAAATATCGGCGTCTTACTGGGCATGTACGCGGCGCTTGGGGTTATACTGGGACACAATTTCCCCTGCTATCTGAAATTCCACGGAGGCAAGGGAATCTCGGCCACGGCAGGACTGTTCCTGTCTCTGGACCCGCTCCTGACGCTGGGAGCGCTGATTCTGTTCGCCGGTTCCGTGGGGCTCACCAGGTATGTATCTCTTGGCTCCATTCTTGTGAGCATCTGGCTTCCGGTGGGTGTGGTGCTGTACGGCGTGACAGGAAGATGGGGGCTTGCCCAGGGGCATCTCTATGAAATGTACGCAATCGCGGTTTTTCTGTGCGCAATGGCGCTTTTCCGCCACAGAAAGAATATTCACGGGCTTCTGACCGGCACGGAGAGAAAACTGGGAGAGAAAGCAGAATAGGTCAGGCACCCCGATGCGGGCATGCAGGGGATTTGACTCACTGCCCGCGGAAATATAAAAGCAAAAGGAGAAAAATATCATGGCAAAGGTAGGCGTTATCGGAGCGGGAAGCTGGGGAACGGCTTTGACGGTGCTCCTGCACGGCAACGGACACGAGGTAACAGTCTGGTCCATTTCAAAGGATGAGGTAGACATGCTGAACGAGCAGCATGAGCATAAGGATAAGCTTCCCGGCGTAAAGATTCCGGAAGATATCTGCATCACGACAGATCTGGAGAAAGCAGTAAAGGAGAAGGACCTTCTGGTGCTGGCTGTTCCGTCCCCTTATACGAGAAGCACAGCCCGGTCTATGGCTCCCTATGTGGCTGAGGGCCAGCTGATTGTAAATGTGGCGAAGGGAATTGAGGAAAGCACGCTGATGATTCTGACAGATATCATTGAGCAGGAGATTCCTGCCTGCCGTGCGGCCGTGCTGTCCGGGCCCAGTCATGCGGAGGAGGTAGGCCGCGGCCTGCCGACGACGGTCGTGGCGGGGGCTCATGACAGAAAGACGGCGGAGTTCATTCAGAATATTTTTATGAATCAGGTCTTCCGGGTCTATACCAGCCCGGATATGCTCGGCATCGAGTTGGGAGGAGCCCTGAAAAACGTGATTGCCCTGGCAGCAGGCATTGCGGACGGGCTTGGCTATGGAGATAATACAAAAGCGGCGCTGATTACCAGAGGCATTACGGAGATGAGCCGCATCGGCGTGGCTATGGGAGGACGTCAGGAGACCTTTAACGGACTCTCAGGCATCGGCGATCTGATTGTAACCTGTGCTTCCGTTCACAGCCGGAACCGGAAAGCGGGCTACCTGATGGGTCAGGGAAAGTCCATGCAGGAGGCGATGGACGAGGTCAAGATGGTTGTGGAGGGCGTATATTCTGCCAAGGCAGCCATGGCCCTTGCGCGCAAGTATGATGTGGAGATACCGATTATTGAGCAGGTGAATATG
>DXBC01000152.1 GCA_019116745.1 Candidatus Lachnoclostridium stercorigallinarum
TGAACTGAAAAAGATTTTGCCCGAGTATTTCGGAGAGTGAGAAGAATGCCGTGGGACCGGCCGTTTGGGCCGTCCCGCGGCTTATCAACAATAAATGGAAATAAGAGACAAATGGAAGCAAAAGACGGCCGGAAACGGCCGGGATCATGACGCGGCGGGGCGGCGGAAGCTGCCGGCCGGCGGGAAAAGGAGGAGAGAAAATGAGAGAAAAGATTTTAGCCATTATGGAAAAAAACAGCCGGATTGATCTGAAAGATCTGGCCATACTTCTGGGAGAGAGCGAGGTGGCTGTGGCCAATGAGATCGCGGAGATGGAAAAGGAAAAGGTGATCTGCGGCTACCACACCCTGATTGACTGGGATAAGACCGGCGAGGAGAAGGTGACGGCCCTGATCGAGGTGAAGGTGACGCCCCAGAGAGATATGGGATTTGACAAGATCGCAGAGAGAATCTATCAGTACAACGAGGTTGAGGCAGTGTATCTCATGTCCGGATCCTTTGATTTTACCATTATCCTGGAAGGAAAAACCATGAGACAGGTGGCTCTGTTTGTGTCGGAGAAGCTGTCCACCATCGATTCCGTGCTCAGCACTTCCACTCATTTTATTTTGAAGAAGTACAAGGATCATGGAACCATTATGCAGAAAGTAGACAAGGATGAAAGGATGCTGATCAGTTTATGAGAAACCCATTGGCAGAGAGAGTGATAAATATTCCGCCGTCCGGCATCCGGAAGTTTTTTGATATTGTGAGCGAGATGGACGACGCCATTTCCCTGGGCGTGGGCGAGCCGGATTTTGATACCCCGTGGCATATACGGGAAGAGGGAATCTATTCCCTGGAGAAGGGACGTACTTTCTATACTTCCAACGCCGGATTAAAGGAGCTGAAGGTGGAAATCTGCAATTATCTGAAACGGCGCTGCGATGTGCTCTATGACCCGGACGGTGAAGTTATGGTGACTGTGGGCGGCAGCGAGGCCATCGACATCGCCCTGAGAGCCATGCTGGAGCCGGGAGACGAGGTGCTGATTCCTCAGCCCAGCTACGTTTCCTATGTGCCCTGTACCATTCTGGCAAACGGAACGCCGGTGATCATCGAGCTGGAGGAAAAGGACGAATTCCGTCTGACTCCCGAGAAGCTGCTGGAAAAGATCACCCCGAAGACAAAAATCCTGATCATGCCTTTCCCCAACAATCCCACCGGCGCGATTATGGAGCGGGAAGATCTGGAAAAGATTGCAGAAATTGTGGAGGAAAAAGATCTTTTCGTGATCTCTGACGAGATCTACAGTGAACTTACATATAAAGGGCAGCATGTGACAATCGCCTCTCTTCCCGGGATGAAGGAGAGAACGGTACTGATCAACGGATTTTCCAAATCCTACGCCATGACCGGCTGGCGTCTGGGCTACGCGGCGGCTCCGAAGGAGATTCTGAAGCAGATGTTAAAGATCCACCAGTTTGCCATCATGTGTGCTCCCACCACCAGCCAGTACGCCGCAGTTTCCGCCCTGAAAAACGGGGACGGAGATGTGGAGACCATGAGAGAGGCCTATGATCAGAGACGGCGCTATCTGGTGCACGCCCTGCGGGAGATGGGGCTGGAATGCTTCGAGCCTTACGGCGCGTTTTACGTGTTCCCCAGCATCAAAAAATTCGGCATGACCTCCGATGAGTTTGCCACCAGGCTGCTGAGAGAGGAGAAAGTGGCGGTAGTGCCCGGCACGGCCTTCGGAGACAGCGGAGAAGGCTTCCTGCGCCTTTCCTACGCCTATTCCCTGGAGAGCCTGAAGGAGGCCCTGGACCGGATCCGCCGTTTTGTGGAGCGGCTGGAAAAGGAACAGGGGTGAATGCCATGAACATTGTGCTCTATGAGCCGGAGATGCCGGCCAACACCGGAAACATCGGCCGCACCTGCGTGGCAACCAACACAAGGCTCCACCTGATCGAGCCGCTGGGATTCAAGCTGAATGAAAAGGCGATCCGCAGGGCCGGTCTGGATTACTGGCCGAAGCTGGATGTGACGGTATACAGCGATTATGAGGAGTTCCTGGAGAGAAATCCCGGAGCCAAAATCTACATGGCCACCACGAAGGCTCCCCAGGTATACACCGACGTGGCCTATGAGCCGGACTGCTTTATCATGTTCGGCCCTGAGAGCCGGGGAATCCCTGAGGAGATCCTTCTGGAAAACCAGGAGAACTGCGTGCGGATCCCCATGTGGGGCGACATCCGCTCCCTGAACCTGTCCAACTCCGTGGCCATCGTACTCTACGAAGCCCTGCGTCAGAACGGGTTCGATCATATGCAGATGAGCGGGAAGCTGACGCGGTATGAGTGGAAGTAGGGGGCACCGCCGGAATTCTGTGAGTGGTCCGGCTACAACCGGCTGTTCCAGAATCTGGCAGAATGGCTGACGAAAAAGAAATAAGTAATGAAAAAGAATAGCTGACTCCGAAAAACAGCTGATAAAAAGTAAAAATGGAAAGAAAAGTCCTCTGGGCCGAATATGGGTGACGGCTCAGAGGATTTTTTTGTCTTTGCATGTAAAAAATTACCTTTTGGGTTATAAATAATAAAAGGTGAAATGAAAACCAAACAAGACAGATATTATTTACATTTATTTTGGAATCGTATATGATGGAGTCATCACAAGACAGGGCCCTGAAAGAAAAGTGAAGAGTGAAGAAAACGATGAAAAATTGGGAAAGAGGAGAATTGTATGAAAGCATATAATGTATGTATCGTAGGCGGTGGAAGTACTTATACGTTGGGATTTTTGAAATCATTTGTACGGCTGAGAGAGGAATTTCCGTTAAAGAAGCTGGTGCTCTTTGACATTGATGGAGAGCGTCAGGAGCCCATCGGAAAATACGGCGAGATCCTTTTCAGAGAGAGATTTCCGGAGCTGGATTTTTCCTACACCACAGATATTAAGGAAGCCTACGAGGGAATGGATTTTGTGTTCATGCAGATGAGAGCCGGCGGACTGGCCATGCGCCGTCAGGACGAGCACATTCCGTTAAGCATGGGCCTCATCGGTCAGGAGACCTGCGGTGCCGGCGGTATGGCATATGGACTTCGTTCCTGTGTGGATATGATCAAAGCAGTGCACGATATCCGTACTTATGCTCCGGACGCATGGATCCTCAATTACTCCAACCCGGCAGCCATTGTAGCCGAGGCCCTGCGCAGAGAGTTCCCGGATGACAAGAGGATTTTAAACATCTGCGATCAGCCGGAAAACGTGGTTCGCTCCGCCAGCCGTCTGCTGGGCTGTGACTGGGAGGATCTGGATCCGGTATACTTCGGTCTGAACCATTATGGCTGGTTTACTCATGTGTACAATGTAAAGACCGGAGAGGACCTGCTTCCCACCATCCGCGAGCTGGTAAAGGAGAGAGGCTTCCTTCCCCAGGATGCGGAGCAGAGAGATCAGTCCTGGCTGGATACCTACGGAATGGTGCAGACCATTATGGCAGATTTCCCGGATTACCTGCCAAATACCTATGATCAGTACTATCTGTATCCGGACTACAAAGTGAGTCACTTGAATCCCAATTACACCAGAGCGGACGAAGTCATCGACGGAAGGGAGAAGCGGGTGTTCACCGAGTGCGCGGAAGTGATTAAGGAAGGCAAGCTGGGAGACCGCTTCCACGCCATCTCTGACGCTCATGCGGAGATGATGATCAAGGTGGCAGAGGCTATTGCCTACAACAAGAATGACCGCCACATTCTGATCGTGGAGAATAACGGAGCTATCGCCAATATGCAGGATGACGCCATGGTTGAGGTGGTCTGCGAGCTGGGAATCAACGGCCCCCGTCCCATGAGAGTGGGAAATATCCCTCAGTTCTATCTGGGACTGCTGGTGAATCAGGTATCCTGCGAGAAACTGCTGGTGGACGCTTACTTTGAGCACTCCTATCAGAAAGCGCTGGAGGCATTTACCTTAAACCGCCTGATCAACGATGCGAAGAAGGCCCGCAAGGTGCTGGATGCTTTGATTGAGGCAAATAAGGGAATGTGGCCGGAACTGAAGTAAAACAGCAGATCTGACGGAATGAGCATGATCAGTGAAAACATGAGGGGGATTTACAGTGAACAAAAAGAATAAGGTTATGGATTTCTTTTCCGCCCTGGGACGCAGTCTGCTGATGCCTATCGCAGCGCTGGCTGCCTGCGGTATTGTCCTGGGCCTGACATCTGCGCTGATGAAAGCGCAGGTGCAGGAAGCGGCTCCGTTTCTTACACAGACTTATGTATATTTTATCATTTCCACGTTAAATAAAGTTTCCAACGTGGTATTTACTCTGATACCGGTATTGTTTGCCATCTCCATTGCTTTCGGTCTGGCAAAGGAGGAGAAGGAGATTGCGGCTTTCGCGGGATTTATCGGATACTATACGTTTCTGGTGGCGTCTTCCTGTATGATCGGGGCCGGATTTATGGATTTTAACGCCCTGAAAATCTCCAATATCCTTGGTGTGGAAACCCTGGATATGGGCGCGGTAGCCGGTATTATCATCGGTCTGGTGACAGCCCAGGTACATAATAAGTATCACAAGATCACATTCCCGGTGGCCATATCCTTCTACGGCGGCAAGCGTTTTGTGGCCATCGCCGTGATTATGGTTTCTGCTGTGATTGGTCTCATTGCTCCCATTGTGTGGAGTCCCATTTCCATGGCTATCAACGGATTGGGCGGGGTGATTTCCGCAGCAGGACTGGCAGGTGTTTTCGGATATGGCTTCCTGGAGAGACTGCTGATTCCTACCGGACTGCATCACGTGTTAAACGGAATTTTCCGTACCACAGCCATTGGAGGCGTGTACGAGGGTGTGGAAGGCTGCCTGAACATTTTCCTTCAGTTTATCGATAAAGTGGATATCAGCGAGCTGGCTCCCTATACCGTGTTCCTGGGACAGGGAAAAATGCCTATGATGATGTTTGGGCTTCCCGGCGCGGCCCTGGCAATTTACCGCACTTCTCCGCCTGAGAAAAAGCAGAAGGTGAAGGCGCTTATGATCGCCGGCGTGGCAGCCAGCGTGGTTTCCGGCATCACCGAACCTCTGGAGTTTGCGTTTATGTTTGTGGCTCCCCAGCTGTTTGTATTCCATGCAGTGATGGGCGGTATCTCATTCATGTCCATGGCGGCCCTGGACGTAATTATCGGAAATACCGGCGGCGGTCTGATCGACTACCTGATTTGGGGCGTGTTCCAGCCCGGATCTCACTGGTACTGGGTGATTGTAGTGGGCATTCCGTTCGCGATTATTTACTACAACGTATTTAAGTGGTATCTGACGAAGAAGAACATTTCCATCGAGGTGGCGGACGAGGACGAGAGCGAAGCTCCGGCGGCCGGAGTCATGATGGGAGAGCAGCAGATGGCTCAGGCATATCGGATCATCGAAGGACTGGGCGGTTCTGCCAATATCAAAGAGGCCAATAACTGTCTGACCAGACTGCGGGTGGATATTGCGGACGCGTCTCTGGTGAGGGAAGATGTATTGAAGAAGACAGGGGCTATGGGCTTTATCCGTCCCAGCGAGACCCATATCCAGGTGGTGTACGGACCGAAGGTGGAGGCCATTGCGGCAAACGTCAGGGAATGCCTGCGCAGCGGAAAAGAGATTCCTGCGGCGGCGAAGGTGAAGCATCAGCTTCTGGCTCCGGTGAGCGGCGGCGTGGTGCCCATGAAGGAAGCTCCCGACGAGACCTTTTCTTCCTGTATGATGGGAGACGGCGTGGTTATTCATGCGGCGGACGATGTGATCAAGGCGCCCTGCAGCGGCGTAGTAGCGGTTTATACCGACGAGAACCGCCATGCCATCGGTCTGCAGTCGGAGGACGGACTGGAACTTCTGATTCACATTGGCGTTGACACCGTCAATCTGAAAGGGGAAGGTTTTGAAGGTCTGGTATCTGCCGGCGATAAGATTAAGGCGGGAGATCCGCTGATCCGGTTTGACAGAACGGAGATTGAGAAAAAGGGATACTGCACTGATGTTATGCTGATTGTCATGGACAATGACAGCGAATTCGATGTGAAATACAGCACGGGAATGACGGCGGAAGCCGGAAAGACTGTGGTGGCAGAGTATTAAAAAAGTGTCCGGGGCACAGATGCCCCGCGACAAAAAACGCCTGCGGCGGATAAGATTCCGGCCCGCAGGCGTTTTGTTATGTGGCAGAAAGCCGCTTTCCAGAGGAGCCGAGCCGCTTCTCCGAAGAGCCGGTCTACTCTGCCGGTGAGCCGGCTCCCTTCTCCGGATGACCGCTTCTGTCCTGCCCTGCGGACCTGTTCTGGGCGGCCAGCTCGATGAGGATCTGGATCACCGTAAAAAAGCCGATTCTGGAGTTGACGTCGGTCTGATGGTATTCCCGGTTGGCGTCGTTGGTGCAGACGGAAATGCTGCTGTAGGGAATCAGCGGGCTGTCGGGATCACAGGTGATGAGAATGGTGGTCAGATTCCTGGCCTTTGCCTGCCGGAACACGGGCAGATACCGGTCTGTGCCGTGGGCGGACAGCGTCAGAAGGACGGCATCGTCGCTGACGGTGCTGATCAGGGCGGTGAGCAGGCGTTCCCACTCCACCAGGATGGACGGGTAGTCCAGGCTGTTTAAAACCATCTGCAGGTATTTGGCCGGGAGGGAGCTTAAGCTTCCTCCGTAAATGTAAAGAGGCCGTTTGCTGGTGAGGAGAGCGGCGATCTCTTCGGCGGTGCGCAGGTCAATGGAGGCGATGTTGTCCTGAAACAGGGCGATGGAGCGGCGGATATAATCGTCAAACTGAAGAATTTCCTGGCCGCAGTCCCGCAGCTCCCGGCGGAGCTGATATTTGAAGTCGTTGTAGCCGCCCAGCCCCAGCTTCTGGCAGAAGCGGACGATGGTGGCGTTGGAGGTGTACAGGGCGCGGCTCAGATCCTGCAGGTTCATATAGGCGGCAGAAGACGGATTCTGTTCAAAATAGGACAGGATCTCTTTTTCCGTCTGGGTCAGGTTCAGCTGTCTTGCGTGTTCAAACAGGGGAATCATGGAAACCTCCTTCCGGCAGGCGCGCCGTCTCCTCCTTGTATTTCAGATAGAACTGAATGATGGCGTGGATGATGAAGAACATGGGGAGGCGGGATGTGTACTCCGCTCCCAGGTTTTCCCGCTGGTCGGTGAAAAAGCGAAAACTCACGGCGGAGAGATCGGCAATTTCGTTGCTGGTGTAGGGGGTGATGGAGATGACGGGAATGCCGTTCATCTGGGCCAGTTTCCCCAGGCGGACCGATGGGCCGAAAGTACCGGAGGTGCTGATCAGGACCACAACGGAATTTTTTCCCATGGTTTTCATCAGATGGGTGAAGAGTCGGGATGATTCAATCCGGTACACGCCCTGCCTTCCTACGGAAAACAGCAGTTTTTCCAGATATTCTCCCACTGTGTCGGTGATGCCTCCCGGCGCCCAGATGTAGATGGAAGCGCTGCTGTCAAAAAAGCGGAATGTCTGGATGAGCTGTTCTTCCCGGAGCAGATTGGCGGTGGCCTGAACATTAGAATTCAGCAGATCGATCATCATGTGGGCGGAGCGGGAAGCGGCCTCTTTCCTGCTGCTTTCTGCCTGGACGGCGCTCTCCCGGCTGGCCGCCCGAAGGGCGTATTTGAATTCGGCGAAGCCGGAATATCCCAGTTTTTTGCAGAAGCGGAGTACGGTGGCAGAAGAGTATGCCACCTGAGCAGAAAAGTCCTGGATGCTGGCATCCAGGATAGCTTCTGTGTGTTCGTATACGTACTTTAAGATATTCAGTTCGTGCTTGCTCAGACTTTTGATAATTTCGTCGCTTAAAGGCAGGCTGATCATAAAATTCCTCCCAGGCTGAAATGTGGGCTGATGCTGTCAGTATAACAAAAATGGGGGAGATTTTCAATTCTCCCCGACCACATCCTTATACCGGTAAACGGAGAGAAGGAGGCCGGAAAAGACGTAGGTGAGGAGGGCTGCTCTCAAACCGTAGGAAAAAAAAGGCAGGTAGGTCTGGGCCATGAGAGAGAAGCCGCAGTTGGCCAGAAGGTAATGGACGGTTTCAATGGCAAATACACAGCCGCAGCCCAGACTGATCATCCTTCCCAGCTGGTTGGTCAGGCGGGAGGACAGGCGGAGAGCCTTTAAGACCAGGGCCAGGAGAGCCAGAATCAGGGCCGCTCCCGCCAGCAGTCCGTAGCAGGAGATGACAAAGGTGAAAATGTAGTCTGCGGACATGGACGGCAGCATTTCCTGGGCGGGCAGGCCGGCGTTTCCGGCCAGGCGGGAGGAAGAGAGCAGCTCCAGGATATTTCCTGTGACATAGTCGTATTCCGCCCGCCGGGAAGGAGAACTGAGCAGAAGGCGGAGCCGGTCCATCTGATAGGCGCTCAGCCCTCCCAGACAGACAAAGAGAAGGGGAAAGGCGATCCAGACGGCCCATAGCAGAAAAACAGCCTTTTTCGGCACCTGGAACCAGCCCTTTAAAATTCCGGCAGTGACCATGACGAGGAACGCCAGGGAGCAGAAAAACGGCGTGTTGAAGGAGCCGAAAGCCCGGATCCCCAGAAACAGGGTGAGGACAAAAAGCGCCAGACATTTTGAAAGTCCTGAGATGCCCCGGTTCCGGAAACGGTACAGCAGTCCGGCAAACACAGGCACATACAGGTAAAAAAAGAGCTGAGTGTAGGACCGGCTTCCGTTCACTGTGGGAGCAGTCAGGGCAGTGCCGATGAAAAAAACGGTCAGGGCAGCCCAGAGACAGGAGGCGTGCTTGCCGATAAAGGTGTAGTCCAGAAAGTAGACGGCAGCCATGGCGGCGAGGCCGATGCAGGTGCAGGCAAGCTGTCGGGAGAAGGAAGGCGCCTGATAGCCGGCCTGGGCCATGAGCCCGGTCATCTGAAGCTGGAGAAGCAGTCCAGCCAGGCTCAATATTCCCACAAATATGAGAAATTTCCAGTCCAGCCTGGGACGGTGAATCCGATCCATCTCCACGCCCACTTCCACCGGATCTCCCATCTGGCGGATACTCTCTTTTAAGGCGGCGTTTTCTTCCATGCCATCGGCCATGAGAGCATCCTTCTGGTCCTGAATGTGGGCTTTCAGTTCCTCCTCCACCAGAGGTCTGGCTTTTCTGCAGCGGATCTGGGAGGTGAGGGCGGTCAGATATGCCTCATCCGGGCTCTGTCCGGACATGTCCGGACCGTTATTTTTGTGTTCAGACATTTCCATAGGCCATTCCTCCAAATCCCAGCACTTTAGCCACGGCGCCGGAATATTCCCTCCATTCTTCTTCCTTTCGGCTGAGAAACCGGCGGCCTTCTTTTGTGAGGCGGTAATATTTCCTCATTTTTCCGGAAACCTCCTCCTCGTAGCAGGTCAGATGCCCCTGGGAAACCAGGGTGTGAAGGAGGGGGTAAAGGGTGCCCGCCTTCAGCTCAAACACATTTTCAGATCTCTTCGCCAGAGTGTCGATCATCTCGTAGCCGTACATATCCTTTTCCGACAGGAGCTTTAAAATCAGCAGAGTAGTGCTGCCGGAGATCAGGCTTTTGTCAACTGCCATGGAAAAACCTCCTTTATATAGATTGTCGATATATTACAATATAATTGTATATCGACAATCTATATATGTCAAGGAAAACCGCCGCGGCCGGAGGGTAACCGCCGCGGTTCAAAAAGCCGCAGCAATCTAAAACAGAAAAAACCGCCGCGGCCGGAAAACGGCGCCGCAGGCGGCGAAAGATCACAGGTTTGAGGCTTTCGGAAGAGTAAAGATAAACTCGGTTCCCACGCCTTCCGTGCTGATTACATCGATATTTTCTCCGTGGGCCTGGATGATTTCCCTTACGATGGACAGGCCCAGTCCCGTTCCCTTTTTGTCCTTGCCCCGGGACAGGTCCGATTTGTAAAAGCGCTCCCAGATTTTTTTCAGATTGTCCTTGGGAATGCCGATGCCGGTGTCTTTGACGGAGACGAAGACTTTTTCGTGCCGGACGGATTCCTGGATGTAGATCACGGAATTGTCATGGCTGAATTTGATGGCATTGTCAATCAGGTTGTAGAGTACCTGCTGGATTTTTCCCAGGTCTGCGTAGACCATCTCCGTGGATGCGGAGAATGTCAGGTCAAAGGTGATGCCCCGGGAACTGCAGGTCCCTTCAAAGGAAGCGGCGGTGTCCTTGATTACCCGGTTGATGTCAAAATTGGATCGGGAGAGGTAGCCTTTGCTGTCCAGGGAATTTAAGGTCAGCATGCTCTGGGTCAGCTTGTTTAAGCGTTCTGTCTCAGAGATCACCCGCTTTAAGTATTTCTCCTGCATCTCTGGCGGAATGGTGCCGTCGATGATTGCTTCCAGATATCCCTTGATAGAGGTCAGGGGAGAGCGGAAATCGTGGGAGACGTTGGCCACGAAGGTGCGCTGATACTCCTCCATTTTGTTCAACTCTCCGGACATATAATTTAAGGTGGCGGAGAGGTAGCCCATCTCGTCCTGGGAATCTACCTGAATTTTGTAGTCCAGGTTGCCGGCGGCGTACTCATTTGCCCCTTCCCGGATCTTTACCAGAGGAATGTACACAATTTTGGTAAAGACCAGCAGAAGAATCAGGGACAGGGCATAGATCACTGCGGCTGTGATGTAGGTCAGGTTTAAAAGACCGGTGAGCATATTCTGAATCTGGCTCAGGGGCATATGGACCAGAACGTAGCCATAGGTGTTGTAATTTCCGGTGATGGGGGCGGAGACAGACAGCATATCCTGATCGAACATGCCGTAATAGTTTCCGGCCATATAAGGTTCCTTGCCGGACGCCGGGTCGAACCCAGGGATTGAAGTACCCGCCTCGTATTCTCCGCAGGTGTCCAGAACCAGTACGCCCTGGCGGTCAATGACCCAGATATCAGCGTCCAGAAAGGAGGCGGCGGCCTCCATCTGGGGCGTCTCCTCGGCGGTATCCTCATTGACTCCCCGGTACATTTCACTGTAGCGGGAGGCAATGAGATTGGCTGCGGAGTACAGGGAATCATATTTCTTCTCCAGGAGATAATTGTAGATAAGCTCGGAGGAGAAGGTGGAGATTGTGATAAATCCCAGCAGCCCGAAGACCAGATACCCCAGAAGAAATTTTGCATACAGGGAATGCAGCCGCATTATTTTTTCACCTCGAATTTATAGCCGATGCCCCAGACGGTGGTCAGGGCCCAGCCGGCGTGATCCTTGATCTTTTCCCGGAGACGCTTGATGTGCACATCCACGGTTCTGGTATCGCCCACATACTCGTATCCCCAGATGTGGTCCAGAAGCTGTTCTCTGGTAAACACCTGGTTGGGGGAGGAGGCGAGAAAGTAGAGAAGCTCCAGCTCCTTGGGAGGCATTTCCACAGAGTGCCCCTTGTAGATCACGGAGTAGTTGGTCAGGTTTACAATCAGGTCCGGATACTCCACGTACTCGCCCTGCTGCTCGCTTTTCGGGGCGGCGGCCGGCGCAGGCTGATTGTACCGGCGCAGAACGGCCTTGACCCGAGCCACCAGCTCCTTGGAATCAAAGGGTTTGATCATATAGTCGTCCGCTCCCAGCTCCAGGCCCAGTACCTTGTCAAAGATCTCCCCTTTGGCGGAGAGCATGATAATGGGAACCTGGGAGGTGGCCCGCAGCTCCCTGCAGACCTGGTAGCCGTCGATGCCCGGAAGCATTAAGTCCAGCAGAATGATGTTGGGCTTAAACTCCGGAAATACTTTCAGAGCGGCTTCCCCATCCGTCACGATTTTTGTCTCATAGCATTCCTTTGTAAGATAAAGGGAAATCAGCTCGGCGATGTTTTCGTCATCGTCGACAATTAACACTTTCTGTTTCTCGGCCATACAAATCCTCCTTGCAATGCTGTCTACTTAAATGTCACTATGGTCACGCCGGAATCGCCTTCCCCAAACTCTCCCAGGCGGAAATCCTTTACGTATTTCAGTTTTTTCAGATGTCTGTGGACTCCGGCTTTCAGGGCGCCGGTTCCGCGGCCGTGGACCACCCGCACCTGATTCAGGTGAGAGAGGTAGGCGTCGTCCAGGTATTTGTCCAGCACGGGAATGGCCTCGTCCACGGTCATTCCGATGAGGTTTACCTCCGGAGAAATGGAGCTGGATTTGGACATCTTGATCTTCCCGCTTCCCGTCTTGTTTAAGGTGGGGCCGGTGATAACCGGCTCGTCCAGAAGTTCCACGTCCTTAATATTTACCAGGGACCGGAGAATGCCCATCTGCACGTAGAAATCCCCTTTGGCGTTGGGAAGGGTGCTGACGGTGCCGTTTAAATTCATGGTGAGAACGCGGACGCCGTCGCCGATTTTCAGGCTCTTGGGTGAAACGGCTTTTTTGGGCTTTTTGGCTCCCGCGCCGATGGAAAGATCCTTCTCCACGCCCTGGAGCTGTTCTCTCAGCTTTGTGCGTTCCGCCTCCAGCTGTTTGGTCAGGCCGGCGGAGTCTCCCAGTTTGTTGATATTGCGGATGGTGCGGTCAGCAGTTTCCTTTGCTTCCCGGAGAATCCGCTGGGCCTCCTCCTTGGCGTTCTGGATTACGGCGTCGGTGCGCTCATCCAGCCGCTCCGTCTTCTGCTGCAGCCGCTTTCTCAGGCCGTCGATCTCTTTCTTGTACTCCTCGATCTCCGCCCGCTCTTTTTCAATGGTCACCCGGTTTTCCTCCAGGTGGGCCAGCAGGTCCTCAAAGGTCTCGTCCTTCGCCTCCAGGTGTGTCCTGGCATCGGCGATGATGTAGTCGGGCAGGCCCAGCTTTTTGGAGATGGCAAAGGCGTTGCTCTTGCCGGGGATGCCGATGAGGAGGCGGTAGGTGGGCCGCAGGGTCTCCACGTTGAATTCGCAGCAGGCGTTTTCCACTCCGGGAGTAGTGAGGGCAAATACCTTCAGCTCGCTGTAGTGGGTGGTGGCCATGGTGCAGCACTTCATATTGTGGAGGAAGGACAGGATGGCGATGGCCAGAGCCGCCCCTTCCGTGGGGTCTGTGCCTGCTCCCAGCTCGTCAAAGAGGCAGAGGGAGTTGGAATCCGCCTGCTCCAGGACCTTTACAATATTGGTCATGTGGGAGGAGAAGGTACTCAGGCTCTGCTCGATGCTCTGCTCGTCCCCGATGTCCGCAAACACATCCTCAAATACAGACAGCTCGGAGCCGTCGAAGGCGGGGATGTGAAGGCCCGCCTGCCCCATGAGGGTGAACAGTCCCACCGTTTTTAAGGAAACGGTCTTGCCGCCGGTGTTGGGGCCGGTGACGATGAGCAGGTCAAAGTCTTTCCCCAGATGAATGTTGATGGGCACCACTTTCTCCGGATCCAGAAGAGGATGGCGGCCATCCTTGATATTGATGTAATGGTTCCGGTTGAATATGGGGGCGCTGCATTTATAATGTCTGGACAGGGCCGCTTTTGCGAATACAAAGTCCAGATGGGTGAGGATATCCAGGTCGGAACGCAGCTCTTCCTGATAGGGAGCCAGCTGGTTGCTTAAATCCGCCAGAACGGCCTCGATCTCCTTCTGCTCCTGGATCTCCAGGGAGCGCAGGTCGTTGTTTAACCGGATGATGGCCATGGGCTCAATAAACAGGGTGGAACCGGTGGAAGACTGGTCGTGGACCATGCCGGCCACCTGGTTTTTGTATTCCGCCTTTACCGGCAGGCAGTAGCGTCCGTCCCTCATGGTGATCACCGCCTCCTGAAGATAGGAGCGGCTGCTGTTTAAGATGGAGTTTAACTGGGTGTGGATCCGGTCCTGAATGGTTTTCATGGAACGGCGCACATGGCGCAGGCCGGGGCTTGCGTCGTCGCTCACCTCATCCTCGGAGAGAATGCAGCGCTTGATCTCGTTGTTGACGGGAGTCAGGGGCTCGAGGGAGCGGAACAGCTCTTCCAGGGAGTCGTCGGGAAACTCCGAGTCCTCGTGGCGGCCGTAGGCCTTCACCCTGGCGGCGGCTGTCATCAGGGAGCTGGCTGCCAGAAGCTCTGTGATATTTAAAGAGCTTCCGATGTCCAGACGCTTCAGGGAATCCCGGATGTCCCGGATTCCGCCGAAGGACACGCTTCCTTTCTGGCGGATCCTGGTGACGGCGTCGGTGGTTTCCGCCTGGTTTCTCACAATCTCATCGTAGTCGGCGGAAGGAGTCAGCTCCCGGCACAGGGCTTTGGCCGGCTCGGAAGCGGCATATTCCGTCAGTTTCTCTATAATTTTATCATATTCCAGTGTTCGCAATGCTTTTTGATTCATATTCTTTCACCTGTTTTCACAAATAGACGGGCCCGCTGATCTGGGCGCCACATTTAGAGTATAACAAAAAAAGATGGGAATTCCTAGAGGGTTCGGGGGCAATTTTCTTACGTTTCCCTGAATGGGAACAGGAGCCGGCGGCCTGTTTTTGGAGGTCTGTCCGGTGAAATCCCGGCTTGCATAAATCGGAGAAGAACCGTATAATAGGAATATAATTTTGACAGATCATTTCCACAGAATATTTTTTTGGGGAGGTGCATGATGCCAGAGATGAACGGGCCGGACAGAGAGCCTGAAGACAGAGACAAACGTCAGTTTATAAATGAAAAAATAGTCAAGCAGCCGCTTACCAGGAAGCAGATCGCCGGGCGGGCGGCTTTTATAGGGGGTCTGGGCGCAGTGTTCGGAGTGGCCGCTGCCGCTGCCTTTGCCTTCAGCAGTCCCATTTTTCAGAAAATGACGGGAGAGCCGGAGGAGACGGAGAATTTCATGGTGAGCATCCCCAGAGATGATGCCACGGTGGCGGCGACGGAATCCCCTTCTGCGGCGTCAGAGCCGTCGGAACCCATTGAGCAGCAGGTGGAGGAGGCGGTTTCCAGCTATCGGTTTACCCTGGAGGACTACAGCCGCATCCAGGCGCCCTTAAAGGAGATGGCCACAGAGGCGGATAAGGGGATTGTAACCGTTCACTCGGTGCGCCATGAGACGGACTGGTTTAACAATCCGGTGGAAAATACAGGATATTTTTCCGGGGCGGTGATCGCGGAGACGTCCTCGGAATATCTGATTCTGACCACGGAAGAGGCGGTGACGGACGCGGATGCCATACGGGTGACATTCAGCGATGGAACTGAGGCGGCCGGGACGAAGAAGCAGGAGGACCAGGTGAGCGGCCTGGCGGTGGTGAGTGTCCGGCGGATCGACGTGGGAGAGAGTACGGCGGAAAACATGGAGATTCTGACTCTGGGAAATTCCTATCAGGTGAAGACCGGTGACATGATCGTTGCCGTGGGAAGCCCGGTGGGCATGGTCCACTCCGTGGATTACGGTTCGGTGAATTACGTGGCCAGAAATGTCCCCGTGACGGACGGAAGCATACGGGTCATGTATGCTGATGTGGGAGGAAACGCCCCCATGGGAACTTTCCTCATGAATATGTCCGGGGAGATCGTGGGCGTGGTGACAGATGATTTTAAAAACGAGAACACCCAGAATGCCACGGCAGCAGCGGGAATCTCTGACTACAAGGGAATTATAGAACGCATGAGCAACGGACTGTCCACCGCTTATCTGGGAATCCGGGGACAGGAGATCACGGAAGAGATGGAAGCGCAGGGACTGCCGGCGGGAATCTACATCACAGAGGTGGCCGCGGGAAGTCCGGCTTATGAAGCGGGAATCCAGAATGGGGATATCCTGGTCAGGCTCAACAGCGGAGAGGTTCACACAGTGAAGGAGCTGCAGAGCCGGGTGGAGAATCTGGAAGCGGGATCGACGGTAACGGTCACCGTTGCCAGAAACGGAATCGACCAGTACAGAGAGCTGGAATATCAGATCACGGTGGGAGCCAGGTAACAGCCTGGCTCCCGGTGTGAAAGGCCGCGGCAGTTTAAGAGAGCCGGCGCCGCTGAAGCAGAATAAATATATGTTTGAAAAGGAGCAGATCAATGAAATATATCAATACCTTCCGGGAGGGAATGCACGTTTCTGATGTTTATCTGTGCAAGAGCAAACAGATTGCCCTGACAAAGGCGGGAAAAGAGTACGGCAGCCTGATTCTTCAGGATAAAACCGGCACAGTGGATGCCAAGATCTGGGATCTGGGGTCTCCCGGCGTGGGGAGTTTTGAAGCGCTGGACTACGTGTATGTGGATGCGGATGTGACCGTATTCCAGGGTTCCCACCAGTTAAATGTGAAGCGGATCCGCCGGGCGGAGGATGTGGAGTACATACCGGAAGACTATCTGCCCGTTTCCGCAAAGAGCATTGATCAGATGTACGGGGAACTGGAGGCATACATCGCTTCCCTGAAGAATCAGCAACTCCGCAGCCTGGCATCCAGCTTTTTCATTGAGGACAAACGGTTCGCGAAGGAGTTTAAGGCCCACTCGGCGGCGAAAAGCGTTCACCACGGCTTTGTGGGCGGCCTGCTGGAGCACACCCTGAGCGTGGTGCAGCTGTGCGATTTCTTCGCCGGCCATTATCCGGCCTTAAACAGGGATCTGCTTCTGACAGCGGCCATGTTCCACGACATCGGAAAGACGAAGGAGCTGTCCAATTTCCCGGAGAATGACTACACAGACGCCGGACAGCTTCTGGGACACATTGTCATCGGTTCCCAGATGGTTATGTCCCGGATTGAGAAAATGCCCGGTTTCCCCCCGAAGCTGGCGGCGGAGCTGGTTCACTGCATTCTGGCCCATCACGGCGAGCTGGAGTACGGCTCACCGAAGAAGCCGGCTCTGCTGGAGGCTCTGGCTCTGAATTTTGCCGACAACACGGACGCAAAAATGGAGACCATGCTGGAGGCGTTAAAGAACGGCGGCGACAATAAGGGCTGGCTGGGCTTCAACCGTTTCCTGGACAGCAATATCAGAAAGACGGAAGGCTGAAGAGCATGAAGAAAAACGATCAGTTTACGGTGTCCATTGAAGATATGAGCGAGGACGGAGCCGGTATCGGCAAAACGGAAGGCTATACCTGGTTTGTGAAAGATGCCGTCATCGGCGACGTGGTGGAGGCCGGCGTCACGAAAATGAAGAAAAACTACGGCTTTGCCAGGCTGGTGAAGATTCTGGAACCTTCCCCTTACCGGGTGGAGCCCAGATGCCCTGTGGCTAGGCAGTGCGGCGGATGTCAGCTTCAGGCCATGAGCTATGAAGAGCAGCTTCGGTTTAAGGAGAAAAAGATCCGGAACAATTTAAGCCGTCTGGGCGGGATTCCGGCGGATCAGATCCCCATGGAGCCGATCATGGGCATGGAGAATCCCTGGAGATACCGGAACAAGGCCCAGTTCCCCTTTGGAAAAAATAAGAAGGGGGAAATTATCACCGGTTTTTACGCCGGCAGGACCCATGACATTATTGAGCAGGAGGACTGTCTGCTCGGCGTGGAGGAAAATAAAGAAATTTTGGAAATTATCCGGAATTTCATGAAAGAATATAAAATAGAGCCATATGATGAGAAAAATCACAGCGGCTTGGTGCGCCACGCCCTGATCCGGAAGGCTTTTGCCACGGGAGAGCTGATGGTGTGCCTGGTGATCAACGGCAGAAGCCTGCCCGCCGCCGGGGAGCTGGCGAAACGTCTGCAGGCGGTGCCGGGAATGACCAGTATTTCCTGTTCGGTGAATCAGGAGAAAACCAACGTGATCATGGGCCGGGAGATCGTAAATATCTGGGGACCGGGCTATATTACGGACCGGATCGGAGAGGTGACCTACCGGATTTCCCCCCTTTCCTTTTACCAGGTAAATCCGGCTCAGACAAAGAAGCTGTACGACACGGCGCTGGAGTTTGCCGGCTTAAAAGGCGGGGAGACGGTGTGGGACCTCTACTGCGGCATCGGAACCATTTCCCTGTTTCTGGCGCAGAAGGCGGGGAAGGTCTGCGGAGTGGAGATCGTGCCCCAGTCTATCGAGGACGCCAGGGAGAACGCCCGCTTAAACCATATGGAAAACGTGGAATTCTTCGTGGGGAAGGCGGAGGAGGTGCTGCCGGAGCAGTATGAGAAAAATCACATCCGCGCTGATGTGATCGTGGTGGACCCGCCCAGAAAGGGCTGTGATGAGAAATGCCTGGAAACGATTGTGAAGATGCAGCCGGAGCGGCTGGTATATGTCAGCTGTGATTCTGCCACTCTGGGCCGGGATGTGAAGTACCTGCGGGAGAACGGGTACGAGCTGAAGCGGGTGCGGGGATGCGATATGTTCGGAAACGGAGTTCATGTGGAGACTGTGGCTCTTTTTGTCCGGCAGGAGAACAGAAATCATAATTAACGAAAAAGAGAAGGAATACGGAGCGTATCACGGAAAACGGTGGTACGCTTTTTTGATTGCTGTAAGCTGGCAGGCGGATGTATTTTAAAACTATGGAATGGTCTGGAGCCGAGAGGGCTGAGTTTGGTCTCTTTCCACAAAAAACGGACACGATGTGTCTGCTTCCCGTTTTCGGTCTTCACATTTCTTAAGATTTATCCCACGGGAATTCTTTAGTTTTTTTCTCTACCATAAAGAGGCAGACGAAAACTGCAATCTCAGGAAAGGAAAAGTATTCGATATGACGTATCCGAAACCCATTATACAGGTCAAAGATCTCTGGAAGGTGTACTGCATGGGGGAAGAGAAAGTGGTAGCTTTAAGAAGTGTCTGTCTGGAGATTTACCAGGGAGAGATCTGCTGCATTTTCGGAACCTCCGGATCTGGAAAAAGTACCCTGTTAAATCAGCTGGCGGGAATGGAAAAGCCTACTTTCGGCGAAGTGTTCATCCGGGGGACCAGCGTTTCCCGTATGAGCGAGGAAGAGCTGGCGATGTTTCGCCAGAAATATATGGGATTTATTTTT
Organism: Candidatus Lachnoclostridium stercorigallinarum; assembly: GCA_019116745.1. Classification (GTDB taxonomy): domain Bacteria; phylum Bacillota; class Clostridia; order Lachnospirales; family Lachnospiraceae; genus Lachnoclostridium_A; species Lachnoclostridium_A stercorigallinarum. The sequence continues at coordinate 18,842 of DXBC01000152.1, forward strand.
CAATCCTACAATCTGCTGCCGTCCATGACAGCAGTGGAGAATACGGCCATGCCGCTGATGTTTCGCGGGGTTCCCCGGGAGGAGAGAGAAAAGATTGCCGTTCAGATGCTGGAACGGGTCGGCCTTTCTCACCGGCTTCACCACTATCCGGGACAGATGTCCGGCGGGCAGCAGCAGCGGGCCGGAATCGCCAGAGCTTTTGCGGCTCACCCGGAGGTGATTTTTGCTGACGAACCCACGGGAAATCTGGATTCCCGTACTACGGAGGAAATTATGGAAATGATCATTTCCTTCGCCAGACGGTTTCGTCAGACGATCGTGCTGGTGACCCATGATCCGGAGATGGAGCGGTACGCGGACCGGGTGATTCGCCTGCTGGACGGACGCATCGTTTCCAACCGGATAAGGAGCGGCGGAAAGGAGGCGAAAGGATGAGCGGAAGGTATGCTGCCATAAGGCAGAAGCTGAAGCGGGCTGCCGCGGCAGTTCTGGTGATGGCGATGACGGCGGGGAATGCTGCTTCCTGGGCCTCTCCCGGCAGGGAAAGCGGCGTTTATGTCTGGGCAAAGACGAAGGCTTCGGAAACGGATACAGGTCTGCCGATGTCTGTCCCTGTCCGGGCTACTCCCTCGCAGACCCAGCCGGAAACCCGGCCGGGGATTCAGTCCGGGACCCGACCCGGCGGCTTAAATGCAGACGGCCTTTCCCTGTCCGTCTCTGATTACCGCCTGAGCCGGCACGACAAGCCCAAAGAGAGTCTTGGAAGCCTGAAGAGAAACGGCAGCGCCCGACTGACAGTGACGGTTACGGGAGATACCTTTGAGGGGGAAATGAAAAAGGGAGATCTTGTAATCAGCAGAAGGCGGGACGGCTACCAGACGGACGGTACGCCTTCTGTAAAGATTCTGTCGGAAAAAGGGGCCCCCCTGGAATTTCAGGTGACATTTCCAAAGATCACCTATGTGGGCGGTGATACGACGTTTCATTTCCAGGTGCGGAAAAAAGGGTCGCCTCAGACACCTGTCGTTCTGGCCGTGAAGCTGGATGAGACGGAGCAGGCATCGGTCAAAGCAGAAAAAAAGGGGCGGGGAAAAAGTGGTCAGTCGGCTCAGCCGGCAATCCGGATTGAGCGCGCCGGCAGCTTTGAGCCCATGGAGCCTGGAAAAACGGAGATTATTGTGCTGAGGCTGACCAATACCAGCCGTGACACAGATGTGGAAGGGCTCACAGCCGTTTTTTCGCCCAATGCACCGCTGTATCTGTCTCAGGACACCAATTCCCACATAGTGGGCCGGCTTCGGGCCGGCCAGTCAGCGGAGGTGAAAGTAACGCTCAAGGCCGGACAGGATCTGCCGGGGGTGCCGCAGGCTCTGGATGTGGAGCTGCGCTACACCTATGACGCCGACGGGCAGGACGTGGCCGGGACGGTTTCCCAGAAGGTGATGGTGCCGGTCACAGAGAGCCGCTTTCCGGGGCAGCCTTTTATCCGAATCGCCCATACCAGGGAGGGAAGCCCTGTCCGGCCGGGAGAGGAGTTTCAGACCACTGTGCGTCTGGAGAATATAAGCTCCGGCCCGGTGGACAGTCTGGTTTTTACAGTGGATCCCAGCGACCAGATCGCTCTTATGGATCCGGTGGATACATATTTTGTAGGAAATCTGGAACCGGGAAAAACAGCAGAGGTACCGGTGCGTCTGAAAGCGTCCGCAGAGTTGTCGGCGGTTCCTTCACAGCTGGTGGGAGTGAACCTGAAATTTGACTATGATTCGGGAAAAGGGACGGTTCAGGGAAATCAGAGCGGGAAGCTGGTGATTCCTGCGGCCGGCGGAAAGGCAGTTTCCACATCCCTTACGCCAAACCTGATTATTCGCAGCTATTCCTACGGAGGGAGCGCACAGGCCGGTCAGGTGTTTGATTTGGCCATGGAGATTGTGAATACCAGCAAAAATATTGCCGCGGAAAACATTCTCATGTCTTTAAACACCGGGGAAGGGCTGTCCATCAATGACGCTTCCAACACCATTTACATACCGTCTCTGGCACCGGGAGGTTCCGTGAAGCAGACGGTACAGATGCAGGCTCTTTTTCAGTCCAAACTCCAGTCGCCGAAGGTGGAGATTTCCTTTAAATATGAATATCTGGATAACCGGGAGAGAAAACAGAACACCACGGGAGAAACCATCGCCATTCCCGTGTATCAGCCGGACCGGCTGGAGATCAAGCCGCCGACCTTCCCGGATGGAGTGAGGGAGCAGGAGGAATCTCCCATTTCCCTTTCCTACAGCAACAAGGGACGGGGACACCTCTTTAATGTGGAAGCACGGCTGGAAGGAAATCTGAATGCCCTGGAGCGGGAGGTCACAGTGGGAAATCTGGAGCCGGGAAAAATGGGAACGATTGATTTTATTGTGGTTCCGGACAAGGTCGGATTGTTTCAGGGGCAGGTGAGAATCACCTATGAAGATGAGGCCATGAATCAGAAAGAGATGGTGGTGCCGGTGGAATTTACGGCGGATGCGGCTCCGGCGGCGGAGGAGTTTCCCATGCCCCCGGAGGAGAAAACCGGCCCGGTCCGCCTGCCTCAGATTCTCGGGACGGCCGTCCTGGCCGCAGGAGGCATAGCCTTCTTTGCAGTGCGGTTCAGAAGGAAGAAAGCCGGGGAGGGGAGAGGTTCGGACCGGGAGCTGGATCTGTGGGAGAGCCTGGACATACCGGAAGAACCGGACGCCCGGGAAGATTCAGAAGAAGGGAGGACTCCATGAGCCATAAAGATTTCGTCCGCCTGTGTCTGCAGAATCTGCTCCGCCACAAGGCTAGGACTCTTCTCACGGTTATGGGGGTGGTTTTGGGATGCTGTTCCGTGATCATCATGATTTCCATTGGTATTGGAATGAAAAAATCACAGGAGCAGGCCCTCTCCATGATGGGAGACCTGACGGTGATCAATGTCTACAAAACGGGAAAGAGCCGTCGGGCAGCCAAAATCACGCCCGGAACCATGGAAGCTATAAAGGCGATTCCGGGAGTTGCGGCGGCCACTCCAAAACTCACCGCCGGTTCCGTCCCCCTCACAGTCCGGGCGGGAGTGGGACGGAGGTATCGCAGTGTATACCTGGAGGTGGTAGGACTTGACGCGGATGCGGCAGAACAGATGGGCTACCGCCTGGAAGAAGGAAAGTGGAAAACTTCCGGCCAGAATCATATCCTGGTGGGAAAGAATTTTGAATACCTGTTTGAGGATACGAAGCGGCCGGAGAGCAGGAATATGAGAGAGCCTGGGGAAGCGTCTTTTTTTGACAGCCGAAAAAGCAAAATGATTCTGGAAGCGGATACAGGAAAAGATGACGGAAGGAAACTGACCTGGGAACTGACGGCGGACGGACGTATGCGGGAGGATTTTGCCAAAGGCCTGGAGACGTCCATGGGAATTTTAATGCGGCTGGAAGATTTGCAGAAGATTCTGGATGACTGTCAGAGGGCGGAGGGAAAGGTGCCGGACCGGAGAAAAGGATGGGACAACGCCATTGTAAAAGCAGAGGATATCAGCCACGTAGCGGGTGTGGAGAGCCGGATACAAAAAATGGGGCTGTCCACCAGCTCCATGGAGTCCATCCGAAAGCCCATGGAACAGGAAGCCAGGCAGAAACAGCTGATGTTTGGCTGCCTGGGCGCCATTTCCCTGTTTGTGGCGGCACTGGGAATTACCAACACCATGGTCATGTCCATTTCTGAGCGGACCAGGGAAATCGGCGTGATGAAAGCCCTGGGCTGCCGGGTATGCGATGTGAGGAGACTGTTTCTGATGGAGGCGGGCTGCATCGGACTGACCGGCGGAATTCTGGGGATGGGAATCAGTTATGGAATTTCCGCCCTTATGAACCTGGCAGCGGCTGCCGGCCTGGGAGGAGGTTTTTCTTCCGGTATGGAGGAGCTGCTGTTTGCCGCCGGGCCTGCAAAACCTATGGCAGTTTCTGTAATTCCCTGGTGGCTGGCTTTGTCGGCGGTAGTCTTTTCTGCTGCCGTTGGGCTGGGGGCAGGATATTATCCCGCAAAAAAAGCGGTGGCCATATCGGCTCTGGAAGCTATTAAGAGAGACTGAGGGGCAGAGACTGGAAAAACTTCGGGAAAGCCTGATGCAGCCTGCATGAAAACTGCCGGGGCGGCCGGCCGCTGCCTGCCGGAAATAGTCCTGGCTCTGTCGGGGAACCTGTGATATGATAGCAGGACGGAAGCAACGGAAAAACAGACATTTTTTTGAATGGAGGAGAATGATTTGGCTTTGAAAAAGATTTTATTTGCCGACGATGATCCTGAGATCCGCTCTGTGGTCCGGGTTCTGCTGGAGAGCGAGGGATATGAGGTGATTGAGGCCGCAGATGGGGAAGAGGCGGTTCGCCTGGCGGATGAAACCATGGATCTGATTATTCTGGATGTGATGATGCCCTGCAAAAACGGGATCCTGGCCTGCGTGGAGATCCGCAGCCGTCTGACAGTACCCATTCTGTTTCTCACGGCACGGACTCAGGACTCTGATAAAACCGTGGGATTCAGTGCCGGGGCTGACGATTACCTGGCGAAGCCGTTTTCCTACGCGGAGCTGGCGGCCAGGGTTAAGGCCCTGATCCGCAGATACCATGTGTATAAGGGGAAGGAGACAGCTGTCGGGGACGGGACCATATCTGTGCGGGGCCTGTCCATCAGCCGTCTGGACGGCACTGTGTTCCGGGAAGGAGAGGAGATTCGGCTGACAGATCTGGAATACCGGATACTGCTTCTGCTGGCTTCTAATCGGGGAAAGATTTTTACTATTGAAAATATTTACGAGAGTGTATGGGAGGAGCCGTTTTTTTACAGCGCAACCAACACGGTAATGGTACATATCCGCAATCTCCGGAAAAAGCTGGAGATTGATCCGAAAAATCCATCCTATGTTGTAAATGTATGGGGAAAGGGGTATCGGATTGAGTAGAATACCGTTTTTTTTCAGATTGGACGTGCAGCTCCTTATCTCTGCCGCCGCCGCTTTCGCGGCAGGGGCGTTGCTGTACATGTTTCTCAGCATGGGAGCTTATGAGATTCTGGAGAGTCGGTCTGCCAGTCAGAAAATACAAAAAGAACGGTCGGACGGTTGTTTTGAGCGGCTTCAGGATTATGTGTCAGACGCCGGCCTGGAGATTTCCGGAATGGAATCTCTGGCAGATTGGGCAGAAAATGAAGATAGAGTGCTGGTGACTGTTTATGAGGGAGATGAGGCAGTATATCAGAATACAGATCTGACAGTGGGAAAGGATTTTCCCAAAGCCTTTTCATATGGCCTTCGGTTTCGCGATGGGACGGCGGAGGTAATGCTTTTCTGTACTCCGGAAATACGGGGATATGTGGCTGCTGATTTTGCCTGCGGCTTTCTGGCGATTATGGCGGCACTGTGGATTCTGTATACGTTTATCAGGAGAAAGGTCCGCTATATTGGTCTCCTGGAGTCGGAGCTTCAGATTCTGAAGGGGGGAGATCTGGACTATGCGGTGACGGTGAAGGGAAAGGATGAGCTGGCATCCCTGGCCGCAGAGATAGACAATATGCGGCGGGCTATCCGGGACAGGCGGGCCAGGGAGGAACAGGCGGTGAAGGCCAACCGGGATCTGGTCACGGCCATGTCCCACGATCTGCGCACGCCGCTCACTTCGCTTCTGGGGTATACGGATATTCTGGCTCTGTCTGCCGCAGAGGAATCCCGCCTCTCTGATCAGCAGAAACAGTATATCCGGGCCATCCGGGATAAGGGCAGGCGGATCAAGGAGCTGTCCGATCAGCTGTTTGAATATTTTCTCGTCTTTGGAAAGGAGAAAGAAGACCTGGATTTTCAGCAGGTCAATGGAATCGAATTTCTGGGACAGGTAGTGGAAGAAAGTCTTTTTGACATGGAAAGCGAGGGCTTTTCCATTGAGAGGAGTTCCGACGAGATTTCCTGTACGCTTATGGCGGACATTCCGTCTGTTCGCCGCGTATTCGGAAATATTTTTTCCAATCTGTCCAAATACGCGGACAAAGCCAGCCCGGTGCAGGTCAGTTACCGACAGACAATGAGCAGTCTGACTATCTGTTTTCGCAACCGGGCTGCCGTCTCCGCCATGAAAACAGAAAGCAGCGGCATCGGTTTGAAAACCTGTGAACGAATTATGGAAGCCCACGGGGGCCGGTTCCGCCATTCCCTGAAAGACGGGATGTTTGAGGCGGAACTGGAATTCCCGGTGAAATAAATTCCGGCTGCCCATGGCGGGCGGATTATAGCGTCTTGATTTAAAAAGGAAGAGCCTTTACAATGGAAGGAGAATAAAAGAAGAGGGCAGAGATCCTGCTTATGACAGAAAAAATAGGCGCTGCCGCCTGGGAAAGGAAGGCTATGGAATACAAAAAGTATACCCTGTATGTGGAACCCATTGACGGACCGGGGATGAGCCGGACACTGGAGATCGGAGGAAATAAGACGCTGGATGATTTGAGCGAGGCGATTCTGGACGCGTGGGAATTTGATCACAGTCATCTGTACATGTTCAGCGTTACCAGAAAGCCTTACGATCCGGATGGATTTTATCACCCGTCGTACGAGGAAAGGAAGAGTGCAGCCTGTGTCTCCCTGGACAGTCTGGGGTTAAAGTCCCGCAGGAAGATCCTGTATCTCTATGACTTCGGGGACGACTGGATGTTTTATGTGACAGTAAAAAGGGTGGAGTCGGTAGAGGAAGAACCGCCTGTCCGGGTGATTCAGAGCGCAGGACAGCTGGAACAGTATCCGGACTGGGATGAGGATGACTGGGGCGGAGAAGACTGGGATGAAGAGGACTGGGACGAGGAGGACCGGGACGAAGAGGATTGGGACGAGGAGGACTGGGACGAAGAGAACCGGGCCGAGGAAGATTGGGATGACGGCGGGGAGCTGCGGATAGAATTTGAGGGGACGCCGGATCCGGTGCTGGACTCTCTGCTGGAGGAGATGCCGGCCATATATCAGAGCGTGTGGCTTCAGCTTGCGACGGAAGAGTTTGGAGTGGCCGGAGATGAAGAGGTCGGGCTGTTTAAGGAAATGGAAAAGGCCGGCCTCCTGGAAATGGCGGAAATCCCGGAAGGCCTTCTGCTGAAGGTCAAAAAGGGAACGAAGGATCCTGGCAGCTATCCCTGGATAAAAGATCTGGGAAAGCGGCTGGAGAAAGAGCGGATGCTTGCCAGTTTTACCTTGGCTTACGGGGTAATTGAGGAAGAGGAACTGTGCCGCCTGTGCAGCGAAGCCGGACCTTACGGATTTGGCCCCCGGAAAGAATTTGAGGAGCTGGCGGGGCGGATGAAAAAGCATGGGATGTTCTGTACGGCAGAAAAGGACGGAAAGTCCTGTGTGAGCTTTTTTCCTCCCGATGTGACGGAGACAGTGCTGAAGCAGCGGGAGAATTATCCTGTAAAATGGTACCGGGAGTGGAATGACGAGGAGCTGAGCATCCTGTGTGAGGGCCAGTGGACGGACGCGTTTCCCGTCTACAATCAGACGTTTGCGTTTTTGGCCTGGGACTGCGGCTGGGATCCGGATGACGCCAATTGGTTTCTTCGGATGGCTGTCCTCTGCGTGGCAGCGGGATGGACGGAGGATGAGTTTTTCCGCTGGGTTCAGGACGGGTTAGAAGAAAACGGACTGCGCCTGACCAAGCGGATCCGGAAACAGCTGGGGAAGTTCCGCAGACAGTTTCCTTCGGCGGTGCTGAAGGGGTATACCTGGGAAGAGTATGAAAAGGAGAAGGTGGGAGACGGCAGGCAGATGACGCTGTTTGATGAGGAGCTGCCGTTCTCATAACCATAACATTGCGGCCTGGGGCGGTTTTTAAGACGCCCCGGGCCGGTTGTTTTTATCTGGCGTACGCGCCGCCTTTTATCTGGCGTATGCGCCGCCTCTTATCTGGCGTATGCGCCGCCGTCCACCACAAATTCCACCCCGTTGACGCTGCTGGCCCCATCGGAGCAGAGCCAGACGGTGGGATGGGCGATTTCACTGGGATCCATCATGCGCATCATGGGATTCTGTTCCACCAGGTGCTGATAAGCGGCCGGATCCCGGTTTCTGGCAGAGCACGAATCGTTTTTCATGCAGACTTACCGATACACGGACTTCCTGGACTGGCAGAAAAACATATTATTGCGGACAGTTCAGCTCTGGATCTGAAGAATATGCCGGAGGAGCTGAGGAGGTATTTTCCGGAGAGGCGGTGAGGGGTTTAATGAGATCTGCATATGAAAAGCTGAAGAAAATATTTAAATATGCAAATAGAGATTTAATTACTGTTGATAAAGAGTTGTTTAAGTCAAAAGTAGCTGAGCGTACTTTGTGTGGCGCTTTAATGCTGCGTTTGTATGAGCGG
>DXBC01000011.1 GCA_019116745.1 Candidatus Lachnoclostridium stercorigallinarum
GGCGTTCCAGATAACCGGCTCCCTCCTGGGAAAGAATTTCCACGGCAGTCCCTTCTCTGACTCTTCCAATCACCGCCGCGGCAATCCCCTCTCTTTGGAGAAGTTCTGCCAGCCGGCCGCCGTTTTCCGCCGCCAGCACGCCGCAGTCCCCGGAATAAAGGCGATAGGGATTCAGTCCGTATTCCTCGCAGATTTCCACCGTCTCCTGGCGAAGGGGAATGGCTCTCAGGGAAAACTCCGCGCCGATTCCGTAGGCTCCCGTCAGATTCCAGAGGGCCGCGAGAATCCCGCCTTCCCCTGCCGGCTCAAACTCGGAGGCTCCCAGCCTGCGCCAGTAATCTCTGTCCCGGGAAAGGGGAACTTCCCGGCGGCTCGCCGCCTGTTCCAGAAAGCTCTCCGAAAACCGGCCGGCCAGCTCCTCTTTCCTCGCCCCGGCGATCAGGGCCGCGCCTTTCGCCCCGGCAAAGCCGGCTGCCACCAGGTCATGGCCCGCCGCCATCAGCCCTGTATTTTCTCTCTCTATTTTTCTTCTCATGCTGTCTCTCATCGCACCGGCCGTATCAGCACTCTTCCGAAGATTCTCCGGGAAAGGCCGGGCCTCGTTTTAAAATTCTGTCAGGCCGCCCCAGGCGCGGGGACCGCAGTCCCTGATGAATCCGGGGCAGGAACGGCAGGGGCAGGAGCCGCTGTTTCCGGGGGCGCCGGAACTGCTTCCGATGTACCGCCGCTTCCGGCAGGCGCCCCGCTGGCTGCCGGTGCAGACGGAGCGGCAGGAGATGAGGACTCTCCGCCTGCCGGAGCTGCCGGGCCGTCCAGTCCGATGCCGGGGCCTCCGCTCACTCCCTCAGAGGGCTGAGGCGCCTGGGTTTCCGGCGCTGTGGTCTCCGGTACAGTCTCAGGCGGAACCGTCTCCGCCGGCGCCGCCGGCCCTACCTCATATATGGCCTTTGACGCGTTGTAAGTGTCTTCGTTGAGCAGAGTGCGCTCCGTCTCCACGCCGTCCACCTTCACCACTTTCCAGAGTCTGGAACGGATTCCCACATGGCCGGAGGACACTCTTCTTCTGGTGCCTGGGGCAAGGGAATTGTTTACCCGTTCAATGGGAGCTCCCGGATCCGTTCTGCTGACAGTCTCCGAAATGTATTCCACCTCCCGGTTCTCCGGCCGTGTTTCCTGGCCGTAGCAGGTAAATGTCAGCTTTCTGCCTGACGTATACGCCTCGATGTAAATGGGCGTGCTGTAATTGTTGGTAATTTTCAGATCCTTGTAGGTTCCGGCGATAGCCGCGTCCCTGGACGGATCCACGTAGGTCACAATCATGGAGTGATTCTGCCTCTGTGTAATCTCCAGCTCCGCCTCCAGAGCCATATTGTACATGGTGGTGGAAAGCTGGCACACACCTCCGCCAATACTGTCCACTACCTGTCCATTTTCATAAGAAGCCGCAGATTCATAACCGTTGGCCCTGGTAAACGGCTGCAGACACTCATAGCCGGACAGAGTCTCTCCCGGCATCAGCACATGACCGTTGAGCTTCGCCGAACCAACCTCCAGGTTTTTGGCCCTGGCGGAACTGCTGCTGCTGAAATCCGTCGTGTACGTTCCCAGCACATCCTTGATGGTGGAAAGCATTTCCGTGGTGATCTCCGGCTCCGCCTCTGTAATCACCCCATCCACCTCAATGGGCTGATCCAGGCCTTCCCCAATGGCTTCATTGATGGCCTGAACAGTGGCGGCAGTGTCCACCGTGATTCCCTTCTCCGACGGGGTGATCACAAACTCCCCGTTTTCTCTGGTAATGGAGGCATTCTTGGCGCCGCCTTCCATGCCGCTGCACTGTTCCGTGACAAATGCCGTCACAGTTTCTTCGTCCACAGCAGTCTCTATGGGAAGCTCCGCCCCTTCCTGCTCCAGATCCGTCTGAGCCATATACCGTTTCAGCAGGTTTCCCTCCGTCAGGCTGGACACCACCTCATCCACGGCGTCCCGGTTGCTCCAGGAAAGTCCCATGGCCTTGGACGTGGTCTCCAGAACCTGATCCCCCACTTTGATGGAGATCTTCTGATCCTGAAGACCGTTTACATACTCTTCAATTTTCTGGTCTGCCTCTTCCCGGCTCAAGCCGCCCAGCTCCTGGTCTCCCACCCGAAGTCCGTCGGGAAGCACCGCCGCCCTGGCGCAGACTCCGGAGCCCAGAACCATTCCGGCTGCCAGAACGGCAGTCAATAATCCTTTTTCAAAAAACCAGTTTTTCATAATTTCCCTCTATCCGGCCGTCTCCCTCTTCCTCAGCCCTAAAATAAAGCGACCACAGACGCTACCATGGGCAGCACCATGGCGAGGATCAGAACCACAACGATAACCGTGGTAACCATCTTCCTCTTCTTTTCTTTCATCTTCATCACCTCTTTACAGGATTCGTCCATATTTCAGTATAATTTTATCCGTTATCCGCGAAATCTCATTTCGACTCAGGTCGTCAATTTGCGCAGATAGTGTTATTTTATGATATTTTAGTAAATCACGCAATACTTCTTTTTGCCTTTTTGAGGCCGGCTGCTCCCTTTTTATCTTATATTCCAGAGGCTTCGGCAAAAATGCCTCCCTGTCCTCATTTTCCCGCAGCCGGGCGATTTCCCGGTAGAGCTCATGGGCCGCCCGGGCGTCGTCCAGAGCCCGATGGGAACGGCCGGTCTCCACTCCGAAATACCGGCAGGCGGCTCCCAGATTCTTTTTCTCCCCCGCAGGCATAAATCTCCGGCACAGAGCCAACGTGTCTATTCCTTTCCGCTCAAAGGAAAACCCGTGATTAACCGCCGCCCGCTTCAAAAAGCGAAAGTCAAAGAGAATGTTATGCCCCAGAATGGGAACATCCCCGCAGAATTCCAGAAATTCCGGCAGCACCGCAGCGATATGCGGACAATTTTCCACCATCTCCCCGGTGATACCCGTCAGCTCCGTGACTTTTTCCCCGATCTCTCTCCCGGGATTGACCAGCCGGGAAAACCTTGCGGTCTCCCGCCCGTCCGTCACCCGCACCGCTCCGATTTCCAGAATCCGGTCCATCTTCGGATCCAGGCCGGTGGTCTCCAGATCCAGGGCCGTGTAAGTTCTGACAGGCGCCGGACAGTCTCCGCCCCTCATCCCAGATCCTCCCTGGAAGGGCAGTACTCTCTCAGGAAGCACTGGCCGCACTTGGGGCTTCTGGCCGTACAGATGGTCCTTCCCAGCGTGATGATGTGGATATTCCAGAGAATCCAATGATCCTGGGGAAGAACCTTCATCAGTTCATATTCGATTTTTTCCGGATCCTCTTCCTTTGCAAATCCCAGCTTTCTGGAGATCCGCTTCACATGGGTATCCACCACGATGCTGGGCATATGATAAATATTTCCCCGGATCACATTGGCTGTTTTCCGGCCCACACCGGCCAGGGAGGTGAGTTCTTCCATCTCCGGCGGCACCTGGCCTCCGTATTCCGTCACCAGCCGGCGGCAGCAGGAAATGATGTTTTTTGCCTTCATCCTGTAAAATCCGATGGAATGGATATCTTTTTCCAGCTCCTCCTGGTCCGCCGCCGCAAATTTTTCCAGGGTGTCGTATTTCTGAAACAGATCTCTGGTCACCAGATTGACTCTGGCGTCCGTGCACTGGGCGCTTAAAATCACCGCAATCAGAAGCTGCCACGGAGTCTCATACTCCAGATAACACCGGTAGTCCGTGCCGTACTCCAGATCCAGCAGCTCCAGCACCTTCTGCACCCGCACCGCCCGCTCTGCCTTTGTCTCCCGTTTTTTCATATTGTTTGTCCCTTTTCCCACTTCTATTCTCCCTGTGTATCCGGATTACTCTCTGTTCGCGGAAGCGATGCGGTTTTCTTCCACCCGCCCCACAGTCTCCACCGCGGCATTGTTCGTCAGCGGGTCTCTTCTCTCGTAGTCAAAAATCAGAATCCGTCCGTCCTCAAGAACCTCTGCGTGGACATTTTTCCTCCGCGTTCTGTCCCCGAAAAAAGGCCGGAGAAGTTCCTTATATCTGCCGGGATCCGGGGCAAAGGACGGCCGGCTCTTGGCATTCTCCCGCAGATACAGATCCTGCATCAGACGGTCTCTGTAGCTCTCGCCGACCGTTTCCCGCCTCTCCAGCCCATTTTCCAGAATAAACCGGTATAAAATCTCATACCGGGTCAGCCGGCTGTGACTGATCCCTCCCAGACCGTTTTCCTCATAATACCGGGCCAGCTTCTCAAAGAGCACAAACGGAGAGCCAAACTCCTCCGCCAGCGCCTTCATGGTCACCGTAAACTGGCGGCTGTTGTAATAAACCTCCACCATCTCTTCCACGCCCTTCAGCCGTATCATATCCTCATAAGGCAGCCATCTGGTGGACAGCACCTCGTAAGGCGGGCAGCTGCTCCAGATCAGGTCATAATTTCCTGCCGCCTCCGCCATATAGGAGCCGCTCAGAACTTTCAGAAATCCCAGCTGCAGCTGATCCGGCTCCATTCGGTATACATCATCGAAAGAGCGGTGAAAACTGCCGTAATCCTCCCAGGGCAGCCCCGCGATCAGATCCAGATGCTGATGGATGTTGTGAAATCCGTTGATCTTCCTCACCGCCGCTTCCAGCTTTTCCAGATCCGTCTTCCTGCGGATTTCCCGTATGGTATCCGAATTGGTGCTCTGCACTCCGATCTCCAGCTGCACCAGCCCCGGCCGCATCTGCCCCAGAAGCTCCAGCTCCTCTTCATCCAGCAGGTCGGCCGATATCTCAAAGTGGAAGTTGGTCACCCCGTTGTCATGCTCCAGAATGTGCCTCCACACCGCCATGGAATGACTCTTTTTGCAGTTGAAGGTCCTGTCCACAAATTTTACCTGGGGAACCTTCTTTTCCAGAAACAGATCCAGCTCCCTTTTCACCAGATCCAGGCTGCGGAAACGGACCGTCTTATCTATGGAAGAAAGGCAGTAGCTGCAGGAAAACGGGCAGCCCCGGCTGCTCTCATAATAGATGATCCTGTTTTCAAACCCTTTCAGATCCCCGTAGCTGAAGGGAATCTCGTCCATGGACAGCAGTTCCTGGGGCCGGGTCTTTCCAATCGTCCCGTCCTGTCTCCGGAACACAATCCCCCTGACGTTTTCCAGGGCGGCCTCCCGGCAGGAAGCATTTCCCCCGCCGGCTGCTTTGCCTGCTCCTTCCTCCCCCGCTCCCAGGGCCGCCATCAGCTCCGCGAAGGTTTTCTCCCCCTCGCCCACCATGACGCCTTCCGCCCAGGGCCAGGCCTTTAAAAGCTCTTCCGCCCGGTAAGACACCTCCGGACCGCCCAGCCAGATACTCACTCCCGGCAGCAGCCGGCAGAGGTCCTCCGCCAGCTGCTCCACATACCGGATATTCCAGATATAACAGGAAAAGCCGATAAAATCCGGCTTTTTCAGATAGATATCCTGCAGCACCAGGTCCATCCGGTGGTTGATGGTATATTCCCCGATCTCCGCCTGAAGTCCCGGCACCCGGCTTTCCCCGTATGCTTTTAAGCTGTAAACTCCCAGATTCGAATGTATATATTTGGCGTTGACCGCCGCCAGCAAAACTCTCATAACTACACTTCCAGCAGAATTTTCCTGCCCGTAGGCTGGTACTGATAATAGCGCACTCCCGCCGCGTTGAGCATCCGCTTGGACGCCCGGACCGCCGGAGTGTCCGCGTACTTGTCTTCCCCGTAGATCAGCGTCTTGATTCCCGCCTGGATAATGGCCTTCGCGCACTCATTGCAGGGGAAGAGAGTCACGTACAGCTTGCTGCCTTCCAGGCTGCCGCCGCGGTAATTTAAAATGGCGTTCAGCTCGCTGTGGGTGGAGTAAAAATATTTGGCGTTGTAGGGATCATCCGCCTCATGCTCCTTTCCCCAGGGAAATTCATCGTCGGAACAGCCTTTGGGGAAGCCGTTGTAGCCCATGGACAGAATCTTGTTGTCCTGGCTGACAATGCAGGCCCCCACCTGCGTGCTCGGGTCCTTTGACCGCTTTGCCGCCAGCATGGCTACCCCCATAAAATACTCATCCCATGTAATATAATCCGTTCTCTTCTGTGACACGGAAATCTCCTCCTCTCACACCTTCACAATCTTGTGGCCTGCCGCCTTGATCAGGCGGTTCATAATGGCCTGTCCCAGCTCCGTCTCCGGAAATGCCTCGCAGAAAATGCAGTCCACCCCGATATCGTCATACTCCCTGAGCACGGCGTACAGATTGTGGGCGATGGTCTCTTCCCTCTCCCGCAGTCCCATACTGCGAAACTGAGCCTGGTTCAGCAGGCTCTCCGGATAAAGGTGTCTGGTCTCCTCCGTGCAGATCACACCGGTCTTTTTCCCCTGGGCCAGACTTTCCTGGGCCAGGCGGCAGATTTCAGCGGCCATGGCCTCCATCTCTCCCTCCACCAGAGTCATATCCGCTTTCGGAGCATAGTGGCGGTACTTCATTCCCGGCGCCTTCGGGTGCATATCCGGGCTCATGGGGCCAACCACGGCGGGGTCCACTTCCACCTCTCCCAGAAGCTCCCGCAGCATTTCCAGGGTAATGGCACCGGGACGCAGCAGCATGGGAACCTCCCCGGTCACGTCCACAATAGTGGACTCCAGGCCGATTCCCACAGGCCCCCCGTCCAGAATCATGTCAATTTTTCCGTTCATGTCCTCCCACACGTGATCCGCCGTAGTGGGGCTGGGACGGCCGGAGGTATTGGCGCTGGGCGCAGCCACCGGCACTCCCGCCAGAGCGATCATCCTGTTTGCCACCGGATCGCTGGGCATCCGCACCGCCACCGTGTCCAGCCCGCCGGTGGTGCCTTTGGGAACCACCTCGCTCTTTCGGAAAATAATGGTCAGAGGCCCCGGCCAGAACGCCTTCATCAGCTTCCTCGCCGCCTCGGGGATCTCCGACACCAGAGGAGCCAGCTCCTTTTCTCCGGAAATATGGGCAATGAGGGGGTTATCCGACGGTCTTCCCTTTGCCGCATAGATCTTTCCCGCCGCCTCCTCATTTAAAGCATTGGCTCCCAGGCCGTAAACCGTCTCCGTGGGGAAGGCCACCAGACCCCCGTCCCGCAGAATCTTTGCCGCCTCCGCCAGCTCTTCATCTCTGGGATGCTTCACATCCTCTATTCTAATTCGTTTTGTCTCCATCGTACGCCTCTCTTCCGGCGGGCCCGCTTCCCGCGCCCGCCCCGCAAACTCTTCCTGCCGGCCTTTTGCCGTCCTGGACTTTCACAGTATAACATAGCACATTCCGGCCCCTGATATCAATGGATTTCTCTTGCATTCTCCGCTCCGTTCTGATAAGATGGGAAAGTGATTTTATCAGGAGGTAGCGATATGGCACTTATTTTCCCAAAAGATTATGACCCGAAGTTAAGCATACGCCAGACCCAGGAAGCCATCAAATACATCCGCGACACATTCCAGAAGGAATTCGGAAGAGAAATGAACTTAGAGAGGATTTCCGCTCCCCTGTTTCTTCCCAAAAGCAGCGGTTTAAACGACGACTTAAACGGCGTGGAACGCCCTGTCTCCTTTGACCTGGCGGCAGTGCCGGACGAGACGGTGGAAGTTGTCCACTCTCTGGCCAAATGGAAACGTATGGCCTTAAAAGAATATGGATTTCAGGTAGGCGAGGGCCTTTACACCAACATGAACGCCATCCGCCGGGATGAGGAACTGGACAATCTTCATTCCTGCTATGTAGACCAGTGGGACTGGGAGAAGGTCATCCGCAAAGAGGACCGGAACCGTGAGACCCTGGAAGAGACGGTGCGCACCATCTTCAAGATTATCAAGCATATGCAGCACGAAGTATGGTACAAATACCCTGACGCAGTCAACCATCTCCCCAAGGAGATCACCTTTGTGACCACCCAGGAGCTGGAAGACCGCTGGCCGGACAAGACTCCCAAAGAGAGAGAAAACCTGATCTGCCAGGAGCACGGCTGTGTTTTCCTGATGCAGATCGGCGACAAGCTGGCCGGAGGCGAGCCCCACGACGGCCGCGCCCCGGACTACGACGACTGGTCCTTAAACGGCGACATTCTCTTCTGGTTTGAGCCCCTGCAGAAAGCCCTGGAGATCTCCAGCATGGGAATCCGCGTGGACGAAAAAGCTCTCCACGAGCAGCTTGCAAAAGCCGGCTGCCTGGAGCGGGAAAACCTTCCCTTCCACCGGATGCTGTTAAACGGCGAGCTGCCCTACACCATCGGCGGCGGCATCGGCCAGTCCAGACTCTGCATGCTTCTTCTCTGCCGCGCCCACATCGGCGAGGTACAGGCCAGCATCTGGCCCAGAGGAATGCGGAAAGAATGCGCGGAACACAACATTTATCTGCTGTAATTATCTTTATCTGCTGTAATCATCTGCAGAACGCGTACAGGCGGCCCACAGGACCGCCTGTATTTTTTACTTTTTTCAGATTCCCTTCACCGGCATTCCGTTTACTTCCACGTTGTCATCCACGGCGATCACCAGGCATTTTCTGCCGTCAATCACCTTTGTCTCAATAAGGCCCGCGCACTCCGGGCTCACCTGTATGGTAATATCCGGCGTTTTGATGCTGAACCTGCGGGAATCGGTGATATTTTCCGCCATGAGCATGGTCTTTTCCCCGGCAGTCTGAGCGTACTCCCGGTCGAAATTCTCCATTTTCTCCTCCGGCACTCCGCTCATCTCCAGAAGCCGCTTCACGTCCCGGCCGGAGAGCTCCAGGGGTTCCGGATCATCCTCATGGGCGGCGATCATCTCCTGGAGATTGTCGTGGATCTCCCGGACCGCCTCATAGCTGCAGTCCACCCCCAGCGTGTCCGCAATAACCGCATTGAAAATCTCCTTCTGCGTTCCCGCGTCTACCGGGGCCGTACATCCGAACATATTTTCCACAAACTCCGGCTGCAGATCCGCCGCCTTCTTCGAGTAGTAGAGAAGGCTATGTATGTCCGACTGCCGGTCATTGAAAGCAGGGAACAGAAATCCCGTCATGGGATCTCCCACCAGCCAGTCCCGGGAACGGTCCTCAATGTGATTGTTCTCCTCGTTGTAGCAGAGCCCCGGTTTTGACAGCGCCACAGGGCAGATGCAGCCCAGCACAAACTCGTACACTGTATCAGAAGCGTCGTCCATGGTGGTGCCGTCCGACGCACGGCCCGGCACGTCATAGAGGCCGTGAATCATGAGAATCAGATAATTTTCTCCGTAGGGATAGGTTTCGATTATCCTGTCATACATCTGATCCAGCAGTTCCTCATCTTTCAGCCCCGACTCCCGCACCTGATACAAAAACTGCTGTCTGCCTCCCTCGCCCTCTTCCGCCAGGGGAAACTCAATATTCTGCAGGTTCTTTCCCAGATTCCCCGACAGAGCCTTTTTAAACAGCTTCAGATATTTAAAGCCTTCCTCCTCCGGCAGAGAGAGAAACGTCTCCTTAAACTCCAGCTTTTTCGTCTTTTCATAATCCACATAGCAGCCGCAGATGCGGGTCAGGCAGCAGTCCTCCATGCGGAACAATTTTCTGATTTCCAGAACTTCTTTCTTGATCATGCTGTGTCTCCTTTTCCTGTGTATCCATCCTGTTCGTTCAAATATTCCATAATTCCCATATAGATCGTCCAGGCCATCCGGTCCTGGTACTCCTCATCGTCCAGCTTCTCCGCTTCCTCCCGATTGCTGAGAAAACCGCATTCCACAATTACAATGGGCTCTTTCACGTGGAGAAGCAGGTAATAACTGTCATTGCTCTTTGCCAGCCTGGTGTTCTCCTCCCCCAGGACATAGGAAAACCGGTCCTGAATCAGCTCTGCCAGCCGTTTTCCCTTCACGGAATTGCGATAATAAAAAACCTGGCCGCCGGACACGTTTTCCTGGTGATAGCTGTTCTGATGAATGCTCACAACCGCATCCGGCTCCGCCTTGCTGATGATTTCACACCTCTTCTTCATATCCGCCGTCTTTTTTCTCTTATCCCCGTCCCGGTAAAGCCCTTTGTCTTCCTCCCTGGTCATCACCACACGCACATCGGCACTTTCCAGATATGCCTTCAGCTTTTTGGCAATGGCCAGATTGATGTCCTTTTCCAGGCTGTCGTTCACTCCGATTTTTCCCGGATCATTTCCGCCGTGTCCGGCGTCGATCACTACCACCTTCTGTTCACGCTCCGCCGCTGCCTGGCTCTGCGCTCTCGCCGCCTCCATCATTCCCAGATGGCGGGCGGCAAAAAACACCACCAGAAGCAGAGCCAGCCCCATAAGCGGTTCTGCGATTTTTCTGTTCACAAGCCCATCCCCGGACCGATGCTTTATATAATATATCACAGAGCCGGCGGGAAAAGAACCCGGATTTTCAGTCCAGCGCCTTCTCCAGCTCCCGGATCACGATCTTCAGAGCCTGAATCCTGGCATACTTTTTATCTGCCGACGGCAGAATATGCCAGGGCGCGTACTCTGTGCTGGTCTTCTGAAGCATCTCATTGACCGCCGTCTCATACTGATCCCATTTCTCCCGGTTTCTCCAGTCCTCATCCGTAATTTTCCACCGCTTCTCCGGCGTATTCTCCCGCTCATGAAAACGAGCCAGCTGAGTGTCCTTGTCGATCTGCACCCAGAACTTGATGATCACCGCTCCCCAGTCGTACAGTTCCCGCTCAAACTCATTGATCTCATTATAGGCCCGTCTCCACTCATTTTCGCTGCAGAAGCCTTCCAGCCGCTCCACCATAACGCGGCCGTACCAGCTCCGGTCAAAAATGGCGATGTGGCCGGTTTTGGGCAGCCTGGTCCAGAACCTCCACAGATAATGCCTCGCCTTCTCCCCCGGCTCCGGGCTGGCAATGGGATGCACCTCGTATCCTCTGGGATCCAGCGCCCCCGTCAGGCGTTTGATATTTCCGCCCTTTCCGGCCGCGTCCCAGCCCTCGTAGACGATGATCACCGGCACTTTTTTCCGGTACAGCCGGTTGTGAAGTTCCCCCAGATGCCGCTGCAGACGCTTTAACTCCTCCCTGTATTCCGCCTCCGGCAGGGAATGGTTCAGGTTCACCTCCGCCAGCAGGGGCATCTTCACCAGGGGGAAAATATTCTGCAGCAGAGGAACTGCCCCGCGGCAGTTCTGAAGAGCCACCTCCAGACCCCCGCAGAGCGCTTCCATGATCTGAAGCTGAGCCCATTTCCTGTCCTTCGCGTCCACCAGATACCAGGGCGCCCCCGCTGACGCCGTGTCCGTCAGGCACCGGTCAAACAGCTCCTCGCAGGCCTCGTAATGTTCGTTCTGATCCCGGTCCCAGGAACTGACCCGCCACCTGGTATCCCGATCCTCCATCAGATGGTCCAGGCGCTTCTTCTGCTCTTTTCTGGAAATGTGAAGAAACAGCTTCAGCACCAGATATCCGTTGTCCACCAATTGTCTCTCAAAGCGGCGGATGCTCTCCACCCGCCGGCCGTACTCCCTCTCGTTCAGCCGTCCGTAAAAGCGGTCCTTCACCGTCTCGTCCAGCCAGCCGGCATCCAGAAATTCAAATTTCCCCTCCTGAGGAATTCGCGCCATATACCGGTAGAGAAAGGGCCTGCGCTTCTCCTCCTCTCCGGGATCCGCCATGGCAGCCACCCGGAAAAATCTGGGATCAATACTCCGGATCACCTTTCCGATCAGGCTTCCCTTTCCCGCTGCTCCCCAGCCTTCCACCAGCACCAGCACGGGAAGCCGGTGTTCCTTCATCTGAAGCTGGTAAACCTCCAGCTTCTTTTCCGCCGCTTTCAGCCGCTCCTTCAGTTCTTCCTCATCCGGCTGTCCCGCCGTTTTCCATTCTCTCAGCATACGGGGCCTCCTCTCTCACATTTTCTTCTGTCTTTACTTTACTCTTTTTTCGCCGGGTTATCCACAGAATAAAAGAAAAAGTATCCTGTTTTCCACCAGGATACTTTTCTGCTCTCTTTACTGTTTTTCTCTGCCTTCCCTCAGCACATCCGCCAACCCCGCAAACTGCTCCAGGGTCAGAGCCTCCCCCCGCACCGACGAGGACAGGCCCATTTTCTCAATGGCTCTCCCGATCTCCTCCTTGGAAAAGGAAAGCTCGCCGGAGTTGCTCAGGCTGTTCTGCAGCGTTTTTCTCCTCTGGTTGAAGGACGCCCGGATCAGGGCAAACATCAGCTTCTCATCCTTTACCTCCACCGGCATCTTTTCATGCCTGGTGAGGCGGATCACCGCCGAGCCCACGCTGGGTCTGGGAATGAAGCAGTTGGGCGGCACATTGGCCACAATATAAGGCTCCGCGTAGTACTGCACCGCCAGGGACAGGGCGCCGTAATTTTTCGTGCCCGGGCCGGCCTGCATCCGCTCCGCCACCTCTTTCTGCACCATTACCGTAATGTTTTCAATGGGGACGCGGCTCTCAAAAAGCCCCATAATAATGGGGGTGGTGATGTAATAGGGCAGGTTGGCCACCACCTTGATAGGCCGGCCGCCGTTATGCTCCTCCGCCAATGCCTTCACATCCACCTTCAGAATGTCCTCGTTGATCACCGTCACATTGTCATAATCTTTCAGGGTTTCCTCCAGTATGGGGATCAGGTTGGAATCGATCTCCACCGCCATGACTCGGCCCGCATTTTCCGCCAGATACTGAGTCATGGTGCCGATGCCCGGCCCGATCTCCAGCACCATGTCCTCTTTCGTCAGGCCCGCCGCCTGGATGATCTTGTCCAGCACATGGGTGTCCACCAGAAAGTTCTGCCCGAACCGCTTCTGAAACACAAAATCATATTTTTGAATAATGTCAATGGTATTTTTCGCAATTCCCAAATTTGCCATAAATCATTCTCTCCTACCGTTCTTCCAGCCGGTACAGGCGTCTGGCGTTCCGGCAGGTCTGTATTTCAATCTCCTCTTTTGTCACACCCTTGATCTGGGCCAGGGTTTCCACCACGTAGGGCAGATTCAGAGATGAATTTCTCTTTCCCCGGTTGGGAACCGGCGACAGATAGGGACAGTCCGTCTCCAGCACAATCTGCTCCAGGGGGGCATAAGCGGCCACCTCTTTCAGCTTCCTTCCGTTATTGAAGGTGAGAACGCCTCCGATCCCGATGAAAAATCCCATGTCCAAATACTCCCTGGCCATTTCCACCCCGTAGGAAAAACAGTGGATGACTCCGCCGATCTCCTCTCCGCGGGCCCCTTTTATAATATCCAGCGTGTCCTTTGCCGCATCCCGGCTGTGGATAATCACAGGCAGCCCCACTTCCCTGGCCAGCTCCAGCTGGCGGACAAACCATTTTTTCTGAATATCCCGTTCCGGCTCATCCCAGTAATAGTCCAGACCGATCTCTCCCACGGCCACCACCTTCGGCCGGCTGCAGAATTCTTTCAGGCGTTCCATATCCCCCTCCGTCAGTGAGCCGGTCTCATTGGGATGTACTCCTACTGCCCCGTACAGAAAAGGGTATTCTTCCGTAAGCTTCAGCGTCCGCTCCGTGCTCTCCATGCTGGCTCCCACGTTCACCGCCGCCTCAATCCCATGCTCCGGCAGGCTTCTCAGCAGTTCATCCCTGTCCCCGTCGAAAGCCTCATCGTCGTAATGGGCATGTGTATCAAAAATCATTGATGTTTTCCTCCATATCTGTCATATCATCATCTGCAGCCCTTTTAATGCCAGCAGATGAACCGGATAAAACCAGTACGCCCACAATCCCAGGCGTTTTCCCCTCTCTCCATTGTACTTCTCCGTCAGAGGAATGGCAAGGAGGCAGGGCAGATTCCAGAAACCGAGAAGCCCCAGGGACACAATCTCTCCCATCAGCCGCTTCGCCGGATCCATGCGGAACAGATAAACCGCCGCCGCAAACGCCACCCCCAGAAAGCCGTAGTCGCTCCTCAAAAACTGGGCCGCCAGGCCGCCGGCGGCAAGGATTGCCGCCGCTTTTAAGAGATGGCCGGGGCGGGCGGCCGACGGCTCTCCGCCGCCCGGGCCTCCCGCCAGCTCTCCATCTTCCGCCCTCTCCAGCCCCCACAGCGTTCCCAGGGCAACAGCCAGGGTGACAAAGACGTTCTGAGCGCCTGGATAAAACACCCGCCCGGCCACCGCCAGATCAAAGGGCACCTCTGAAATCAGCGCAAAAAGGCAGAGCCGCCCCAGATATCTCCGCCGGTCCGAGGTGTTGAGAAACCCCTGCGCCAGCAGAAAGCCGTAGATGGGAAAGGCCAGCCTTCCAAAGGCCCGCATCGCCAGATAAATCCAGGCCGGTGCAAAACCTGTCAAAACCGCAGGATACACCAGCACGTAAGCTGCGTGATCCACCGCCATGGACACCATGGCAATCACTTTCAGCTGCGTTCCCGTCAGACCGGGAGACCGTCTTCTGGATCGTCTCTCCATCCCATTCCTCCTTGTCCCGAACTGCCCCTTTTCTCCTCTCAGCAGATATGGCCCCGACCGGATCGGAGCCATACTCTTCCGTCTGTCCGTCTTACGCGGACATTATTTTAGCCGCCCACCCGGCAGAGCCAATCTGCCGTCAGGCAGGATGTTAGCATCCCAGGATTTCAGCCACCAGCGCCTCCATCTCCTCCGGCCCGCACTCTCTGTTATGGCGGATCGGGGCCGTGCGGATCTCCTCCACCGCCGCCGGAACCGGCACGCCGGAAACGCGGGAGAGTTCATCCACAACGGCAAACTCATCCATACCCTCCTGGGGTCCCCGGATAGCTTCCAGCACGCTTCCGGAGAACTTAAAGGGGCTGGCCGTGGACGCAATAAGCATTTTTCTGCCGTCTCCCGTCTCTTTCTTATACTGACGGCTCACCGCCGCCGCCACTCCTGTGTGAGTATCCATCAGATAGCCGCAGGACTCAAACACCGAGCGGATTACCCCGGCGTTTTCCTCCTCGCCGGCATAACCTCCCCAGAAATCAGCCATAAACTCCCGCATCTCTTCCGTAACCGTATACTTTCCGTCCGCGGAAAGCTCTCTCATCAGCTCCGCCGTCTTTGCCTCGTCGCAGCCGCAGCTGAGATAAATCAGCCGCTCCAGATTGCTGGAAATCAGGATGTCCATGGACGGGGAACTGGTGAGGATAAAAGGTCTCTCCCGGTCGTAAGTTCCCGTGGAAAAGAAATCATAGAGCACTTTATTCTCATTGGACGCGCAGATCAGCCTGCCGATGGGCATTCCCATCTGCTTTGCCAGATAAGCCGCCAGAATATTTCCGAAATTTCCGGTGGGAACTGTCACATTGATGACTTCCCCGTTTTCAATTTCCCCGTTCTCCACCAGCTTTGCGTAGGCGTACACGTAGTAAACAATCTGAGGCACCAGACGGCCTACATTGATGGAGTTGGCGGAAGAGAGCTGAAATCCTTTCTCCGCCAGCCTCTTTTCAAACTCCCGGTCGCCGAAAATCTTCTTCACCCCGGTCTGGGCGTCGTCAAAATTCCCCCGGATCGCCGCAACCGCCGTGTTCTCCCCCTTCTGGGTCACCATCTGCAGTTCCTGAATCCGGCTCACGCCGCCCTTGGGATAAAACACAATAATCCTCGTGCCGGGGACATCCGCAAAGCCGGCCATACCCGCCTTTCCCGTGTCTCCGGAAGTGGCCGCCAGAATCACAATCTCATTGTCCACGCCGTTTTTCTTTGCAGCCGTGGTCATAAGATGAGGAAGGATGGACAGCGCCATATCCTTAAACGCGATGGTGCTGCCATGATAGAGCTCCAGATAGTAATCCCCGTCCGCTTTGGACAGAACCGCAATCTCCGGACAGTCAAACTTCTCATCATACGCGCCCGCAATGCAGGTCTTCAGCTCCTCCTCCGTAAAATCCGTGAGGAACAGCTTCATCACCTCATAGGCCGTCTCCTGATAAGTCATTTTCGCCAGTTCTTCTATGGAAACATCCAGCTTCGGAATCCTGTCCGGCATAAAAAGTCCGCCGTCGCAGGCCAGGCCTTTCAGGATCGCCTGGGACGCCGTCAGTCCTTTTTCTCCGCCTCTGGTACTCTGGTATGTGATATTCATGGCACTCCACTTCCTTCCTTAAATTTGACCCAATTCTAACATACTTTTCCTTGGCGTACAAGAATTTTTGCAGTAGAATCTGGACAGAAGGAGGCTTTCAACACTATGATCTACTCAAACATTCTGCCGGGAACCTTCCTGGAGCGCCCCAACCGCTTCACCGCCCGGGTGCTGGTGGACGGCCGGGAGGTGGTCTGCCATGTAAAAAACACAGGCCGCTGCCGGGAACTTCTCGTCCCCCGCGCCTCTGTGCTGGTTCAGTTTCATCCCGACGCCTGTGCCGCCGGCCGCAAGACAGAATTTTCCCTCATCGCCGTCTGGAAAAACGGAAACCTGATCAACATGGATTCCCAGGCTCCCAACCAGGCCGCCTACGAATGGCTCTCCGCCGTTCCCGGGCTGGAAAACCTGCGAAGGGAGGTCACCTTCGGCAGCTCCCGTTTTGATCTGGCCTTTGAACGCCGCGGACGCCCCGGCTTTCTGGAGGTAAAAGGCGTCACCCTGGAGGAAAACGGCGTCGCCCGCTTTCCCGACGCTCCCACAATCCGGGGCGTCAAACATATAAAGGAACTGACAAAAATGGCGGGAGAAGGCATGGATGCGGCGGTTCTGTTCGTCATTCAGATGAAAGGAATCTCCCGTTTTGAGCCCAACATGGCCACCCAGCCGGAGTTTGGCCTGGCGTTAAAAGAGGCCGCGGACGCAGGGGTGAACATACTGGCCCGGGACTGCCTGGTCTCCTGCCGGGACGGCGGAATCCTCTCCCTGACCATTGACGCCCCCGTCCCGGTTTTTCTCCCGTAATCGGGATAAAACACCGCCGGTCCGCATTTTTCCTGTCTTTTCCGCATACCATACTGTAAAGTGAAACATCTGCGGTGAAGATTTATGGTCATCCCGTTAAGCAATATAGAACCCGGAACCAGCGCCGAAGTGGTCTGGATCGCCAGCGAGCCGCCCATGGCCGCCCGTCTGGACGACCTGGGCTTTTCTCCCCACGAAACCGTCTCCTGCGTCTTAAAAAAGGGGCGCAGAGGAATGAGAGCCTATCTGGTCCGGGGCGCCGTCATCGCCCTGCGCTGCGACAACGCCAGAGAAATCTTTGTCCGGCCTTTGCCGGAGGAAACTCCCGCCCGGCCTGGTTCTTTTCACTCCTGAGACTTCCGCCCCTCTATTTTTACTATCCCTGGGGTTCTCTGCAGCCGCCGGTTTTTCCGGCGCCCATACCCCGGCTCTCCGGGCTGGCGCCGGAATTTTCCTCCGCTCCTCCTGCCATTTCCTTATCCCAGGCTTCCATCTTCTCCCGGCGTCAGCGTCACCTCCGTCTCCGCCATGGCCCCTTCCTCATCGAAATAGTAGACCTTCTCCCGGATAATCTGCAGCCCGGTCACCATTTTCCCCCCGCGTCCCATGTAATACCACTTTCCCTTGTAGGAATACCACTCATTTTCAATCGCATGACCGGCCCCGTTAAACCAGTACCAGTATCCGTCGATAAACTCCCAGTCATTCCTGGTGTACAGGCCGTCGCTCCGCCTGTGGAGCCAACCGGTACCGTCAAACTGCCATCCGCCCGCCGGCCATGTTTCCATAAATGCCTGAGGCGTTTTGTACTCCTTTTTCAGAGTTTTCGGCGTAGATCCCCAGTCCGGAAGCTGAAGATGGGGCTTATCCACAATGGATTTCCAATCTCCGCCCCATTCCAGGCCAAACTCTTTTCCGATCTCTCCCACTTTTCGGAAGAATCCGTCTCCATCCTCATAGGAGCCCTTCCCGTCGTTCCGGTAAAAATCAAAGGCAACTCCCCACTGGTGCATAGAAGAGTAGGAGGTTCCTTTTGCATTGGTCACAATTTGCCCGGGCTTCGTCCGCCCCTGGGCATACAGTTCATTCTGCTCCTCCACCGTCCGCAGACATTCTCCGATTCCAATGGAAAACCCCCGCTCCCGGCACGCCTCCCGCACCTGTTTTAACTTCTCCTGCAGCGTCGGGTGGAGCTGACTGATGTCTCTCATATACAAATCTCCTGTTTTTTATTCATTTTAATATATGAGGCACACAGCAGATTTGTCCCACGCATATCTAAACGGTAAGGCGATAAAATATCTGGAGTGATCCCATGGACGAAAAAAGGACGGTCATCGCCCTGGCGGGCAATCCCAACGTGGGAAAAAGCACGATTTTCAACGGCCTGACAGGTTTGCGGCAGCATACAGGGAACTGGTCAGGCGTCACCGTCACCGCCGCTTCCGGCGCCTTTGAAGCCGACGGAAAGAACTATCTTCTCGTGGATCTGCCGGGCATCTACTCCCTGGACAGCCGGGCCGGGGAAGAAGAAGTGGCCAGGGATTTTCTCTGCTCCGGCCTGGCCAGAATGGCCATTGTGGTCTGCGATGCCACCTGTCTGGAACGGGGCCTTTACCTGCTCAGGCAGATCCTCAGCCTGGACTATGTGAAAGATATGGGAATGCCGGTAATTCTCTGTGTAAATCTCTGGGATGAAGCCAGAAGAAAGGGTATCGAAATCGACTTTTCCCTCCTCCGGGACGTTCTGCAGATTCCCGTAGCCCCCATCTGTGCCCGTTCCCGCAAAGATTTAAAGGAGTTGAAACAGCTGATCCTGGACAGCGACGGCCAGCGCTTTTCCTATGACTGTCTGGACTTTTCTCCCAAACAGCTGGCGCAGGAGGCCGTGCTCTGGCCAGAGGCCAACTATCGGAAACGGGAAGAAATCCTGGACCGCCTGCTCACCGGCCCCGTCACCGGCATTCTGATCATGCTGCTCCTCTTATTTGGAGTATTCTGGATCTCCATGGCGGGAGCAAATTATCCCTCCGCTCTGCTATGGAACCTCCTTTTTTCCATGGAAGAAAAGCTGGCCTCCCTGCTCCGTCTCCTGGGGGCTTCCCCTGTGTCCATCGACTGCCTGGTATACGGCATTTACCGGGTGCTGGCCTGGGTCGTATCTGTCATGCTTCCGCCCATGGCCATTTTCTTTCCCCTTTTCACCCTGCTGGAAGATCTGGGGTACCTGCCCAGAGCTGCTTTCAACATGGACCGGGCATTTCAGAAATGCCGGGCCTGCGGGAAACAATGCCTGACCATGGCCATGGGACTGGGCTGCAACGCCGCCGGAGTCATCGGATGCCGCATCATCGACTCCCCCAGAGAACGGCTGCTGGCCATACTCACCAACGCCTTCGTCCCCTGCAACGGCCGCCTGCCCACGCTGTTTACCATGATTTCCCTGTTTTTCATTATGGCCGGAGCCGGAAGTTCTCTGTCGCCGGCCGGAACTTCCGCCGCAGATTTTTCCGGTTTTGCCGGTTCTTCCCTGGCTGCGGCCCTGCTGCTGACCCTCGTCCTCATTATCGGAGTCCTCATGACCCTGGGTGTCTCCTGGCTTCTGTCCCACACCCTGCTGCGGGGAATTCCGTCGGCTTTTACCCTGGAACTGCCGCCATACCGCAGGCCCCAGGTGGGCCGGATCCTGGTGCGATCCGTCTTTGACCGCACCCTTTTTGTCCTGGGCCGGGCTGCAGCAGTGGCCGCCCCCGCCGGCTTTATCATCTGGATTCTGGCCAACATCTCCTTCACCGGGCCCTTAAACGGATGGTTTGCCGCCGCCGGGCCAAATACTCCCAGCCTTTTAAGCGGTCTCACCGGCTTTCTCGACCCCCTGGGCCGCCTTATGGGGCTGGACGGAGTCATACTGGCTGCCTTTATCCTGGGTTTTCCCGCCAACGAAATCGTGCTTCCCATTATTCTCATGGCTTACCTCCAGACCGGACGCCTGGTGCAGATGGAAGAACTCTCCTCTCTCTCCGCCATTTTTCTGGAACACGGCTGGACCCCATCCACACCCCTGTGCCTGATGATCTTCTGCCTGTTCCACTGGCCCTGCTCCACCACCTGTCTCACCATCCGCCGGGAGACCGGAAGCCTGAAATGGACTGCGGCAGCCATACTTCTCCCCACCGCCGCCGGAGTCATCCTGTGCACTGCCGCCAACGCCCTGTGCAGTCTGATCACAGTCACCTTTTAGTAACCACTTTACAACCTTTCTGTTTTCCCATAAAATAAAAACAGATCGCCTGCCCGGAACTTCCCTTCCGCTTCCGGGCATAAAAAAATGATGAAAAGCAAATACAGGAGGTACACCATGACAGGAGAAGAACGTCTGAAACACCATGGGGAAACCGCATTTCCATACCAGATTTTCCAGGCCGGAGACCGGGTCCGCTGCATCACAGGCCTGGGCCACAGCAACTCCATTGCCATCGAAGGAGAGACTTCTCTCATACTGATTGACTGCCTGGATTCTGACAAACGGGCCGCTCGCTTAAGAAGCATCCTGGAGGAGCAGACTCACAAACAGGTAAAAACCATCATCTACACCCACGGCCATCCCGACCACCGGGGCGGCTCCGGGGCTTTTCGTGACACCGTGGAGGAGATCATCATGAGTTCTCCCAGAAAGCCGGTCTTAAAATATTACGACCGCTTAAACGACGTGCTGAACAAACGCACCTTCCGTCAGTTCGGCTACGGTCTCAGCGACGAAGAATGTATCACCCAGGGCATCGGCATCCGGGAGGGACACGCAGTCGGCGACGGCGCCTACGATTTTCTGCCTCCCACTACTCTGTTTACCGACAGCGAGGAAGAGCGGGTCATTGACGGCGTCCGTCTGAAACTGGTTTCCGCCGTGGGAGAAACTGACAATCAGCTTTTCGTCTACCTTCCCGACGAGGAAATCCTCTGCTGCGGCGACAACTACTACGCCTGCTGGCCCAACCTGTACGCCATCCGCGGCAGCCAGTACCGTGACGTCGCCGCCTGGATCGACTCCCTGAGCGCCATTATGTCCTACCGCCCGAAAGTCCTTCTTCCCGGCCACACCGCTCCCATTTTCGGTGAGGATCAGATCCAGACCGTACTGGGAAATTTCCGGGACGCCATCCAGTCCATTCTCTTCCAGACTCTGGACTGCATGAATCAGGGCATGGATATGCTGGAAACGGTGGAACACGTAAAACTCCCCGAAAAATACAGAAACCTTCCCTATCTTCAGGAATTCTACGGCACCATCAGCTGGACCGTAAAAGGCATATACGCCGGATATGTGGGCTGGTTTGACGGCAATCCCGTCCACCTGGATCCCGTTCCCGAAGCCGAATACAGCCAGGAAATCCTCGGCCTCATCGGCGACTCATCCGCAGTCCTCTCCCGCATCCGGGAGCTGTACCGCGCCGGAAAATATCAGATGGGCCTGGAACTCTGCGAACTTCTGGAAAAAGGCGGCCACGATGTGAAAGAGCTGAAAAAAGAAGGTCTTACCTCCATCGCAAAGACCGTCACCAGCGCCAACGCCCGCCACTACTACCTGGCCAGCGCAAAGGAACTGGATGAAAGATAATATAAGATTCTGAGGGATCGGATAGGGAAAGTTCCTTCCCCTATCCGATTCGCGATACCACCGGCAGCTCACAGCAGAGCTGTTCGCTGTCCGTTGCCCGGCAAATGTCCGCCCATGCAAGCATGACGGCCGCTTGCCGGGCGTATCGCGCAAAAAATGGGCGGAGATTGTTGGTCTCCGCCTTTTCATATTCCCATAAATACCTGATATTCACGCTTACCAGGCATATTTTAACAGCTCCAGCAGATCCAGCGGCCTCTCAAAAACAAAGCCGCCATCCACCAAAACCTGTTCCCGCGACAATCCATTCCCGGGCACCTCCACCCTTCCCCATCTGGCATAGGCAAAAGTCATTCCGGCCCGCCTGGCGGCCTCCTGATCGGAACCCGCATCCCCCACATAAACCGCTTCCTCCGGAAGGATTCCCAGACGACTGGCGCATTCCAACAAAGGTTCCGGATCCGGCTTGTGTTTCTCCGTATCACCCTCCAAAACCGCCGCCGCCATATAGCGATCCAGTCCTTTCGAGCAAAAATCGATCCGGTACTGCTCCCTGGTCTTCGCCGAAACCACCGCCTGCAGAAACCTTGCCCCCAGCTTCGGAAATACCTCCTCAAACCCTTCATACAGAGTTGCTCCCTCTTCATACTCATTTACATACTTCACCCATCTGGCATACACCCGCTCCGGATCCTTCACCCCCAGCTCTTCCATAACCTTCATACCCGGATACGGCACAAACCGCAATACCTGTTCAAAGCTCCATTCCTGTCCCGTCTCTTCCCTGATAATCCTTATGAGCGGATACATATTCATATTCAGCGTATTCAGAATCGTTCCGTCAATGTCATAAATAACCGCCTTAAAGCGTTTCATTTCCGTGGTCTCCTTTTATTGTTTCTATGGGTTCATTATAAAGCATATCTGCCTGTTTTTCATCAGATTCTTATTCGCTGACTGATTTCTGGAACGAAAAAACCGGGCACACAGAACTTTTTATTCCGTATGCCCGGTTCATTATCAGGATAAGCGCTGATAATTACTCATGTTTTTCATCACGATTGTGATTTTCACATTCCTCTGTACCAAAATATGTAATCACGCCATCACTATCTGTGCAGTAGTAATTATCTTCACGATCCTTCAGGTTACGTCTGTTCTTCTGGATGCTGCCGGAAGTGTTGATCAGATAGAAGTCCCCATCTGTCACATCATCACCGGTCTTTGCTTCCTCGCCCCAAGCGCTGTATGCCTCATATTTCAGGTCTTCATCAGCGGTCATGCGACGTCCTTCCAGATAAATGTATTTCCCATCTTCGATAAAGACTTTCTCTCCGTCTTCCCTCTCCTCATAAGTATTTTCTTTATACGCATGTGAGCCAAAGCCAGCGCCTTTATATTCGCCAGTTTTAACAAAATAGTAATTATAGATATCTCCTGTGAATTCCACCTTTACTTTGCCCAG
>DXBC01000153.1 GCA_019116745.1 Candidatus Lachnoclostridium stercorigallinarum
AAACTCATTTACCAGCTGGACAAATAAATTGTAGCGTTCGTTTTCCATTTGCTTCCTTTTCCTTCCAGACCATAGTTGCGGACAGCTGCGGCTGACAGTCCCGTACTGTACTGCCTGCTGTCAGTTCCTCCTATCATAGCACAGTTCTTTTATTTTTCCTACCTTATTTTATGTTTTTGTAAAAAAATTTTATTGCTTTAAAAATTTTTTCAAAGATCAGCGAGCCTCCCCCACATTCAGACGGTATACTCCCACCAGAATCAGGATTGACCCCGCCAGCTGGGGAATTCCAAAGGGTTCTCCCAGGAAAATCACGCCGGCGGCAATGGACACCACCGTGGAAATGCTGGCAAAGGAAGACGAGCGCCGGGCCTCAATTTTCCCTGCGCTGTAGTTGATCAGCAGGAAGGCCAGCACAGAAGACACCAGGGCCAGGTAAACCACCGCCGCCGCAAAATCCGGCTTCGCGCACCGGAGCAGGGATTCGGCCATCCGGCTGCCGTTAAACCCGTTTTCCGCAGCCGCTGCCAGGATGAAGGCTGCGCTGCCCATGAGGAACATGACGTAGGTTCTCTCAAAGGCAGAGAATTCATCTGCCAGCCTGCGGCTGAGCACCATAAACAGGGAGTTGGACAGCACCGCTGCCACCAGAATCAGAATTCCCTTTACCGATACCACTCCGGCCTCGCTGCCGAACAGGGAGACGATGGCCACTCCCACAAAGGAGCAGACTGCCCAGCCGATCTGAGACGGTCCGCATGTCTCCCCCAGGAAAATAATCCCCATAAAAAGGGTTGCCAGGGGGATCAGAGCGATCATGGTTCCCGCAAAGGAAGAATTGGTGTACATAATTCCATAATTTTCGCAGGCAAAATAGATCACCGGCTGCAGCAGCCCCAGAGGAATCAGACGCCAGGGCCGCTTTCCTTTCAGCTGAATGTGAACGACCCCCACCAGGATCAGGAGCGTCATAAAGACTGCCGAGAGCAGGAACCGGATCGCCAGCAGAAGCAGGGGATCTGCCGCTTCCATGGCAATGCTGGATGCTAAAAAGCTGAAGCCGAAAATAATGTTGCTGCCGCAGGCAGCGGCACAGGCTTTTTGCCGTTCACTCATTTTTCTGCATCCTCCCCGCAGAAGGCCGCTGCGTAGGAAGCCGTAGCCAGAACTCCCAGGGGCAGAACTCCCTCGTCCACATCAAAATAGGTGTTGTGGTGTTCCGCTCCGCTTCCGTATGCCTCGTTTTTAATGCCCAGGTGGCAGAGAATGCCGGGATAGGTGGAAAGGTACAGGCTATAAGACTCCGACGCATACCATTTTTCCGCCGTCGCCACTGTTCCCTCCGGGGTCACCGCGCAGATAGCCTCTGCGGCAAGCCGGCTGCAGGACTCATCATTGATGCAGGGGCCGGCCAACACCCTCTCTCTGTCCTCATTGTGCTCTGCTCTGCATCCCATCATTTCCGCAGTACAGTCGCTGATCTTCCGGTACACCCGCACTGCTTTCTCTCCCTCTTCCACATCAAAGAAGCGGAAAGATCCCCGGATGGTGGCGGTTTCCGGAATAATATTGGAAGACTGGCCGCCGCCTTCGATAGAGGTGATTCCCAGGGTCACCGTCTTTTCCACATTCAGCTGATTGGCAAAGGCAGAAGCCAGGTTGGGAAGAATGTTCGCCGCACAAAACACCGGATTTATCGCCAGATCCGGTCTGGAACCGTGACCGCTCTTTCCCACGATAGTAGTCTGAACTCCGGCTGCCCCCGCCATTCTGGGGCCGGCGTCCACGCAGAGCTTTCCGCTCTCCAGCTTGTTGTAGACATGGATAGCCCACACAGTGTCCACGCCTCCCTGCTCTTTCAGAAAATTCAGGATTGCGGTCACGCCGATCCGTTTTCCCGTCTCCTCCCCCTGTTCGAAGCAGAAATAAATGGTTCCGTTCAGATGGTCCTTTTCTTCCGTCAGGATCTTCGCAGCCGCCAGAAGCATGGCGCTATGGGCATCGTGGCCGCAGGCATGGCAGGTCTTATCCGGCGTCTGTGACCGGCACACTCTGGGGCCGGCCAGGTTGTTGGCGTCCTCCGGCACTGCCAGGGCATCCAGATCCGCTCTCAAAGCAACTTTCTTTCCCGGTCTTCCCGTGTCCAGAACCGCAATCACCGTATACTCCGCCGGGCGCGCTGTGGGAAGTCCCATGCTCTTTAACTCTTCCTCCACAAACGCGCTGGTATGGATCTCTTCGTTGCTTAACTCCGCCATCTCGTGAATTTTTCTGCGGCAGGCAACAGTATATTCTTTCATGGCTTCTGCTTTTTCCTGTAAACGCTTCTGTAACTCTGTCATGTGGTTTCCTCCTCTTTAAGTTTAAACGTGCTTAATAGTTAATGTGCTTAATTGTATAATACACGCAACAGAGGTTTCTGTCAATAATGAATAAAAATCTTTATCCCACAATCACGTTTTTCGGCTTTCCGTCCATATATGCCCGGATATTTTCCGCTGTCAGATCAATCAGACGCTGTCTGGTCTCCAGACCGCGCCAGCCCATGTGCGGAGTGAGGATCACATTGTCCATGGTATAAAGAGGGCTGTCTTCTCTTGGGGGCTCTTCCTCCTGTACGTCCAGGCCTGCGCCGGCGATGATCCCCTTCTGCAGGGCTTCTATCAGGGCCTCCTCATCGATCAGAGCGCCTCTGGCTGTGTTGATGAGAAAGGCAGTGGGCTTCATGAGAGCCAGCTTTTCCCCGTCAATCATATGTCTGGTTTCCTCCGTCAGAGGATAGTGGAGGGATACGTAGTCGCTCTCTTTCAGCAGCTCCTCCAGGGACACATAGTGAATTCCGTCCTCGTCCTCCTTTTTCCGGCGGGAACAGGCCAGGATCTTCATGTCCATGGCTTTCGCCACACGGATCACCTCTCTCCCGATGTGGCCGGCGCCCACGATGCCCAGAGTCTTTCCATTCACCTCCACGTGATTTACCATCAGCCGCTTTGTGAAATTGTCGTGGTTGCCCTCAAACAGCATCCGCTGCTGGCGCACCATGGAGCTGCTCAGGTTCAGGATCATCATAATCACTGTGTGGGCCACCCGCTCGGAAGAGTAGGATGGCACGTTGCACACCATAATCCCTCTCTCCCTGCAGGCATCCAGGTCGATGTTGTTGTATCCCGTCCCCGCCTCGCAGATCAGTTTTACACTCTTCGGAAGATTCCGGATCAGCTCTCCGTTCACGGGAAGCTCCTTTGTCACCAGCACTTCCGCTCCCTCAGCCCTGGCCAGAATCTCCTCTGCCGTACTGTCGGGATAGATTTCCGCATTCTCTCCCATGGATGAAAAATCCATATTTCCATCGTAATCAATTTTTTCCGCGTTTACCACCACTGTTTTTCCGCTCATAGTCTCCTCTTCTTTCCCTGCGCAAAAAAAGGCGGAATATCCGCCTTTTCCTGCC
>DXBC01000154.1 GCA_019116745.1 Candidatus Lachnoclostridium stercorigallinarum
TCCTGGCAGGAAGGAGAAGAAGGCACTGGAGAGGGAAAAGGAGTTACCGGAATGAGATATTCTCGACTGACAGAAAATCCTGTCTGGCAGGATTTTTCCCTGCGGCGGGACGCCTGCGGGTCATTTTCCCCGCCGCTTCTTTTATATTGCGTCATCATTCCCTCCCCATCCTCTCTTCTCCGGGGGAGGGATTTGTCTTCAGGCGGAAACTATGATAAGATAGGGCTATCAAAAGCCGGCGGGCGGATGGGAGGCAGTTATGCAGCTGGAAGAGTTATGGGAAAAATATGGGGAATACGGCCGTTTTAACCTTTCGGTCCTGCCGGACCATATCCTGAAGCAGGGCGTACGCGTCACCTTCCCTCCCCGGTCCGTCATTTTAAACCGCGGGGAATTTCCCAGATATATTTACTTTATTGAAACGGGAATCGCCCTGGGCACAAGAGATTACAACGACGGCAACAACTACTACTATTTTCAGATCGATACGGAGAGCGGCTGCCTGGGACTTCTGGAGGTGCTGTCCCACCAGCCCCGGACCGTGGCCACCGTGGTGGCCGGCACGGAGGTGACCGCCCTGCGCATCAGCTCTGCTGTCATCTACGATTTTATTATGAACAATCCGGATATGCTCTACCGCTGTCTCCATATTGTGTCCAATGACCTCTACCAGCGCTCCGGCAGCGACGGCCTCCTCTACTACCGGCGGGGCATCGACCGGGTGCGGTACTATCTGGTGCAGTACTGCAGCCTCCACGGAAAATCGGGACAGCCGGTGTCCGTAAACGCCGACTACCAGACCATTGCCAGCAATATCGGCGTCAGCGTCCGAACCGTCGTGCGAAGTATCAGGACCTTAAAAGAGCAGGAAGAAATCACTTCCATCCGGAAAAAGCTTCTGATTTCTCCAGAACAGTATCAGACCATGCTGAACGCCATCCTCCCCCTGATCCATGAATAAATTTTGCAGTGCGGAAGCCTTTTTCCAGGCTCGCCGCATCAAAAAGAAGGCACAGCCCGCGTTTATCCCTCATACCGGAATCCGGCTCCGTTTTCCGTACGGCTGTCGCTGCCGATATACACGGTAAAGGTTCCGGGCTCCGCCAGGAAATTCATGTCTCTGTCCCATATCTTCAGCATTTCTTCCGTGATCCGGAAAACCGCCTCCCCGCTCTCGCCGGGCTGGAGATACAGGCATTTCACACCTTTCAGCTCCCGTCTCGGGCGCACGGTGGTGGCTTTCTCATCGTGAAGATAAAGCTGCACTGTCTCCTTTGCCGCCGCAGTTCCTTCGTTGGTCACAGTGACTGCGGCTGTGAGAACCTCTCCCGCCTTCATGGTTTCTGCGGACAGCGTCACGGAAGAATACCGGAAGCTGCCGTAGGTCAGGCCATAGCCGAAGGGATAGAGGGGACTGTTTGGCATATCCAGATAGCGGCTGACAAATTTCTGCTCCGCGCCGGCCGGATCATAGGGACGGCCGGTGGAATAATCGTTGTGATATACCGGTATCTGAGCCGCGCTCCACGGAAAACTCATGGAAACCCGTCCTCCCGGAGATGCCGCTCCAAAGAGCACGTCGGCGATTCCCGCGCCGCCCATGGTTCCCGGCAGGAAGACTGCCAGCACCGCCTTTGAGCAGGCGGATACTTCCCGCAGATCCAGGGGACGGCCGGAGTAAACCACGGTGATCACATTGGAGTTGACCCGTGAAACCTGGCGCAGCAGCTCCATCTGCTGGGCAGGAAGAGTGATATCTCCCCGGCTGGCGGCCTCTCCGGACTGAAGGGTGTGCTCTCCCAGAGCCATAACCACCGCGTCAGCTTCCTCTGCCGCTTTTAACGCCTGTTTTACCAGCTCATCCCGGTCCTCTCTCTGTCCGAAGACTTCCTCCACGCCAAAGCCCAGTACTCTGGTATTTTCCAGCACGTCGCAGCCGTGGCAGAACAGGGCGTTCTCCCCGTAGCCGCCTTCCGCAACGCCCCGGCGCAGGGTCACCGTATCCTCCCGGTTCTGGAAAATCGCCCAGGAACCGCAGGTGTCCGTGCTGTCCACGTAAGGACCGATAAACGCCGTTTTCTTCTCCCTGCTCAGAGGCAGAACGGAATCCTCATTTTTCAGCAGGATGACAGACTCGGCCACCATTTTCCTGGCAAAGTCTCTGTGCTCCTGGCAGAGCACCGTCTTCTTCTCCGCCTCCGTTCCGGATCCGTGGAAAGGATCTTCAAACAGGCCCAGACGGTTTTTCAGGGTGAGAATCCGCCAGACAGCCTCGTCCACCAGGCGCTCCTCCACCTCGCCGGACTCCACCAGGCCTTTCAGCTCCCTTGCGTAGCAGACAGACATCATGTCAATGTCAATTCCCGCCTCGATGGCAAGCTTTGCCGCCTCTCTGGTATCTGCCGCCGCTCCCTGGGCCACCAGCTCTCCCACTGCGGACCAGTCGGAGATCGTCACTCCCTCAAATCCCAGCTCATCCCGGAGGAGTTTTCTCACAATCTTCTCCGAAGCGGTGCAGGGCTCGCCGTTTAAGGACTGGAAAGCGGGCATGACGCAGGCAGTTCCCGCCTTAATGGCCGCAATCTTCGGGGGAAGATGAAATTCTCTCACCGTGTGCTCCGAGAGCTCCGCGTGGTTGTACTCTCTTC
Organism: Candidatus Lachnoclostridium stercorigallinarum; assembly: GCA_019116745.1. Lineage (GTDB taxonomy): Bacteria > Bacillota > Clostridia > Lachnospirales > Lachnospiraceae > Lachnoclostridium_A > Lachnoclostridium_A stercorigallinarum. The sequence continues at coordinate 2,649 of DXBC01000154.1, forward strand.
CCGCCACAGGGGCTCCGTAGCCCACGAAATGTTTGTCACAGGCGGACATTCTCCCGGGGCGGCTCAGATCGCCGTCCGCTCCCTGATAGCCCCGCACATACGCCTCCGCCATGCGGGAATCCAGCCAGGGAGATTCTCCAAAGGACTCCAGCACCCGCCCCCAGCGGGGATCTCTCACCAGGTCCGTCATGGGAGAAAAGGTGACGTGAAGTCCGGCGGAAGCCGCTTCCTCCGCGGCCATTCCCATGGCCTTCTCCACCAGCTCCGGCTGGAAGCTGGCTCCCAGAGCCAGTGGGATGGGGAATACCGTGCGGTAGCCGTGGATCACATCCGCCATCATCAGAAGGGGAATGTGGTGGGGATGTTCTTCCATATACCTCTCCTGGATCCGCTTTAAGCGATCTGCCCCGGCGATCCCCAGAATGGATCCCGCCAGGCGGCAGTCGGAAAGCTCCAGCCCCGCGTCAGCGGCGGGGCCGGTAATCACCGCGTCCTCCTCCAGAAAAGCTCCCGTCACCTGGACCATCTGGCCCACCTTTTCCTCCAGGCTCATGGAGTCCAGCAGAGCTCTCAGTTTCTCTTCCGTCATGTGATCACAACCTCCTTTACGCCCTCTTCCAGGGCGATCTGTCTCAGTTCTTCCATCAGCTCATCTGATGGTTCCGGAGTTCCTGCAAAATTTTCACGGACTCCGTATTTCCGGAATTTGATCAGTTTGTAGCGCACCTCCGGAAAGGGAGCGATCAGGCTGGCTCCCAGCCTTACGGTTTTTCTGCTGTCTGCCGCTCCCGGAACTACTACGGTGCGGATCTCATAGAGCTTTCCCAGCTCCGCCGTCAGCCGGATATTGTCCGTCACCGGCCCCAGGCCGCGGCCGGTGAGCTTTTTGTGATCCTCATCGGATCCCGCCTTCAGATCGATCATGGTCTTGTCCGTCACCGCCAGAAACTCCTCCCGGCCGGCCAGGGGAATCTGGCCGTTGGTGTCCATGTAGGTGGTCTTTCCCGCCGCCTTCACCAGGCGGTAAAATTCCGTCAGAAAATCCAGGTACAGGCCGCACTCTCCGCCGGAGGTGGTGATTCCGTCGATAAACGGAAAAAAGGACTTCACCTGGTCAAACAGCTCTCCCGGCGTCAGATTGCGGATCTTGGGGGAGGCTCCGTTGGGGCAGACTCTGATGCAGGTGTCGCAGTTGACGCAGCGGTCAAAATCGTAGGCCACCCGGCGGACGCCGGCGGATCCCATACCGGAATCTTTCGCCCCGGCAAAAGCGGCGGGCGCCGGCTCCTTTGCCCAGCTTAAGGCTCCTGCCGGACAGGCGTCCACGCAGGCGCCGCAGCCGACGCAGAGGTGAATGGTCTCCGGGTTGTGGCAGTAAAGGCAGTCCTGGTTGCAGCCCTGAAGAAAAATTGCCGTCCGGTTTCCAAATCCGTCCACTGCGGAAAAGGGGATAATTTTATTCACAGGAGCGGTGAGGCTTTCACCGGCTCCTGCCGGAATCTGCTCCGCTTCTGTCCGTCTCATTCCTCGCCACGCACCTTCCGGTCCAGAAGATGAAGATTTTTGTTGGCGCCGAAACCGTTGACCGTCGCCTCGTTCAGCGTCATCTCCTCACGTCCGAATTTCTCCAGATCTGATTTTTTCACCAGGTAGCCTGTCACCCGCACCAGATCAGAATTGCTGGAGTAGAAGGAGAGGTATCTGGCTCCCGACGCAAAAGCTCCCTTTAAGATATCCAGCAGATATCTGGGATTTTTCTTTGCCGTATCGTCAAAGGGGAAGAGCTCTCCGCAGCCGGCGTCGCAGTGGCGGTGCATCTTAATAAAGTTCATGATCTGATAGGGCAGCTCCGGCTCGTCTCCGATGGGGATTCGTCCGCCGGGGGTGGAATCCGTATCCTCCATCACTCCCACCTGGGCGTGAAGGCCGTATTTTCCATATTTTGCCGGTCTCTTGTCCAGCTCCTCCTTCAGACGGTTCATGATCTGCTCGCCGAAGGCGTCCGCCCGCTCCCCGCGGCCGAATCGCTCCTTCTCATCCGTAATGTTCAGCATCCGGTTGACGCACTCCGCCAGGCCTACAAAGCCGAACATGCCCACCATGTGCTCCCTGTCTTTCTTGATTAAGCCTTCTCGGTACAGGAATGTATTTTCATAAAAATGGCAGTAGTCAATGATAAACTCGCAGCGGCTGTCAATGGCGTCGCACACTGCCGTCACCGCATCGGGAATTACCCGGTTTAACAGATCTTCCGGACTCTCCGCCAGCTCCGGCAGGCGGTTCATGTTCAGACGAACCAGGGTCAGGCCGCAGCCGCCGATGGGCAGAGTATTGTAGCAGCTCACCACTGCATAGTCTCCCATGTCTCTGCGGTACAGCTTGTCATTGGCAAAGCTGGGCTTGGCCGCAGCCATGGCCGTATCCAGAGCCGCCATCATATAGTCGTCGGGAGTATTTTCCGTCCACATGAGAGTCATGTTGGGGCAGGGACGTCCCATTTCCTTCGTGAGCTTTAAGATGATTCTTCCCGCCTTCGTGTCCTCTCCGCTTAAATCCGCGTGGCAGAAGGCGTTGGAGATGGTCCGGTCCACGTGTACCAGCAGGAAACGGATGGCCTTCTCCGCCTCCGCCTCATCCTTTACAAAGGGCTCCAGCAGCTTGTCCAGGCAGCCGATGTACACCGGCAGGCCTCCGTCGTCCGGAATGTTGTGATAGAGACACAGCAGATTTCCCACCGCGTCCCAGATGTCCTTCGGCGGCTCCAGCATGAGGAATTCGCTCCCCTGCTTTAAAAACAGCTCATAATCCGGCAGGCAGTACCGGGTCCGGTAGGGGGATTTGCCCTCAAACATATCCATCATGGCACCGTTGGCGAAATATTCCTTTGATTTCTCCGTGTAATTCACCAGCTCCACGGAATTTTCCGCGATTTTCGCCATATCCTTCAGTCTCTGATTGAAGGTCACCTTCGGATTGGTGATGGCATAGATAATATCCTGCGTCATATCAGTCGTTGGCATATACGTTAAACCTCCTGTGAATATAAAAATATGAGTTAAAAAGGGCCTGCAGCGGTTCATCCGTGCAGGCCCGGTTTTCCATGTATCCATCCCATATGCGGGGGTCTTCTTCCCTATGCGGGGGTCTTCTCCCCTATGCGGGAGTTTTTCCTCTCCCCTATGAGTTTTTCATCTTCCGGTAGGTCCGGATGGAGAAAATGGCAAGTCCCGCCAGGGTAGCGCAGTAAGGAATGGTTTTTACCAGATCCGACGGCCATCCCAGAGTCGCCACTGCGTTGGACAGGGCGTCCGCCACACCGAACAGCACCGAAGTGGCTGCTGTTCCCAGAGGATGCTGCTGACCCATGGCCTCTGCCGCCAGAGCAATCCAGCCTCTGCCGCTGACCATGTCTCTGGAGAACCAGGATACATAACCCATGGACATGAACGCGCCGCCGAAACCGCACATCATGCCGCTGAGAATCAGGGCAATGGCCTGAGTCTTTGCCACGCTGATTCCTACGGAATCCGCCGCCTCTTTCTTCTCTCCCACCGCCCGGATGTGCCAGCCGAGAGAAGTCCTTTTTAATAGGAAGAATGTAAATATCACCGCCAGGATCGCCACGTAGGTGAGCACGTTGTGCCCGGAGATGGCCGGTCCGATCACCGGAATATTTTCAATCACCGGAATGTTCACGCTGGGTAGCACCTTGCTGGGCAGAGAAACGCTGGTTCCCTTGTCATGAGCCACCAGGTAGAGGAAGAAAATGGTTCCGCCGCTGGCCAGGCTGTTGATGGCCATTCCGCCCAGAATAATATTGGTTTTGTAATACAGGGTGAAAAACGCCAGTACGGAAGCCGCCAGTACTGCAAACAGCACCGCAAACAGCAGGCCCATCAGCGCGCTGTCAAAGAGATAGCTGAAAAACATTCCCGCAAAGGCGGCAATCAGCATCATTCCCTCCAGAGCAATATTGGGCACTCCCGCCACGTCAGATATCACCGCTCCCATGGAAGCAAAGAGAAGGGGCGTGGTCACCCGAAAGATGGAGTACAAAAAGTCGGTGGTAAATATCAGATTCGCCAGTGTCCTCATCACTTCGCCTCCTTCTCGATCCAGTTCTGTTTGTATTTATGGAGAAAACGCTCCGCAGAGATCAGCAGAATGATGATACTCTGAAGAATCGCAATCATTTCTGTGGGAACGTCGGAGGCTCTGTTTACCAGGTCCGCGCCCACCCGCAGGTAGCTTACGAAAAACGCCGCGCCGATAACGCCGATGGGGTGATTTCCCGCCAGCATGGCGATCATGGCACCGTCAAAGCCGTATCCCGGCAGCGCCGTCCACTCGAATCTCCGGTGCATTCCCAGACATTCGATAATGCCGCCCATACCCGCGATAGCTCCCGCCACCACATGAACGATGATGATAACCTTCGTCACGTTGATGCCGGAATAGGAAGCAAATCTGCCGTTGTTTCCCACCATACGGATCTCATAACCCCATTTGCTCTTGAACAGAAACACATAGGCCGCAAAGGCGCAGGCCAGGGCGATGAGAAAGCCCACATGAACTCTGGTGCCGGGAATGATATTCCCCAGCAGGGCGTTGGAGCGGTACTGATAGGATACCAGGGATGCCACCTGGGGATCCCGCATCATATTGTTTAAGAGATAGAGGCCCACTCCCAGAAGAATGTTGTTCATCATCAGAGAGGTCACCATCTCGCTGGCTCCGTATTTTGCCTTCAGCACGCCGGGAATCAGCATAACGAGGATTCCGGTGAGTGCCCCGGCCATAATGCAGACGATGGGGAACACGATGGGAGGGAGCTGAGGCCAGATGGCCGCAATGGAGCCGGTAATTCCGGCGATGAAGAAAATTCCCTCTCCTCCCAGGTTAAACAGGTTGGCCCTGAACATGATGGCCATGGCCAGACCGGAGAAAATCAGGGGAACTGCCGTCTCCACAATATTTCCCAGATACCGTTTCGTGGAAAATGGACGCAGAAGAAAGATTTTGATGGATTCCACCGGCTGATCGCTCACCAGCACGATAATTACGAAAGCCACCAGAATGGCTACCAGCATGGCCACCGCCGTTCTTATGATATTAAAGGAACGTTCTCTGCTCATCCTCTCGCCCTCCTTATCTGCTCTTCACTGTGCCGTTCCAGCCCCAGCATGTAAAGTCCCAGCTTCTCCTCATTCAGCCCTTCTGTGTTGTCAAAATATGCCACGATTTCGCCTTCGTACATAACGGCGATCACATCAGAGAGCTTCAGCGCCTCGCTTAAATCTGCAGATACCAGCAGAATAGCGCAGCCCTCGTTTCTCAGCTCCATGAGCTTTTTGTGGATAATATGGGCGGCGCCCACATCCACGCCTCTGGTGGGCTGTTCGGCGATCAGCACTTCCGGGTCGTGGCTGCACTCTCTGGCCACTACCACCTTCTGCATATTTCCGCCGGAAAGCATGCCCACATGCTGTTTATTTCCGGAGCAGCGGATCTCATATTCTTTGATATTCTCATCCGCAAACTCTTCGATCTTATTATAGTTCAGCAGCCCGCTGCGGCAGAACTCTGAAGTGGCATACCGGTTGGATACCATGTTTTCCGCGATGGACTCCGCGCCGGCAATACCCTGATCCATACGATCCTCCGGCACGTAGCCGAACTGCATTTTCCGGATTTCCTGGATGGACAGTTTTTTTATGCTCTTTCCGTTCAGACGGATATCTCCCTCCCGGACGGCCCGCTTTCTGGTCATCAGGTCGATCAGTTCCACCTGGCCGTTGCCCTGTACGCCGGCAATGCCGAAGATCATGCCGCTGCGGACGCCGAAGCTGACATCTTTCAGCACCTGGACCTGGTTCCGGTCCGTGTAGGAAAGGTCCTCCACCTCGATCCGCAGATCTCCCGGCTTCGGCTCCGTCTTCTCAATGGACGTATCCATCTCGCAGCCCATGATCAGGTTGGAAATCTCCTGCTCCGTCACGTTTTTCGTTTCGTAGCAGCCTACAGACTGGCTGGAACGCATGACCGTGATCCGGTCCGATATTTTCTTGATCTCCGGAATTTTGTGGGAAATAAACACAATAGTATGTCCCTGTTCTTTCAGATGAATCAGCTCGTCAAACAGCTGATCCGTCTCCTGAGGAGCCAGTACGGCCGTGGGCTCGTCCAGAATCAGGATCTCCGCGCCCCTGGCCAGGGCCTTTAAGATCTCGATTTTCTGCTTTACTCCCACGGGAAGGGTTCTGGTAACCGCTTCCGCATCCACATCCAGATTGTACTTTTTGCTGATCTCCTTCGTGAAGCGGACCGCCTCCGCCTCATTGACAAACATCCCGCTCTTTGGCTCCATTCCCAGAACAATGTTCTGGGCCGCCGTAAAGGATTCCACCAGCATAAAGTGCTGATGCACCATGCCGATGCCGTGGGCGATGGCATCCTTGGAAGAGGAGAACCGAACCGGTTCTCCTCTCAGCAGGATCTCCCCGGAAGAAGGCGGCTCCATGCCGAACAGGATCTTCATCAGGGTGGATTTTCCCGCGCCGTTTTCTCCTACCAGCGCATGGATTTCTCCTTTTTTCAGGTTGAAGTTCACATCCCGGTTTGCGGCGATTCCGTTGCCGTAAATTTTCGAGATGTTCTTCATTTCCAAAATATATTCTTCCATCCGGGATACCTCCGTCTGATTACGGGCGTACTGCCTCGCGGATCTCGTTGATCTTCTCTGTGGTAATTCCCTCAGTAGGAGTCATCTCCACTTCGCCGGCAATTACCTGCTGCTTTAACTCTTCGATCTGTGCCCGTGCCTCTTCGCTGAGAAGCTGCTCATAGAACTCGTTCTCTGCGATGCCTACAGCTCCGTCTGCCAGACCGAATACTTCTCTGGTTCCGTAGGGAATCTCGCCCTTCATGGCGCGGTCCACAGCCTTCACTGCGTTGTCAGAAATATTCTTGATAGCGGAGGTGATGATCACCGCTGCCATATCCGGCTGAGAATCCTTCAGAGCCTCTGCCTGATCGGAATCCACGCCGATCACGAATTTGCCCTGCTCCACAGCCGCGTCGATTACTCCCAGACCGGACTGTCCTGCTGCTGCAAAGATTACGGAAAGACCGGAATTGTAAAGCAGAAGGGCATTCTCTTTTGCCTTTGCCGTATCCGTAAAGCTTCCAACATAGGAAGTGGCAACCTTGATATCCGGATTGATGGCCTGTGCTCCCTCAATGTATCCTACCAGGAACTCGTTGATGCCGGGGATGTCCATACCGCCTACGAAGCCGATGGTATCCTCGCCCAGCTCAGCAGCTTTCAGAGCGCCGGCAGCGCCTGCCAGGAAACTCATCTCGTTGTTCTTGGTTCCCATGATATACACGTTTGCAGGCGGATCGGTCAGCTCATCGTCCAGGTTGATGAACTTCTGATCCGGATACTCCTCTGCTACCTGTACCAGAGCGTCGTCATTGTTGCTGGAAATGGTGAGGATCAGATCATAGTCTGCCTCGCACATATCCACCAGAGCCGGGTAGAATTTGGAAGTATCGGTTCCGCACTCCACATACTCCACAGTTACGCCCAGCTGCTCCTTGATGGGCTCGATGGAATTGAACGCCGCATCAAAGAAGGACTTGTCTCCCAGGTTTCCCGGAATCATCAGGCCTACTCTGTAGTCCTCCGGATTTACTGCCTCTGCCGCCTCGGAAGCGTCTGCTCCTGCCTCTGCGGTGGTCTCTTCCGCAGCCTCCGTTTCCGCTGCAGTAGTTGCCTCCGGCTCCGGAGCTCCGCAGCCAGCCAGAAGGCCGGCAGTCATGGACATTGCCAGTAATGCTGCTGTCAGTTTTCTCATAAAAGTTCTCCTCTCCACATGATTATATTTCTATCGCCAGCCGCGGCTGCGGCATTGGATATTCCATTTGGTCTGCGCTTCCTCTCAGAACCGCTCGTCCAGAATCCGGAAAAACCGCTCCAGATTCACTTTGTCCGCAAAGCGGAAGCTGCCTTCCACTTCCGGATCCACCTCATAGTAATTGGTCCGGTCCACCATGGTTCCTCTGGTCAGGCCCCCCGCCAGCTCCACGGTGAAGTTTCCTTTTCTCAGGGAAACCACCTGCTCGTCCAGAAGATAGGCCACCAGGAGCACATCGTGGAAGGTCACCGGATAGCCGGTAGCTTTCCGGAACAGATCCACCCCTTCCAGGAAATAATCCATCCGGGGGTCTTTCCTCTCTCTCCAGGCATTCAGCCGGTCTTCGCCGATTTTCAGATACTTGGTCACATCCAGGCCCATCATCACCAGATTTTCACAGGTCTCCATGACGATCCTGGCCGCCTCCGGGTCGCAGATGATGTTCCACTCCGGCTGAGAGTTCAGGAAAGAACCTCCCATGCCGATGATCCGGGCCCGTCTCATAAGCTTCGGCTCTCTGATGCAGGCCACCGCCAGGTTGGTCATGGCTCCCATGGCCAGAATCACCAGGTTTTCATCTTCCCGCAGCGCCTGGATGATCAGATCGTCGGCCCGCAGCGTCCCGGGACAGCCGCCGGCCTCATCCGGTTTCTGCCGGAGGATTCCGTACTGAATGGGTGCTTCCTTCTCGTCAAATCTCCGCTCAATCAGCGCGCGGCCGTATCCTGCCGCCACCGGAACGTGACCGAAGCCCCAGAGCTTTAACAGCTCTTCTGCCATCTCCGCCCGTTTTTTCACATCCTTATAAACGGTAGTCACTCCCGCCAGCTCCAGCTCCGGACTGGCAAAGGCCATCATAAACGCCGCAGCGTCATCCACATCGTCGCCTAAATCTGTGTCAATGAAAATTCTGGTCTTTTCCATCTCTCCGTATCCCTTCTGAAAACATGCGGCCGCGGTGTCTGTCTGTTCCGTGAAACCGCCGCCTCAGCGGCAGGACCTCCCCTGTGTTGAAATATTCACAATTTCAGCCGTCATATTTTCATCAATCATAAGCAAAATGCCCTCATTTTTATAAGCAGTACTAATGATTTCATTTCACTTTCCAGGTAGGATTATAAACCGTAAAGCAAAATACGTAAAGGACATCTGTCCTTTTCTCAGGGGAAAATATGAAATTTTTGTAAAAAAATGTATCCTTTTGGAACCTGGGGCCGGTTCATCAGCCGGCCCGTCTCCTCTTTACTGCCTGCGGACCGGGCGGATCCGCACCTGCTCCAGCTTCACGTGGCTTCCGTCTCTCACCAGAATGCCGATGCAGCCATTTCCAAAGAGCGCCGGGCCGGGTTCTGGGCCGCTCTCTCCCAGGCCGGCCGGAAAGCTCACTTCTGCACAGGCTCCACCGGCATCCGCCTCCGCCAGGGCCTGCAGCCGGTTTCCGTCGGCTTTCACCGTCAGCCGGATCCTCTCTCCCTCCTTCCAGGGAAAGGCAGTTTCCGACAGCAACTCATAGCCGTTTCCGTCCGGCCGGCTCTTTATGAGGGCCAGACGGTCACCGGACAGAAGGGCCGCTCCCAGAGATCTGACCGCTCCCTGCACCCGGATTCCGGCTCCGCAAAAAGGACCCTTCACCGGCGTCAGAAGAAATTCCGCCTCGTAATCCTTCCAGCTGCAGCCGCCGGTATACATTTCTCCAAAGTCCCCGCAGGAGAGGTGAAGGGCGCCGTCTTCCAGCCATGCATTTCCCTTCAGCCTGGTAAACTGGCTGATTTCCCTGTGGCCTCCCGGCCATACCTCGTCCTGCTCCTTCCTCATATCCAGCAGATAATCCGCCTCGCCGAAGAACCTGATATCGTCTGCCATACCTGCAAACTCATATCGCTCCAGAGCTCTTCCTTCCATATAAAAGCAGAAGCCCGCTTCCCCGATGAGAAGGTCCGTTCCTGCCGGAACCGTAAAGGTGAGCTTCTTCCACTCTCCCGTCTGTAAGGCCGTCCGCTCACCGCAGAACACGGCCCCGCTGTGAAGATCCTTCACATAGAGAGAAACCTGGGCCGGCCGGCCATACTCCGGCAGGTAGACCGCCCCTTCCATGGTCTGTCCCGGATAGAGGGTGGGGGAAAAGGCCGGATCGTACCGGCTGTCCGTAAATTCCTCCGGCCTGTAATAAGTATTCCGGTACAGGTAAAGCCTCTCTCCCGGCTCCATGGCGGACGCCGTAAATTTCAGGGAACGGCTTCCGGAACAGGCGGCTTCCCCCGTGTTTTCCAGGCGGAGATTCTTTCCATCCAGAAGCAATCCCTCTCCCGATTCCGCCCGCAGCCTCATGGCGTGGGTAGAACCGGGATATTCAAAGTGGCAGAAAGTTTCATCCACCAGAATTTCCTGCCATGGCTCCGGGACCTCTTCCCCGTCCAGGGCATATGCCAGCCTGGCAATATAGGAAGCGGACTGAGGAATGTCCTGAATGTTATAATACCCCAGCACGCTGGAAGAGATCAGCAGATCCCCCACCGGCTTCCGCCATTTTCCGTCTATGGCAGACAACCCCAGGGCCACACCCAGAATACAGGCCACATTTCCCACATTGCAGTCCGTGTCCCAGCCGCAGAGATTGCAGATCTCCAGAGTCCGGTCAAAATCTCCTTCCCCGTAAAGCATGGCCAGGATCATTACAGAAATATTGGGAATAATGTGGCAGACGCCGGGATACTGATCATAGCCGTAGTGAGTCCTCACAAACTCAAAGCAGGCCCGCCAGCTCTCTCCCCCCTTTTCGTGTTCGTCATAGAAGGTCATCACCGCCCGGACTGCCTCCTCATAGCGGCTGCCGGACTCCACAAAGGAAAGTCCCGTCTCTATAATTTTCCGGATATCCTGCTCCTCAAAAGCGGCACTGATGCAGGCTGCCACAAAGGCGGCCCCGTTCAGCCCGTCCCCGTCGTGGGTGACGGAAGCTGCTGCCCTGGCCATGGCGGCCGCTCTCTCCGGCTTTCCCGGATTTACCAGTCCCCAGGTGTCGGAAAAGATCTGGCCGCCGATCTGCTCCGCCATGGTGGCGCCATTCTGCAGAATGCTGCCGCTCTCCGGGGCAGGAATCCCGTTTCTCAGGTTCAGGTAGGCCGTGTGCTCCGTGGAGACCCCGTAGCCGCCCCACCAGAAAAATCCATGCTCGAAAGGGGCATAATTGATCAACGCCCTGGCCACGTCCTCTGGCTTCAGCTCCCGAAGCTGTCCCGCCCGGGACTGTCCGTCCGGGACGCACACGCCTCCGTCCTCCAGCGCCCGCAGGAAAAACCACGGGCCGTTGCTGTCGTCGTCGGCCGCAAAATTTTTATAATCCGCCGGATAATCCGGCAGCCGGTCCCCAAAAAGATTCCGGATCTTGTCCATGGTCCACCCTTCTATAGGCGCGCCGTAGCGGATGCCGATGATCTTTGCCAGCCATCCGCTGTATATTTTCTCTATGTAGCTCTGTTTCATGTCTCTCTCCTCCTGCCCGGCCGGCTCTTTCTACACAAAAGACGCCTCCGCCGCATATTCCTCCATCTTTCGAATCTCCTCATCCCGGAATCCGAAAGCCTCTTTCACCAGCGTCAGCTCCTTCGTCAGAGTCGTATCGGAAACAGTGCGGTTGTCCGTGTTTACTGTCACCCTCACACCGGCGTCAAACAGCTTCCGGATGGGATGTTCTTTCAGAGAGGGGACTCCTTTGGTCTGCACGTTGCTGGTCACACACACCTCCAGAACAATTTTCCGGTCTGCCAGTTCTCTCACCAGCCGCTCATCCTTTGCGGCGGAGATCCCGTGGCCGATGCGCATGGCTCCCAGCTCCAGAGCTTTCCACACACTGTCCGGCCCGGCGGCTTCCCCCGCATGGATGGTACGTTTCAGCCCATAGCGGTCCGCCTCCCGGAAGAGATCCCGGAACATGCCGGTGTCATAGGATGCTTCCGCCCCGGCCAGATCCACACCGCAGACAATCCCTCCGTTTTTCAGACCGGCAGCCAGCTCCAGAGTCTCCCGGTTGCGAAAATCCGTCTCCCGGTCGTCCCCTCTCATACAGCACAGCAGCAGTCCCAGCTTCAGGCCGGGATATGTCTCCATTCCCCGGCGGACGCCGCGGATCACCGCCTCCGTCACCTTCTCCTGGCTCAGCCCCTTTTCCATGGAAAGCTGGGGGGCAAAACGGATCTCCGCGCAGGTCATTCCTTCCGCCGCCATGTCCTCCGCCAGCTCAAAGGCCACCCGTTCCAGGGCCTCCGCCTCCTGCAGGCAGGCCTTCGGAAATGCAAAGCGGGTCAGATACTCTGCCAGACTTCCGCAGGGCACAGGCGCCTGCATCAGAATTTTCAGCTCCTCCCGGGACGCTGCCGGCAGGGGAATGCCCTGTTTCACCGCCAGATCCCACGCGGTCTCCGGCCGCAGGGATCCGTCCAGATGTACATGCAGTTCTGTCATAAGCTCCTCCTTTTCAATCAGTCTGATTTCCCGACAGTATATCATCTTCCGGCCCGTTTGGCCAGCCGCTTTTTACTGTCTTTTCCAGTTCCTCCAAAAAGATTTCGTTTTCCCCGGCTGTACGCACGCAGATGCGGTAATACCTCCCATCCAGCCCCGGATAGTTGGCGCAGGAGCGGATCAGGATTTTCCTCTTCAAAAGCTCCTCCTTCAGTTTCTCCGGCCCCCGGAAAAACAGATAATTTGCCTGGGAATTCCACACGGAAAAACCCAGCTGCTCCAGTCCTTTTTTCAGCGCAGCTCTCTGCTCCGCCACCAGTTTTTTCGTCCGCTCCACATAGGCCGTCTCTTTCAGGGCCGCAATTCCCGCCTCCTGAGCCGGAATGGACACGCTCCACGGCTGGCGCACCGCCTCCATGGACTCCAGTACCTGCCGGTCTGCGCAGAATCCGTATCCCAGACGGACTCCCGCCATGGCATACAGCTTGGTAAAAGCCTTCAGCACAAACACATTGGGAAACTGCTCCAGCTCATCCAGAACGGAACAGGTCTCCGGCTCATCCAGAAACTCCCCGAAGCACTCGTCCACCGCCAGGAAAATTCCCCTCTCCCGGCAGAACTCCGCCATCTCCCTCACCGTTTCCTTTTTCACTGCAAGGCCTGTGGGATTGTTTGGATTGCAGAAAAACGCCAGATCCGGCTGAAATTCCTCTGCTTTTCGTTTCCAGTCTTCCAGGGAGAACGCAAATCCCTCCTCTTCCCTGAGCATACAGTATTCCACCTGCGTCCCCCAGGCCCGCAGAGCCTGCTCATATTCAGAAAAGGAAGGTGCGATAAGCAGCGCCTTCCCCGGTTTTCTTCCGTATACCAGCTGAAAAATCAGATCCGCCGCCCCGTTTCCGCAGATGATCTGATCCCTTTTCACTCCATATGTGCCGGCCAGGGCCTCCGTCAGCCGGCGGCAGGCGCTGTCCGGATAAGGCGCCGCCAGATCTGCCGCCGAGCGAAGGGCGGATTTTACCCCTTCCGGCATCCCCAGAGGGTTGATATTTGCGGAGTAATCCAGCTCCACCTCCTGGCTGTAGATGTCTCCGCCGTGTCCGTATTCTGCCATAATCTCTCTCCTTGTCTTCCACAATTCCTGCTTCTTCCCTCGTGCCGGAATCAAAGGCTGCTCCCTCTCACGCGGAAACCGCAGATTCCTCCCCGCTCCCTCTCACGCGAAAGCCGCAGCCAGCGTCCGCACCGCCACGGCCAGAATCAGGCCCAGCCACTCAGCCCCGTACATCAGACGGTTTGCCAGCCGGATATCCTCCGCCTGCACCGGCCGGATGTCATCCCCGATCCATGGCTTTTTTACCAGCGTTCCGAAGTACCAGGCGTCTCCCGCCAGGCGCACTCCCAGAATCCCGGCGCAGGCGGCCTCCGTCTGAGCGGAATTGGGACTTTTATGGTTTCTCCTGTCCCGGAGAAAGATTTTCCATCCCCGCTTCCAGTCCAGTCCCAGAAAAAACGCGGCCCCGATCATGAAAACCGCGCTGATCCGGGACGGGATAAAATTGGCCGCGTCATCCAGCCTGGCCGCCGCCTTTCCAAAATATTCGTATGTTTCATTGTGATAGCCAACCATGGAATCCATGGTATTGATCCCTTTATAGAGAAATCCCAGCACCGGTCCCCCAAAAGCCATATAAAAAAGAGGGGCGATGACTCCGTCTGACGCGTTCTCCGCCACTGTCTCCACCGCAGCCCGGATGATGCCTTCACGGGTCAGCCGTTTCGTATCCCGTCCCACAATCATGGAAACGGCATATCTGGCCTTCTCCGTATCCCCTTCCTCAAGGGCGTCATACACCTTCATGCTCTCGTCCTTCAGAGATTTCGCCGCCAGAATCTGCCAGCACATAACGGATCCCAGAATCATGTTCAGTACCGGATGGATCCGGTACGCCAGCCAGAGCAGAAAGGCCGGCACACCTCCCGACAGAGCCAGGACAGCGACGCACAGCAGGACTCCCCCCGCCAATTCCCCATTTTTTGTTTTGGGAAGGAGCCGCCGAAGCAGCTTCTCCCACATCCGGATCCAGGATCCCATGGTCCTCACCGGATGATACCAGCCCTGGGGATCTCCCAGCAGCCGGTCTGTCAGCACTCCAATGATCAGTCTCAATTTCTGTCTCTCCCGTCTTCTATTTTATCCGCATGGGAATTCCGGCCAGCATCCGCCAGACCGTCTCCGCCCTGGCCGCCAGCTCCTGACCGGCCCAGCCTGCGGCTTCCCGGTACCGCCTCTCCTCCCGGTCCATGGGCACTACGCCGCACCCCACTTCATCCATGGTGATGACGGCGGTCGGACAGCTCTCTGCCGTCTCAGCTGCAAAGGCCCTGATTTTCTCCTCCCCCGCTTCCGGATGAGCGTGCAGATACTCCCGTACCCGCTCATGAAACCGGGAAATGACCTCCCGTTTTTCTCCGTTTTCTCCGGCTGCCGCCATCCGGCGGGCCGCCTCTTCCTTGCCCTGAAAAGCGCCTCCCATAATCAGGATCATGTTCTCACTCCTTTTCTTTTTCGCACAGATACCATCATATCATACAATCCTGAAAGGATAAAGAAAAAAAAGAATCCCCGCAGTCAGCCGTTTTCGCTGCTGCGGGGATCATAATCTTCTATATTCTGTTATCTCAGATTCCGGATGCCGTCATTACTTCTTCTGAACGTACTTCAGACAGTCAAGAGTTACGGCTACCAGGATGATGATACCGGAAACGATGAACTGCAGGTTGGTATCGATACCCAGAATGGTAAGGGAGTAGGTCAGTGCGGTGAAGATCAGAACACCTACAACCACGCCGGAGATCTTTCCGATACCGCCGGTGAAGGACACGCCGCCTACTACGCAGGCTGCGATGGCGTCAGTCTCCCAGCCCTGTCCATAAGCCGCAGAACCGGAACCCATCATTCTCAGACACTCCAGCCAGGAACCGAATCCGTAAAGGATACCGGCCAGCATAAACGCTCCTACAGTTACCTTAAATACGGAGATACCGGACACAGAGGCTGCCTCTGCGTTTCCGCCTACTGCGTACAGATTCTTTCCGAAAGTGGTCTTGTTCCAGATAAACCATACCACGATCACTGCTGCGATTGCCCACAGAATGATGGTGGGGAAACCGTTGATCCTGGGAATTACCTTGCCGGGAATTGCGGACTCAATGGCACCGAAGGACACACCCTTCGTGGCATAGGTGGTAAGACCGAAGATAATCAGCATGTTTGCCATAGTAGAGATAAAGGGATGCATCTTAAACCGTGCGGTGAAACAGCCGGCGATAGTTGTAAAGCAGGTGCAGAGCACGATACATACAATCAGAGCCAGGATCACCTTCGCCGGTGTGGGAAGACCGGTAAAATCAAATACATGGCCGAATACGGAACCGGTATTGATTCCCTGATGCATAATGATGGTGGCGGTGGTCATACCCATACCAACCATACGTCCGATGGACAGGTCTGTACCTGCAAGCAGGATCAGACCGGCAACGCCCAGCGCCAGGAACATTCTCGGGGATGCCTGCTGAAGGATGTTCAGTACGTTGTTGTATGTAAGCAGCGGCACGCCTTTGACAATCGGCGTGATAATACACAGCGCGATGAAGATGATCACAATAGCAATATACAGTCCGTTTCTCAGCAGGAAATCCCTGCGGTTGAACGTGTACTG
>DXBC01000155.1 GCA_019116745.1 Candidatus Lachnoclostridium stercorigallinarum
GCAAAAAACACTGGAATTCTTTTCCCACATGGTTTATAATAAAAAAAATCTCAGGAGGTTTTCACGGTGCTAAGATCTATTTTATCTTTTATACTCTGGATCGGCCATACATATACAGCCATCACGGCTCACTGATCGACTCAATTTATCTGATTCATCAGTGGGTGTGGTGGTTTTTTTTTGCGGCAGCACTCCAAACCCCCGGGAATACCAATAAAGGAGGAACTTATGAGACATCTACTGAATCCGCTGGACCTTTCCGTGGAAGAGACCAAACAGCTTCTGGATCTGGCCGGCGATATTGAACACAATCTTCCGAAATACGCTCACGTATGCGACGGCAAAAAGCTGGCTACCCTGTTTTACGAGCCCAGCACCAGGACCCGCCTGAGCTTTGAGGCGGCCATGCTGAACCTGGGAGGCAGCGTGCTGGGCTTTGCCTCCGCCGATTCCAGCTCCGCAGCCAAAGGAGAAAGCGTGGCGGACACCATCCGCATCATCTCCTGCTATGCCGATATCTGCGCCATGCGCCATCCCAAAGAGGGAGCTCCCCTGGTGGCTTCCCAGTTTTCTTCCATTCCGGTGATCAATGCCGGAGACGGCGGCCATCAGCATCCCACCCAGACCCTGACGGACCTGCTCACCATCCGCTCCCTCACCGGACGGCTGGACAACCTGACCGTAGGTCTCTGCGGAGACTTAAAATTCGGCCGTACCGTTCACTCTCTCATTGAAGCCCTGGTGCGCTACACCGGCATCCGCTTCGTACTCATCTCCCCCCAGGAGCTTCGGATCCCCGACTACATCCGCACGGATGTGCTGGACAAAAACGGAGTAGAATACCAGGAAGTGGACAACCTGGATGAGGCCATGCCCCAGCTGGACATCCTCTATATGACCCGCGTGCAGAAAGAGCGGTTTTTCAACGAAGAGGACTACATCCGCCTGAAAGATTCCTACATTCTGGACAATAAAAAAATGCAGCTGGCCAAAGACTCTATGTACGTACTCCATCCCCTTCCCCGGGTAAACGAGATCTCCGTAGAAGTGGACAAGGACCCCAGAGCCGCCTACTTCAAACAGGCTCAGTACGGCGTCTATGTACGTATGGCCCTCATTATGACTTTACTGGAGGTGGAAAAACCATGTTAAATATCAGCGGAATCACGGACGGCATCGTGCTGGACCACATCAAAGCGGGAAGAAGCCTGGATATCTACTACCATCTCGGCCTGGACAAACTGGACTGCGAAGTAGCCATCATTAAAAATGCAAGAAGCAACAAAATGGGCCGCAAGGACATTATTAAAATCGCCGGCAATCTGGAAAACCTGGATCTGGACGTGCTGGGCTATATCGACCACAACATCACCGTCAATATTATTAAAGACGGAACCATTGCGGAAAAAAAGACACTGAAGCTCCCCAAGACCATCACCAACGTGATCCACTGCAAAAATCCCCGGTGCATCACTTCCATCGAGCAGGAGCTGCCCCACATTTTCAAGCTGGCAGACGAGAAGACCAAGACCTACCGCTGCCTGTACTGTGAGGAAAAATACGGGAAATAAATTCAGGCCGGAACCGCCCCTCAGGACGTTTCCGGCCTCTTTTTACCTTCCCAGATATTCTTCCAGTCTCTTCATCCCGCCGCGGCAGTCTTCTTCTCCCAGATGATACATCTCCAGGAGCTTTTCCTTTCTCTTTTCCAGCCGGCTCAGGCGTATGGTCCTGGACGGACGGATCACGAAGATTTCTCCCCGCTTTTCCATTTCGGCAATCCGCTCCGCCTGGCGATTGTACTTTTCATACCTGCCGAGAATCTGTTCCGTCAGCTTCTCAAAATTCTGATATCTTCTTCGGATGGCTTTTTCCGCCGTAGGAGAAAAAGGCTTTTTTCTGTACTCCAGCGGCCTGGTGAGAACCACCACCACCCGGTCATATCCCAGCTCCAGGCATTTCTCCACAGGAATACTGTCGGCGATCCCGCCGTCCAGATAATACTGGTTCCCGTATTTTACCATCTTGGACACCAGGGGCATGGCGGAGGTGGCCCGCAGGGCCTCCATCTGGTCAAACACGCTGTCAATCTTTAAGTACTCTGCCCCGCCGGTGCGCACATTGGTGGCCACCGCATAGAAATCCCTGCCGGAGCGCTTAAACGCCTCGTCGTCAAATATATCCAGTTCCATGGGCACCTGGTAGTAGGCAAAATCCTTCCCCACAATATTTCCGGTTTTTACAAGGGAGCGAATGCCCATGTAGTGACGGTCTTTCGCATACTTCAGATTGTACCGGACTGCCCGGCCCTGCTGGCCGGAAAAGTAATTCACTCCAAACAGAGCTCCCGCCGACACTCCCACAATTCCGTCTACGGGGATTTCCCTGTCCATCATTACATCCAGCACGCCGGCGGTGTACATTCCCCGCATGCCTCCGCCTTCCAAAACCAGTCCCGTCTTCATGCTCTATCACCTCTGCTGTTCAAAATACTCGTCAATTCCGTCTGCCATTCCCTGAACCAGCTTCTCCTGGTACTCTTCCGTCTGCATCAGCCGATCTTCCTCCGGATTGGTCATAAATCCCATCTCCACAATGGTCACCGGAACAGTGCACCAGTTGATGCCGCTCATGGTATCCGTCTCCCATACTCCCCGGTTCCTCGCTCCGGCAGACTCTGCCATGGCGTCGACCACATACTGGGAAAGAGCCCGGCTGGAACTGTAGAGTCCGCTGACATAGGGATTTTCCTTTGTAGGGCTGATGGTCATCACGCCGCTTGCAGACGGGGAATCGGAGCCGTCCGCATGGATCCGGATGAAAATATCCGCTCCTGCAGCCGCAGCCATCTGGGCCCTCTCCCCGTTGCTGATGTTCACATCATGGCTCTCCCTGATCATATAGACCTCATAGCCTCTGTTCCTCAGCTCTGACTCCAGCTTTTTTGACACTTCCAGGGTCAGTTCGTATTCTTTCACTCCTGTGGCCACCCCCTGGGTGCCGGAAGCCACTTTCGCTTTCATCTCCGAAGCTCCGGGACCCACCGGCTCCTTCTCACTGTTCCCCTTTGCCTGATGGCCGGCGTCAATGGCCACCAGCGCCCGGACTTCCGGTTTCTCCGGAGAGAGATATTCTGCGGAAACGTATCCCTCCTGCCCGTTCATGGCCACTCTGGCCCATGTGATGCCGCCGTTTTCTGTCCGGGCCTTCATCAGAACTTCATCTCCCGGGGAGAATACGCCGAGAACCTCCGCCTCTGTGGAAGGGGCATTCCGGAAGCGCACCTGTCTCGCCGTCACGTACCGGACCGCCGGCTCTTCCAGAAGCTCCTCCGCTACTGCAGACTCCTGCTCCGCCGCCGTTTCCGTATCGGACGGCTCCTGCGCGGGAATATCCTGTGCCGGCCCCGCCGCCGTCCCTACTGACTCCACCGTGCGGGATTCCGACTCCGCCGGCGGAGAAGTCTCCTCACTGCCTCCGCCGCAGCCCGCCGCCAAAATACTGACCCATATCAGTCCTGCCATCAGCAGTTTTCGTTTGTTTCCTGTTTTTCTCAACCAGAGTTTCCTCCTCTCCAGTGTGCTGTTCACAGCTTCTTATCTTTCCTATGGTAATCGGATAGGGAAAGTTCCTTCCCCTATCCGATTCGCGATACCACAGGCAGCTTACAGTAAAAAAAGCCGCCCAAAGCAAAACCTTCAGGCGGCGCAGTCATGAGCAGAACGGTAAGCCGGGTTATGTCGTTGGATGGTCATCTATCTAGGCCTGGCGTCACCGCCAGGCTCCAGCGGCCTACCCGGGAGCGGACGGGCCGCCCATGCTCCCTGTTCGGCCTTGCTTCGGATGGGGTTTACATGTGCCCTCCCTGTTACCAGGAAGGCGGTAGTCTCTTACACTGCCTTTCCACCCTTACAGGAATGAATCCTGCGGTTTATTTCTGTTGCACTGTCCTTGGAGTCGCCTCCACCAGACGTTATCTGGCATCCTGCCCTGTGAAGCCCGGACTTTCCTCCCCTGCAGCCTTTCGGTCCTGCAGCAGCGACCATCTGTCCTACTCAAAACTTTATTAGTTTAGCATATTTTTTCCCGCCTGTCTATACGTTAAAGCAGCTGCCGCCGATAAATTCCCGGATCAGGGAATTCACCGGAACGCCGCTGCTGTCCACTCCCAGGAAATAATCCAGGAATTTCAGCAGCCGCCTGGCCTCCAGATACTCCTCACTGTCTCTGGGAACGGAAAAGAGCAGCGGCTCCGCGTACTGCTTCAGCACTGCCAGCTCATACACCAGAGACGAATTGAACATCACATCCGCATCCTCCTGGTAGGGGAAGATATTGACTTCCTCTCCCCGGCGCACCGACGGCCACATGCGGATTGTCTCCCTGGCGGAGCTGCCTCTGGTTCTGGCATCCCGCACAATCCGGCGCAGCAGCCGCCCGTCAGTGGTGGGAATCCGGTTGTGCTCGTCAATGTTCAGCTGGGTCAGGGCGCTGATGTAGATCTTGAATTTGTTTTCTCCCGGCAGTTTTTCCGACATTCTGTCGTTCAGACAGTGAATGCCCTCGATCACCAGGATATCGTTGGGACCTACCGTGACAAAGTCCCCTTTGTATTCCCGTTTCCCCGTCTTGAAATTAAACCGGGGCAGTTCCACGGTCCTGCCCTCCAAAAGGGCAGTCATATCTTCATTAAACTTTTTTAAATCGATGCATTCCAGCGCCTCAAAGTTATAATTTCCATCCGCATCCCTGGGAGTGTGCTCCCGGTCCACAAAATAGTCGTCCACGCTCACCGGGTGAGGCGTCATCCCCTGGGACATAAGCTGTATGGACAATCTTCTGGCAAAGGTTGTCTTTCCCGACGAGGAGGGCCCGGCGATCATAATAAACTTTTTGTCCGGCATTCCCGCGATGGCTGCGGCAATTTCCCCGATCTTTTTTTCCTGCAGCGCCTCCTGAATCAGAACCAGATCCCGGCAGTTTCCCCGGGTAATCTGCTCATTCAGCTCTCCCACACAGCCCACGTGGAGCATTTTGCCCCACTCGTCGGACTCCTCCATCACCCGGAACAGCTTTCTCCTGTCCTCCCGGAATTCCGGCACCTGCTCCGGCGCCCCCTGGTGAGGCAGCATGAGCACAAAACCGTTTTCATAGGCAATCAGGTCAAACCATGGGAGATATCCCGTATCCGGCACCATATATCCATAGTAATAATCCTCATATTCTCCAAGGCGATACACATTCACCCGGGACACTCTCCGGTAATAAAAGAGCTTTTCCTTGTCTTTCATTCCGCTTTTCCGGAACAGTTCCACCGCCTCGTCGGTGTGAATATTCCGCTTTTCAATGGGAAGGGCAGCTTCCACCAGCTCCTTCATGCGGTTTCTGACCCGGCCGGCCATTTCCTCCGTGGCCAGACTGCCGTCCTTCAGCCGGATAAACAGGCCGTTTCCCAGAGTAAACTCCACGGAAGCCTGACAGGGAGCGTCCTTTCCCGCCACATCCTGAAAGGCCTTCATAAACAGCAGGGTAGCGCTTCTGTGGTATGTCTGGATTCCCGGTTTGGAACGGCCGGTGAGAAATGACACTTCTCCCCCGTCCTTTGCGCATTTGGACAGTTCCCTCAGCTTTCCGTTCACCACTGCCAGAAGGATCCTGCTGTCATACCGCCCCTGAAACTCCTCCGCCACGGCCTTCAGCAGAGTTCCATCCGGATAGGCTCTCTCTTCTCCGTTTACTGTTATCTGTATCATGCCGGATACCTTCCTTTCCTAGAAGACCTTTTCCGGAAACCTTTTGGGAGCAGCCGCCACAGCCACTCTGTCCCCCAGGCGCTCTTTCAGGTACCCGGTAAGAAAGTCTGTGAATATATGTTCCAGCCCGTAATGGCCCGCGTCAATCACCGTCAGGCCCTGAGCCGCCGCGTCAATGCCGTCGTGATGGCCGATGTCCCCCGTGATCAGCACCCGGGCCACTGATTTCAGCGCCGGGGCGATCATACTTCCTCCGGAACCGGGAGAAACCGCCGCATATTCAAAAATTTCCGCCTCGGTCTCCAGGCCGTATGCCGTCACAAAGGGCAGACCAAATCTCTCCTTTGTCAGCTCCGCGATCTCCGCCGCAGTCATAGGAGCCGGCAGCCGCCCCACCTTTCCGATTCCCACCAGGTTCTCTCCGCTCTTTAAGTCTGTCCCTGTGATCTCCAGAGGCGCCGTCTCCGTCAGCCCCAGACGGTCTGCCGCCAGATCCGCCATACAGCCGGGAGCAATATCAAAGTTGGTGTGCATGGCATAATAGGAGATATCGTTTCTGAGCAGGGTCAGCAGACGGCGGCCGATAAAATCCCCGTCGTTGATCTGCTTAATGGGACGGAAAATCAGGGGATGATGGGTGATCAGCATATCGGCGCCGATCTCCGCCGCCATCCCGATCACCTCGTCCGTGGCGTCCACCGCCGTCAGAATGGTCTCCACCTCCCGGTCACCCCTTCCCGCCAAAAGACCGGGATTGTCCCAGTCGCAGGCGTACTCTCTGGGGGCCAGCTCCTCAAGAATCCTGATAATTTCTCTGCACTTCATCGTATGCCTCCTTCGCTGTATTCAGCTCCTCCTCCACTTCCTTCAGACGTTTTCTGGCCTTTTCCGTGCCGGAAGCCAGAAGCCGTTCCCTCACGGCGCACAACTGTCTGATTTCCTGTTCCAGATAAGCCCTGAGGACCGGACTTCCCTCCTGAAGGAGCATCCGGCCGTACCTTTGCTCTAAAAGAGAAAGAGCCGGAACCGACCGGGGCGCAAGGCTCCGACGGCACTTCATCACAGTGTAATATTTTCCGTCTTCCTCCACCATGGCCTCCGCCTCAGCCTCAAAGCCGTTTTCCCACAAAAATAAGCGGACTTTTTCCAGATCAGACTGGGGGGACAAAATCCAGTCCCGGACGCTGTCCCACAGCCGCCTTCCCCCGTCCAGAATGTGAATGATCAGTTCACCGCCCATTCCGGCGATCACCACTGTATCCGCCTCCCCGGGTTCCAGCTTTTCCAGCCCGTCTCCCAGACGGACATCAATGACTTTCTCCAGTCCGTGTTCCAGGATGTGCTCCACAGCCCGCTCCAGAGGTCCTTTTCTCACATCCATGCCGATGGCGGCGGGGGAAATTTCCCGCTCCACCAGGCAGATAGGTATGTATCCGTGATCGGTTCCTACATCGGCAACAATGCTTCCTTTGGCCACAAAGGAAGCAACTGTCTCCAACCGGTTTGATAATCTCATCTTGCGTTCCATCCTCAATCCAGATAATCTTTCAGTTTTTTGCTTCGGCTGGGATGGCGGAGCTTGCGCAGGGCCTTCGCCTCAATCTGGCGGATCCTCTCTCTGGTGACGTTGAATTCCTTCCCCACCTCTTCCAGAGTTCTGGGACGGCCGTCCACCAGCCCGAACCGCAGCTTCAGCACTTTCTGCTCTCTCTCCGTCAGGGTATCCAGCACCTCCATCAGCTGCTCGTGAAGCAGAGTATAGGCCGCCGCATCCGCCGGCACCGCCACATGGTCATCCTGAATAAAATCTCCCAGATGGCTGTCCTCCTCCTCGCCGATGGGCGTCTCCAGAGACACCGGTTCCTGGGAAATCTTCATGATCTCCCTCACCCGGTCCACCGGCATGTCCATTCTGGCAGCGATCTCCTCCGCAGTGGGTTCCCGCCCAAGCTCCTGCAGGAGCTGTCTGGACACCCTAAGCAGCCGGTTGATGGTCTCCACCATGTGAACCGGGATCCGGATGGTTCTGGCCTGGTCCGCAATGGCCCTGGTAATGGCCTGACGGATCCACCAGGTAGCATAGGTACTGAATTTATAGCCCTTTTTATAGTCAAATTTTTCCACAGCCTTGATCAGGCCCAGGTTTCCCTCCTGAATCAGATCCAGAAACTGCATTCCCCTGCCCACGTACCGCTTGGCGATGCTCACCACCAGGCGCAGGTTGGCTTCCGCCAGCTTCTGCTTGGCTTCCTCATCTCCCAGCTCGATCCGCTTGGCCAGCTCGATCTCCTCTTCGGTGGACAGCAGCGGAACCTTTCCGATTTCCTTCAGGTACATCCGCACAGGATCCTCCGTGCCCACGCCCTCCGGAACGGAGAGATCGATGTTTTCCATATCGATCTCCTCTTCTTCCATTCCGTCCTCTGCAAAGAGATCCGGGTCAATCTCATCTTCCCCGTTTAAGTTCAGAACGTCCACCTTGTTGGCTTCCAGAAAGTCGTAGATCTGTTCCATTTTCTCGGCGTCCGGCTGCTCAGATCCGAAAAATTCCAGGATTTCCCTGTCTTCCAGTACATTTTTCTTTTTCCTGGCTTCTTCCAGCAGTTTCTGCAGCTTTGCCGCAAACGCCTGTCCGTCTTCCGACTGCTTCTTCTCCAGCTCCGTATTTTTCTCTACCATGTCTTCCACCCTCCGCAGCATGCCTTTAGTGTGTCCTTCAGTCAAGGGAAATATGCAGGTTCCGCACCGCCGCCTGTTCCTCGATCAGCCTCTGCAGGCTGGCCGCGTCCGTCACATTGCGGCTGGCGTGATCCAGACTGTTTTTCTTCACCTTGACCACTGTCTCCGAAAATGCCTTCTTCTGCTCTTCATTGCTCAGTGACTCCCCCAGGGCCGCGTTAAACAGCGCCGCAGCCTCCCGGTACTGATCCCCGTCATCGATAAAATGGTTCAGGATGGCCGCCGGATTCAGGCTGCCCTGTCTGTGGCCCTCAAATACCAGCTCCGCCACCTGATGATACAGCGGCTCGATAAAATCCTCCGCCGTAATAATCCCCTCTATTTTGTCAAACAGGCTCTCATCCTCAATGAGCCAGGTGAGCAGCAGACGCTGGGATTTCCGGATTCCGTCCTCTTTCTCCCGCTTCTGCCTCTGGCGCTCCTCCCGCAGGCTTTCCCGGTCTCCTGTTCCCCCGACCGCCCCCAGGCGGTTCCCGAGACCGTTTACCAGCCGTCTGAGATCTTCATAATTAATAAAGTATTCTGAGGCCACCGCCTGCATGTAATTGTCCCGTTCCAGGGCCTCGGGAAACTCCAGAAGCTTCCTGGCCACCTGGTTCTGAAATTCCGTCTTCTGCTCCGGATCCTGCATGCTGTAGTTTTCCTTCAGTACGTCGATCTCAAACAGGAAACTGTTTCTTGCCTGCCCGATCCGTTTCCGGAACTCGTCCGCCCCCAGGTTTTTGATAAATTCATCCGGATCCTTGTAGGGCTTCATGTTCAGCACCTTTGTGGAAATCCCCGCCTCTTTTAAAAGGGGGATGGCCCGCAGGGCCGCCCGGATGCCGGCTCCGTCGCTGTCGTAGGTGAGAATTACCCGGTTTGTGTACCGCTTCAGCAGATTTGCGTGCTGGCTGGTGAGGGCGGTTCCCAGAGACGCCACTGAATTGGAAAAGCCGGCCTGGTGCAGGGCAATGACATCCATATACCCCTCGCATACCAGAAGATAGTCCTCCCTGGCTGTCCTGGCATAGTTCAAGCCGTAAAGATTCCTGCTTTTATCAAAAATTTTCGTCTCCGGCGAGTTCAGATATTTAGGAGTGCCGTCCCCCATCACCCGGCCGCCAAAGCCGATCACCCGGTTGTTTA
>DXBC01000156.1 GCA_019116745.1 Candidatus Lachnoclostridium stercorigallinarum
TATTCTCTTCCAGCCAAGGTCTTTTCCTCCTGTGATGATTAGAAACGGTAATGAGCAAATGCCTTGTTTGCCTCTGCCATCTTGTGCATATCTTCTTTTCTCTTTACGGATGCGCCGGTGTTGTTGGCTGCGTCCATAATCTCATTTGCCAGTCTCTCTTCCTGTGTCTTCTCGCCTCTCTTGCGGGAGAACATGGTCAACCAGCGCAGAGCCAGTGCCTGTCTTCTCTCCGGCTTAACCTCGATGGGCACCTGATAGGTAGCGCCGCCGATACGTTTTGCCTTTACTTCCAGAACAGGCATGATGTTGTTCATTGCTTCTTCAAATACTTCTACGGCATCTTTTCCGGTCTTCTCTGCAACACGTTCAAATGCGCCGTATACGATCTTCTGGGCAACACCCTTCTTGCCGTCCAACATGATGTTGTTGATCAGCTTGGTCACAACCTTATTGTTGTAGATCGGGTCTGCCAGCACGTCTCTTTTCTGAGTATGTCCTTTACGTGGCACGTTACTTCCCTCCTTAATACTGCTGCCCTTCTGCCCGGCTGCAAAAACAGGGCCGCGGCAGCTTTTCATTAGATCTTCGGTACTCGTACGCTTCGTGCGGCTTATTCAGCCGCTACAGTGGGCACGTTCATGCGCGGTCTGCTGCGTCTACGCAGCAGGTAATCTCTATCTCCTGCAACCTACAGGTTCAATATCATTATCCGGCATTTCCTACAAATCAATTTCTGCAGCTAATGATTACTTTTTATCTTTCGGTCTCTTTGCGCCGTATTTGGAGCGAGCCTGCTTTCTGTTGGCTACGCCGGCTGTATCAAGAGTACCTCTGATGATGTGGTATCTGGTACCGGGCAGGTCCTTCACACGGCCGCCGCGGATCAGTACAACGCTATGCTCCTGTAAGTTGTGACCCTCACCGGGGATATAGCTTGTTACTTCGATGCCGTTGGAAAGACGTACTCTGGCGATCTTTCTCAGAGCAGAGTTCGGTTTCTTAGGGGTAGCAGTCTTAACAGCGGTGCACACACCTCTCTTCTGCGGAGCAGAAACGTTCGTCGCTTTCTTCTGTAAAGAATTGTATCCTTTCTGAAGAGCCGGAGCTGTGGACTTCTTAACGCTGGTCTGTCTTCCCTTTCTTACTAACTGGTTAAATGTTGGCATTCTTTTCACCTCCTATGATATTGACTGTGGTTGCTGTACTTCAGCTTTTTTGCACACCAAAAGTATCGCGCTTTGATGCACGCCCCATTATTATATCCACCAAGAGTTTTTCTGTCAAGGGAAAAATCTTTGTAAATACAAGTTTCTTCCAGGTTTTTTTGCTTATTCGGCCATTTTATGGTATCATGATGGCAAAAGACTACAGGAGGATTGCTTTTATGAAGCTCGTCATCATTGAACCTCTGGGCGTAGACCAGGACAAACTGCTTTCTATGGCCCAGGCCGTCCTGCCTCAGGACATAGAAATTACTTATTATGATACCCGCGTTTCCGACACAGATACATTGATCAGCCGCGGCCGGGATGCGGATATCATCGCCGTCTCCAATCTTCCATTAAACGCGGATGTAATCAACGGCTGCACAAATTTAAAAATGCTGACGGTAGCCTTTACCGGTGTCGATCATATCGCCATGGACGCCTGCCGTCAGAAAGGCATTACGGTGTGCAACTGCGCCGGGTATTCTACTGCAGCCGTAGCTGATCTTGTCTTTGGCATGGTGGTTGCCTTATACCGGAATCTGATCCCCTGCAATGAGGCGGTTCGCCGCGAGGGAACCAAGGAGGGGCTGATCGGCTTTGAATTAGAGGGAAAGACCTTCGGCATCATCGGAACCGGCGCCATCGGCCTGCGGGTGGCCTCCATCGCCCAGGCTTTCGGCTGCCGGGTACTGGCCTACAGCCGCACCAAAAAGGACGTCCCCGGCATCACCTACACCGATCTTGAGACCCTTTTGAAAAACAGCGATATTGTCTCCCTCCACACCCCGCTGACCCCTGAGACCCGGGGGCTGATCGGCGAGAAGGAACTGTCCTCCATGAAGCCTTCGGCCATCCTCATCAACACTGCCAGAGGCCCCGTGGTGGACAGCACGGCCCTGGCTGACGCTTTAAATTGCGGAAAGATTGCCGGAGCCGGTGTCGATGTGTTTGAGATGGAGCCGCCCGTCCCCGCAGACCACCCGCTGCTGAACGCGAAAAACCTGATCGCCACTCCTCACGTGGCATTCGCCACCAGAGAAGCCCTGGTAAAAAGAGCCGCCATCGTATTTGACAACATTGACCGCTGGATCAAGGGAACACCTGCCAACGTCATCTGAAGGCCGGCTGCGGTCGGCAGAAAGGAACACCTGCCATGAGAAAACCAATTCTGTTAAAAGACTTCTTAGATTACAAATTTCTGTCCGGGCTCCAGTATTCCCCGGACGGCAGCCAGGCAGTCTATGCCGTCTCCTCCTGTGACCTGGCCGCCAACGGCTACAGACACCATCTGTATCTGTGGGACGGCAAAAACCATACCCGCCTGACCGGTTCCGGCGATGAGAAGCTCTTCCTCTGGGAAGATGACCGCACAATCCTGTTTGCCTCCCTGAGAGAGCGGGAAGACCGGGATGCCGTCCAGAAGGGCGAAGAGCGCACGGTATTTTACCGCCTCCCCCTGTCCGGCGGCGAGGCCTGCCGGGCCTTTTCCGTTCCCCTGACCGTCACCGGGATCCAGCAGATCTCCAGAGGGCGGTATGTACTGCAGGTTCGCTATGATTTGAACTTTTCAGGTCTCTATCTGCTGAATGGCCATGAAAAGGCAGACCGGCTCCAAAAAAAGCAGGAGGAAAAGGATTATGATGTTTTGGACGAACTGCCCTTCTACGGAAACGGAAAGGGCTGTACCAACAAGATCCGCACCTCTCTCTTTCTGTATGAAAGCGATACGGAAACCCTAACCCCTGTCAGCGGCCCGCTGGTGGAAGTCAGGGACGCCAAACTGAACGAAGATCATTCTCTTCTTTATTATATTGGAGAGGATTTTCAGACCCGCCGCATCTCCCGCCAGGGGATCTGGGCCTTCCAGATCGACACGGGAGAGAGCAGGCAGCTCATGGAAGCCGGGGATTTCTGTCTCTTTTCCCTGCAGCCCTGGGGAGACAGTCTGCTGGTGCTGGGAACAGACGAAAAACAGTACGGCTCCCATGAAAATCCCTGGTACTATCTTTTAGAGGACGGGAAGCTGTCTCTCCTGGCGTCCTATGAGGATTCCTTCAGCTCTACCGTGGGAAGCGACTGCCGTCTGGGCGGCGGAAAGACCTCCTGTCTTGACGGCGATACCTATTATTTTATCACTACCCGCATCAATTCCAGCCATGTTTACTCTCTAACCAGGGACGGCGTGATCTCCCCGGTCCTGGAATACCCGGGCAGCGTGGATTTCATGGATATTTCAAGCGGCACCATCCTGTATGGAGGAATGCAGGACGGCCGTCTCCAGGAGCTGTACACCTTTGACCTCTCCTCCAAAGAGCGGAAGAGAATCTCCAGCTTTAATGAATGGGTCACGGAGACAAAGGATGTGCGGCCTCTGGAGCCATGCAATTTTTACAGAGAGGGAACGGAACTCTTCGGATGGGTCATCCCTCCCAGAGATTACCAGAAGGGGAAGCAGTACCCGGCCATCCTGGACATCCACGGCGGCCCCAAGACCGTATACGGAGAGGTCTTTTTCCACGAGATGCAGGTGTGGGCCAATATGGGCTACTTCGTCTTCTTTATGAATCCCACCGGCTCCGACGGGCGGGGCAATGACTTTGCCGACGTAAAAGGAAAATACGGAACAGTGGATTACGATGACCTGATGGCCTTTACCTCCACTGTCCTGGAGCGCTATCCCGACATTGATCCCGGCCGCCTGGGCGTTACCGGCGGAAGTTACGGCGGCTTTATGACCAACTGGATCATCGGCCATACCGACCGGTTCCGCGCTGCCGCCAGCCAGCGCTCCATCGCCAACTGGATCTCCATGGCCCACACGTCCGACATCGGAAGCCGGTTTGTCAAGGATCAGATGGCGGGCTACACCTGGACTGACGCCGAGAGAATGTGGGAACACTCTCCGCTGAAATATGCACCCAACGTCAAGACGCCCACCCTGTTTATCCACAGCGACGAGGATTTCCGCTGCCCTCTCAGCGAAGGCCTGCAGATGTACAGCGCCCTGGTGGAAAACGGCGTGGAGGCAAAAATGTGTATCTTTAAGGGTGAAAACCATGAGC
Organism: Candidatus Lachnoclostridium stercorigallinarum; assembly: GCA_019116745.1. Taxonomy (GTDB): domain Bacteria; phylum Bacillota; class Clostridia; order Lachnospirales; family Lachnospiraceae; genus Lachnoclostridium_A; species Lachnoclostridium_A stercorigallinarum. The sequence continues at coordinate 4,271 of DXBC01000156.1, forward strand.
TGAGCCGCAACGGAAGGCCGAAACAGCGGATCCGGCGCCTGGAGGAAATCACCGACTGGATGGAAAAGCATTTGAAATAGGCACTTGCGATCCTTTTAAACCTTTATCATATTTATTTTATTACCGGAGGAAGCGATTTATGGAATACCGCATTGAAACTGACTCTATGGGCGAAGTAAAAGTCCCCAAAGATGTATACTGGGGCGCCCAGACGGAGCGCAGCTTTGAAAATTTTGAAATCGGGATTGAAAAAATCCCTATGGAAGTCATCCGCGCCTTTGCCATCTTAAAAAAAGCGGCCGCCATGGCGAACCACCGCCTGGGGAAACTGGACCAGCGGAGAATGGAGATCATCTCCCAGGTCTGCGATGAAATTTTGTCTGGAAAACTGGAACGGCATTTCCCGCTGGCTGTCTGGCAGACCGGAAGCGGCACCCAGTCCAACATGAATGTCAACGAGGTGATCGCCAACCGCGGCAATGAGATCGCCGGGGAAAAGCTGTTCCACCCTAACGATCACGCCAACATGTCCCAGAGCTCCAACGACACCTTCCCCACTGCCATGCACATTGCCGCAGTGATGGAGATTCAGAACCGTCTATTCCCCGCTATGGATATGCTGACTTCCGCCTTCCGCCGCCTGGAAGAAGAAAATCAGGGCATCATCAAAACCGGCCGCACCCATCTTCAGGATGCCACCCCCATCGCCTTTTCCCAGGAGATCAGCGGGTGGAGAAACTGCCTGGAGAAAACCCGCGCCATGCTGGAGGACAGCCTGAAAGGTCTGAAAGAGCTTGCCCTGGGCGGCACCGCTGTGGGCACCGGCCTCAATGCCCCCAAGGGATTTGACACTGAGGTGGCCAAAGCGGTCTCTGAGCTCACCGGAGTCGATTTTGTCACCGCTCCCAATAAATTTCACTCTCTCACCAGCAAGGATGACATCGTCTTTGCCCACGGCGCCCTAAAGGCTCTGGCTGCAAACCTGATGAAGATCGCCAATGACATCCGCTGGCTGGCCAGCGGCCCCCGCTGTGGCCTGGGAGAGATCACGATCCCGGAAAATGAGCCGGGAAGCTCTATCATGCCGGGAAAAGTCAACCCCACCCAGTGTGAATCCGTCACCATGGTAGCCGTCCAGGTCATGGCCAACGATGTGGCTGTGGGGATGGCCGCTTCCCAGGGAAACTTTGAGCTGAATGTGTATATGCCGGTCTGCATCTACAATTTCCTTCAGTCCGTCCGTCTTCTCTCCGACTCCATCGTCTCCTTTGAGAAGCACTGCGTCTGCGGAATCAAAGCCAACCGGGAAAAAATGGATGAAAACCTTCACCGCTCCCTGATGCTGGTAACCTGTCTCAATCCCCACATTGGCTATGACAATGCTGCAAAAACTGCCAAAAAAGCCTACCGGGAAAATATTTCACTCAAGGAGGCCTGCGTCGCCCTGGGCTTTTTGACGCCGGAACAGTTTGACCAGGTCTTCCACCCAGAACAAATGGTGTAAAGGAGAACAAACGCGATGAACATCAATGAAGAATCTTTAAAACTGCACTATGAATTAAAAGGAAAAATCGAAGTCATTTCCAGAAAGCACATTACAACCAGGGAGGAGCTGTCTCTGGTGTACACCCCCGGCGTAGCGGAACCCTGCCGCCAGATCGCCGCTGACTACGAGAAGTCCTTCCAACTGACCCGCCGCTCCAACCTGGTGGCCGTCATCACCGACGGCACAGCCGTCCTGGGCTTAGGGGATATCGGCCCGGCAGCCGGAATGCCTGTCATGGAAGGAAAATGTGCTCTCTTTAAAGAGTTTGGAGATGTGGACGCCTTCCCCATCTGTATTGATTCCAAAGACACTGACACCATCGTCCAGACCATCGCCCTGATCTCAAAGAGCTTCGGCGGCATCAATCTGGAGGACATCTCAGCTCCCCGCTGCTTTGAGATCGAGCGCCGTCTGAAAGAGCTCTGCGATATCCCTGTCTTCCACGATGACCAGCACGGCACAGCCATCGTCGTGGCTGCCGCCATGATCAACGCCATGAAAGTCACCGGCAAAGAGATGGGCAAAATGCGGATCGTCATCAACGGCGCCGGCGCTGCCGGGATCGCCATCGGAAAGCTGCTGATCAGCATGGGCTTTGGCAATGTCATTATGTGTGATATCAACGGCATTATCTGTGAGGGCGACGAGGGCCTTAATCCCGGCCAGGAGGAGATCTCCCACATCAGCAATCTGGGGAAAGAACACGGCCTGCTGGCAGACGCCATGAAGGGGGCAGACGCCTTCGTCGGCGTGTCCCGCCCCGGTCTTGTCACCCGCGAGATGGTGGCTTCCATGAATCAGGGGATCGTTTTTGCCATGGCCAATCCGACCCCGGAGATCATGCCCGATGAGGCCAAAGCCGGAGGAGCCGCTGTCATCGGAACCGGCCGCTCTGACTTCCCCAATCAGATCAACAACGTTCTGGTCTTCCCCGGCATCTTCAAGGGTGCTCTGGCTGTCCGGGCAAAAGAAATCACAGAGACCATGAAACAGCGGGCAGCCTACGCCATCGCCTCCATGATCCCGGAGGATCATCTTGGGCCGGAAAATATCATCCCCTCTGCTCTGGACAAAACCGTAGCCAGAGCTGTCGCCAAAGCGGTGGCCGACACTGCGGTGGAGGAAGGAATCGCCAGAATCTGAGGAATGGTGTCAGCACACTGATACCTTCTGACAATCTGTAAGGAACTGAAAAGGGGTCTCTCTGAACGTGCTGTTCAGAGAGACCCCTTCTGTCTGTCTTTCATTCACTTTTGTCTCTTCTCATTTCTCCAGTAATACGCCAGACAGAGCAGAGAACCCACTGCTGCCGAAAAAGACATCCCCCACCCTATGGCCTCTGCCGAGATCTGCTCCGCACAGCAGAGCCAGAAGATCAGCGGAATCCTTACCAAAAAGGCTGTCACCAGGGCAGACACCATGACAAACCCTGTCTTTCCCAGGCCGTTCAGATACCCCTGAAGGCAGTACATCAAAGCCAGGAATACATACTCCAGGGAATCTCCTCGCAGGTAGGCGGCCGCGGCTGTCAAAACTGTCGGATCCGCCTGGAAAAGGCCAGCCAGCTCTCTTCCGCGAAAAAATGTAACTAAGCTGATCAGCCCGCAGAAAACAAAGGAGCAGGCAAAGGCCGTCCAAAGTCCTTTGACCGCCTGGCTTCTCCTGCCTGCAGCCAGATGGATGGCCGTATACGTGCCAAGGCCCTCCTGAAAGGCCGTGGGCACCAGGACGAAGAATGCAAACATTTTCTCTGCGATCCCAACGCCTGCTGCCTCCACTATACCTGCAGAATTGATCATACTGGTGACAATCAGAATGGAAATCCCCGTAAGGAGCGAGTTTAAAATAATCGGCGAGCTCAGGCGGATAATCTCCGCGGTTTTATCCCAGCCTTTTTTTGCGCTGGAAAAAAGCCTATGCCCGCCGGAAAAATTTGCTGTTTTCTTTAAAAAGAATACGGGACTTTTCCTCAGATAGACCAGAGCCAGCACAGCGCAGAGGCCCTGGGCCGCCATGGTCGCCGCTCCGGCTCCGGCTGCTCCCATCCCCCATTGTCCCACCAGGAGTAGATCTCCAAATAAGTTGACTGTTCCGGAAAACGCCGCAAACAACAGCGAGATCTTGGAGCGGCCGGCACTTTTGTAGATGGCATTGACCATCTGGTAAACAGCCGTAAAAAGCATCCCCAGGCTGCAGCCCCGCAAATACCTGCCCATCTCCTGAGCAGCGCCTTCCGGCATCTGCATCCATTCTGCAATCCGTCCCGCTCCCAGATACATAAGCAGGCCAAGGAAAACGCCCAGAATCACCAGCAGCCTCATTCCGGCTGCCGCCGTCTGATCGGCCCGCCCGGACTCTCCCGAGCCAGCCATCAGCACCGCTGCCCCTGCGGTCATTCCTGTGATCGCCATGGTAAAAAAAGACGTGACCTGTGCGGCGCTGGAAACTGCCAGAATACTCTCTGACTGGCAGTACCGCGCTACGATCCACAGGTCAGTGATCCCGTACAGCGACTGCAGAAAAAGGGAAAAGGCGATGGGTGTTATGTACAGCAAGAGAACTTTTGCCGTATTGCCGCCTAACAGTATATGGGTATCATTCTGTCTCTCCGTCATCCGTTTCTGCTCCGTCAAAAAATTCCAGCCGGTATTCTTCCTTCTGCGGATCGCAGTCCACCATCAGTCCGGGAATCTGCCGTTCCCCCTCTACCAGCGCTTTTAAAGTAACATAGGAAATCCCCCGCTGAACTGTCAGCGCCCCGCTGTGACAGTGTCCCTGCAGGACAAGGCTGACTTTTCCGCTTTTCTCCAGGACCGCTCTCACCTGACGGTGATTCACCACCACATGGGGATCCCTCTCTCCTTCCAGCAGACGGCTGTCCAGGTTAGCGTGGACAAAGATCACTGCCGGTTTATCCGTCTGTTCCAGGTCCATCTCCAGCCACTGAAGCTGCTGTTCATCCAGATAGAGTTCATCCCACTTGACCGCCGCCGTCCTCCGCCTGCCGTCTTTCTGGTAATTGGAATCCAACAGGACAAAATGGATTCCCTCTGCCTCAAAAGAACCGTAACCGCCGGCAGGCACCCCCGGCAGCAGGGCCAGAAGATCCGCATCCGGCAGGCCGCCCCGGTCATGATTGCCGGGACACATATAAAAGGGAAGCCCGCTTCCCCGGATCACTGTCTGCAATTCTTCCAGCCAGGCTTTTAACTCCTCACTGTCCTCGCTCCCATCAATCAGGTCTCCCAGGCACACCACAAAATCTGCCTTCGCTTTCTGAAAGCGGTTCAGGCATGCTTCCAGCTTCCTTTTTGATTGGGAGAAAAAGCGCTCCCCGTCATCCTCCCTGCTGCAGAAATGAACGTCTGCGAAGACACCGAATCTCATATCTTCCACCCTCTGTTATTTAAAATTATACTGGAGGCCTCTGGTTCCGGCCTCAATGCCTTTTAAAGCCAAATGCTCTACCCCGCTCATCTTCAGGATCCGAAAATTCACCCGGCCGTCCCCTGACTCCTCTGCAAGGATTTCCGTCACAGATGAGGGTGATAGAAATCCAGTGCGCCACAGAACGGCCGGGGGCAGGTCTAAGAGGAAGGCCAGAAACGCAAGACCGACGCCCAGATGGCAGAAAAGTGCAATATATCGATCTTCCAACGGCCCGTCCTCACGCCATGCGCCGTCCCTGCGGCTGATCCCATAGCGGGACAGCAGGCTGAGTCCACCGCTTTCCAGCTCTTCCCACCGCTTTTTCAGGCAGGTTTCTGCCATGACAGCGTCCTCCAGAAATCTCCTGTTTTCCAGAGTCTTCAGCCGTTCCGGAGCCAGATTCCAGACCGCCAGATCCGGTCTTCGTCTGTCCCACACTGTCACATCGTCCATCTCTCTCAGCCACGGCAGAATCTCAACCGCTTTTCCTGCCGCTTCCGCTGCAGGAGCCGCGGTTTCCCTGGCCCTTCCCAGAGGCGAGCTGAAAAACTCGCCTTCGGACCGGATCCAGGGAAGGCAGGCAAGGGCATGAGCCTGCCGCCTGCCCTCCTCCGTCAGGCTGTCTTTATCATAGTCCGGATCTCCATGCCGGATCAGATATAGTTTCATAGCTATTCTCCTGTGATGGCTGCCATAGCCTCCTGCTGGGCCTGTGCCAGGGCATCGGCCGCCGATACCGACCCGTCAATCAGGACAGAGTCCAGGGCCGTCTGCATACTGGCGTATACATCCCAGTAATTCTTCGTTGACCACTGAGCCGACGCATACTGAAGCAGCCTGTCTGCAACCTCAAGCTGTGGATTTTCTGCATAGTAATCCTTTGTGATCTGCAGATCTGCCGCTGATTTGCGAACTGCAAAGTAACCGCTGACGGTCATCCATTTTGCAGAAACTTCCGGGCTTGTCATATATTTCATAAATTCCCAGGAAGCCGCCTTTCTGGACTCTGACTGGCCGCTGGTCATGATTAAGCCGCCTCCGCCGTAGGAGAATCCCGGTTCCGTCTGCACCGGAACCATTCCCACGTTCCACTGAGCAGTCTGGTCTGCAGCCACAAATCCCAGATTTCCAGTGGTGTTGAGCATCATGGCACAGCTCCCCGCCACAAAATCTTCCGCCGCGGATGCATAAGAATTGATCATTCCCCCGCTTTTGATCATATTGGACATAAAGTCCAGGCTGTCCACCGCCTGCTGACTGTCAAACGCCGTCTCCACATTGCTCTTGATCAAACTTCCAGAATCTGACATGGTAAGAGCCTCCAGCACCCACACATCAGATGGGAATTCGATGGGTACAATGGACGGATCATAGGCTGTAATCGCGTCAATGGCAGCCAGCATCTCTTCCCAGTTTTCCGGAGCCTTGGCATTGGCAGCGTCTAGAATATCCTGATTGTAGTATAGCACGCAGACGCTGTGCTGGAAAGGAAGGCCGTAGGTCTTTCCATCTTCCATGACAAAATTCCCCCAGAATCCATCCACGAAATCAGAAGACCACTCTTCTCCCTCCGCTTCAATCAGCGGTGTGATATCCTCCACCATTCCCACGTTATAATAATCAACAATGTCCAGCATTCCCGAGAGGATTACATCGGGGCCGTTGCCCGCCGCCAGATCCGACATGGCTTTCTGGGCCGTCTGCTTGTAGGAACCGGTGTAAACTGCGGTGACATGAATGTCCGGATGGGTCTCATTAAATTCCGCCACGATCTCTTCCATTCCGTTGGCTAGATCGCCGCCCACCTGAGTCGGATAGTAGAACCACAGATTTTCCGCTTCCCCGGTTTCTCCGCTGCTCTCGCCTGCCGTTGTCTCTTCTGACGACGCTGGCTGGGAAGCCGCTTCCTGAGTGACTTCCGCCTGAGAAGTTTCCGGCGCTGTCCCGCCGGATGAGCATCCTCCGGCCAGTGCCGCTGCAAGAACAATGGAAACTGTCATTGAAGGTTTAAGTTTGAGCATGTCCAATTCCTCCTAAGATAAGTTAAGTTATATATAAAATTTATTGGAACCCTTATTTAATCCCTGAGGTGACAAAGCTGTTGACAAACTGTTTCTGGAATATCACAAACAGCAGGAGCAGCGGAAATGACACCAGAATGGCCGCCGTCATGGTCAATCCCCATTCAGATCCGCTCTCCGCCTGAAGGCCGAAAAACGTCATGGCGATGGGAAGGATCCGTTTTTCCGGTGTTTTCGTAATCAGCATAGGCCAGAAAAATGCATTCCACTGGTAGACGCAGGTGATAATCGAAAATGCCGTAATGTAGGGTTTGATCAGGGGAACCCCGATTCTGATCATATAATGAAAATCCCCACAGCCGTCTATCTTGGCGCTGTCGTAGAGCGCTGGCGGAAGCTGGCGGAATGCCTGGCGGAACATGAAGACGGCCTGGGCCGATACAATATAGGGCAGCATAATGCCAAACATAGTATCGTAGGCGCCCAGATGGAGCACAGTCATATAATTTGACAGCATGGTGCTCTCCGGCGAGATCATCAGCCGCATCAGCACCAGCAGGAAAAAGATCCCGGCCCCGCGGAATTTCAGAATAGCAAAGGCGTAGGCCGCCGGGATTGCCACCACCATCTGAACCGCCCACACGCTGATGGTGAGAATGATGGTATTGCGATAGTACAAAAGCCAATCCGCCCGTCCCCACACTTCCGTCATGTTTTCTCTCAGTGCCTGAAGGTTGGGCGTGATGCTCAGCGGTTCCCGCAGGATCTCCCCCTGGGTTTTCATCGCGGTGATGCAGATCCAGAACAGCGGAAACAATGCAAATACAGAGAGAATCAAAATCAGGCTGTTGACCGCAAAGGATCTGCATTTTTTACTGTTCATAGTTGACCTTCCTTTCTCCGACAAACAGATAGACCACGGTAAACAGAAGGAGGCCCAGGAACAGTACGGTGCTGAGAGCGCTGCCATAGCCAATGTCCCAGTTGGTGATTCCTTCCTGATAGATATAGTAAATCATGGTATTCGTGGAGTTCCCCGGCCGCCCTTGAGTCAGGATATAGATCAGATCCACTGACTGGAAGCTCCCTACCACGGACAAAAGGATCACTGCAAAGGCCGTAGGGCTGATCAGAGGAATCACAACGTGCCATACCCACTTGACAACGCTTTTGCTGTCCATGGAGTAGGCCTCCCACAGCTCTTCTGAGATCGTCTGGATTCCCGACAGGAAAAAGAGGAAGTTAAAGCCCACAGTCTTCCACACAGAGATCAACACCAGCACATACAGAGTGAGCTGGTAGCTGTTGAGCCACTGTATCCTTGTGTGAAGAAGCATATTGACGATCCCTCTGGTGGGATGCAGGATATACATCCAGACCATGGCGCCTACCGTCCAGGGCAAAATATACGGGTAGAACAGCGCCACCTTGAAAATGCCTTTCATCCGGTTCTTTTTCCCTGAGGCCAAGAGAGCCGCCAGAAATCCCAACACAGTCGAAAGGACTACCTGAAGGATTCCAAAAATCAGAGTGTTTG
>DXBC01000157.1 GCA_019116745.1 Candidatus Lachnoclostridium stercorigallinarum
ATGAGTTCAAGCCCAACTGTAATAAGTGCTGTTCTGATACGCTCCTTATCTTTCTCAGAATAAGCTACCCGTGGCATTACATCACCTCGCGCAAAATAAAAACAAAATATAATTTTCGTTTTTATTTTAATTCATTTAATGGAAAAATGCAAGAGAAGTATACTATTAAAATAAGGTGATTTCCTTTTGACGTCGCCCCCACCGGCGCGACCGGACCGACGGGGCCTAGCGGGCCCACCGGCGCGACTGGGCCTGCCGGACCGACCGGCGCCACGGGACCTACCGGCCCTACTGGTCCAACCGGGGCTACGGGAGCCACCGGCCCATCGGGAGAGGACGGTGAAGACGGAGCTGCGGGAGCTACAGGGGCTACCGGTCAGGCGGCTACGGTGAGAGTTGGAACAGTCACTACCGGGGAACCGGGCACAGAGGCGGCGGTGGTGAATTCGGGCACGGAAAATGACGCGGTGTTTGACTTTACCATACCCAGCGGTCAGACCGGCCAGCCGCCGGAGCTGGAACTGCTGTCAGCGTTTTCCAATCCGGTTCAGTCCGGAACTTCCGGAACAGCGCTGATTTTTGACAGAAACGGGCTGGTCTACGGAAATGCGGTTTCTCACAGCGGCAACAGTTCGGTCTTTACAGTCAGCGAGCCGGGAGTATATTCCGTAGAGTTCCACGGATCGGTAGGACCGGCTGCGGGAGTGGACTTTCCGCTGAACGTGCTGACCTATCTGACCGTAAACGGAGCATCTGTGTCCGGGGCGGCCGCGCAGCACACATTCCACACCTCCACGGAAATGTCCAACGTGGCGTTTTCCGCCCCCGTCGCCGTATCTGCCGTTCCTGCGACTCTGAAGGTGATCGGAGAAGGAGGCAATTTCCTGTACGGATCCATCGGAATAACGATTACCAGACTGGGAGATATTCCCGCTTAAAAAACGGAGAAAATCCGGGATATACACAGACCGGGATGAGATGGGGCGGCTGGCCGGAAAGACAGGAAAAGAAAAAAGCGTATCACTGAGTGATACGCTTTTTTTCAGCGTGCCGAACAAGATTCGAACTCGCGACCTTCTGATCCGTAGTCAGACGCTCTATCCAGCTGAGCTACCGGCACACACTGCATTGCTGCAACGTTTATATTCTATGCTACGGGGGACGATTTGTCAAGTGTTTTTTAGAAAAACTGCAGACGCTTTCCCGTATTCTTGTCCAGCTGGAGAAAATCCGCTATAATAGAGCCATTGCAGTAGAAAAGAGGAGACATCATGGCGGCAGAAAAATGGATGGTATATACGAAGCGGGCGGATTTTCAAAAGATTGCCGATGAATTCGGCATCAGTCCGGTGACGGCCCGCATTATGAGAAATCGGGATGTGGAAGGGGAGGAGGCGATCCGCCGTTATCTGTTCGGGGGAATAGAAGATCTTTATGATCCCGGACTTTTAAAAGACGGGAATCTGGCCGTTTCCATTCTGAGAGAAAAGATTCTGGCGGGGAAGCGGATTCGCGTCATCGGAGACTACGACATAGACGGGGTCTGCTCCACCTATATTCTGTACACTGCCCTGACCCGGGTGGGGGCGCAGGTGGATTATGAGATTCCGGACCGGATCAAAGACGGATACGGCATTAATGTGATGATTATTGAGGCGGCCCATGACGACGGGGTGGACACCCTGATCACCTGCGACAACGGCATCGCCGCTGTGGAGGAGATCAGCCGGGCGAAGGAGCTGGGTATGACAGTGGTGGTCACAGACCATCATGAGGTGCTGAACGTGGACGGAAAGGAGATCAAGCCGGCTGCAGACGCGGTGGTGGACCCGAAGCAAAAGGACTGTCCCTATCCCAATCCGGAGATCTGCGGAGCGGTGGTGGCCTGGAAGCTGGTGCGCCTCCTCTATGAGGCTTTCGGCGTGGAGGAGGCGGAGTGGCTGGAGCTGCTGGAGTTTGCCGCCGTGGCCACAGTGGGGGACGTGATGCGGCTTCAGGATGAGAACCGGATCATTGTCCGGGAAGGCTTAAAGAAGATCGGGGCCACGAAAAATCCGGGCCTGCGCTGTCTGGCGGAGAAAAATAATCTGGATATCCATCACCTGACCGCCTATCATATCGGTTTTGTCATCGGTCCCTGTCTGAATGCCGGAGGGCGCCTTCAGACGGCCAAAAAGGCCCTGGCTCTGCTGCTGGCCCGGACAGAGGAGGAGGCAGACCGGCTGGCACTGGAGCTGAAGGAATTGAACGACCAGAGAAAGGACATGACCGCAAAAGGGACGGAGGAGGCCTCAGACCTGGTGGACCGGTACTATCAGAAGGACAAGGTGCTGGTGGTGTTCCTGCCGGATTGTCATGAGTCCCTGGCCGGCATCATCGCCGGAAGGCTTAGGGAAAAATATCAGAAGCCGTCCCTGGTGCTGACCAGGGCAGAGGGAGGCGCAAAAGGCTCCGGCCGCTCCATTGAAAGCTATCATATGTTTCAGGGACTGGTGGAGGTGCGGGATCTGCTGACCAAATTCGGGGGACATCCCATGGCGGCAGGATTTTCCCTTCCGGAGGAGAATATAGAAGAATTCCGCCGGCGGCTCAACGAGAATGCGAAGCTGACGGAGGATGATTTTACGGCGAAGATCTGGATCGACGTGCCCATGCCCCTGGAGTATATTACGGAAGACCTGGTGGAGGAGTTCAAACGCCTGGAGCCCTTTGGCCAGGGAAATGAAAAGCCCTTGTTTGCCCAGAAAAACCTGGGGATCCGCAGTGCCCGGGTGATGGGGAAGAACCGGAATGTGGTCCGCCTCTCCCTGGTGACGGAAGGGGGCTTTCCCATGGATGGCATCTGGTTTGGGCAGGGAGATGAATTTGTGGAGCAGATGGGAAATTTACGCCATATGGACGCCGTCTACTATCCGGATATCAACGAATATAATGGAAACCGGAGTCTGCAGATCGTTGTAAGGAATTTCCAGTTCCGGTAAGAGACGGCGGCAGTTGCCAGAACAGGTTCGCCTGTATATAATAAGACCTAAAGACCCAAAAGGAGGTACACAACAATGGTGAAAGAAGTCATGGATCTGATCGCCGCGTATGACGGCGAGGTAGGGGCGGCCATACAGGCCGAGTACGGCAGACAGTCCGGAAATCTGGAGCTGATCGCGTCGGAGAACATTGTGTCTGAGCCGGTGATGATGGCCATGGGCACAGTGCTCACCAACAAATACGCGGAAGGATATCCGGGAAAGAGGTATTACGGCGGCTGTCAGCATGTGGATGTGGTGGAATCCATTGCCATAGAGAGGGCGAAAAAGCTGTTTGGCTGTGACTATGCCAACGTCCAGCCCCACTCCGGCGCCCAGGCCAATATGGCAGTGTTTATCGCCATGTTAAAGCCGGGAGATACGGTCATGGGCATGAACCTGGATCAGGGCGGCCATCTCACTCACGGAAGCCCTGTGAATTTTTCCGGAATGTATTTCAACATCGTATCCTACGGCGTGAACAGCGAGGGCTTCATCGATTACGACGAGGTGGAGAAGCTGGCCATGGAGAGCCGGCCGAAGCTGATCATCGCCGGGGCCAGCGCCTACGGCAGAATCATTGACTTTAAGCGGTTCCGGGAGATCGCCGACAGGGCGGGAGCCTATCTCATGGTGGATATGGCCCACATCGCCGGGCTGGTGGCCGCAGGCCTTCATCCCAGCCCCATCCCCTACGCGGACGTGGTGACCACTACCACCCACAAGACTCTGCGGGGCCCCAGAGGCGGCATGATCCTGGCAAATAAAGAGGCGGCGGAGAAATTCAACTTCAACAAGGCCATTTTCCCCGGCACTCAGGGAGGCCCCTTAGAGCACGTGATTGCCGGAAAGGCCGTCTGCCTGGGCGAGGCCCTGAAGCCGGAGTTTAAGGCATATCAGGAACAGGTGGTAAAGAACGCGAAGACCCTGGCGGCCGCCCTTCAGAAGCAGGGCTTCCAGGTGCTCACGGGAGGCACGGACAACCATCTCATGCTGGTGGATCTGCGGAATATGGACATCTCCGGAAAAGAGCTGCAGAACCGGTGCGACGAGGTGTATATCACCCTGAATAAAAATGCCGTTCCCGGGGATCCCAGAAGCCCCTTTGTCACCTCCGGCGTCCGCATCGGAACTCCGGCCGTGACCACGAGAGGACTGGTGGAGAACGACATGGAGAAGATTGCAGAACTGATCTGGCTGGCGGCCACCGACTTTGAGGCGAAGGCAGACTATATCCGGGAGGAAGTGACAAAAATCTGTGATCGGTATCCCATTTACCGGTGACGATGCCCCGGGGAGGCCGGGCCGGCCTTTCTGGAAAGTCTTCAGAAAATAATTGACATTTTCTGCTGAAGTTTCTATAATTTAACTATTCGAGGTT
>DXBC01000158.1 GCA_019116745.1 Candidatus Lachnoclostridium stercorigallinarum
TCGTCTATTCTTTGCAGTAGTCCGGGAAATAGCGGGGAATAAATCCGGTATCCGTATCCCCTTCCTGGAACGCCTCGTTGTTCAGGATCTCGTACTGGAAATCCAGGTTTGTGTCGATGCCCTCGATAATCAGCTCACCCAGGGCGCTGCGCATTTTGGCAATGGCCGTAGCACGGTCCTTGGAGTGAACAATCAGCTTCAGCAGCATGGAATCGTAGTTCGGCGGCACCTTGTAGTTGTTGTAAATGTGGGAATCCACACGCACACCCTTTCCGCCGGGAATATGCACATTGGTAATCAGTCCGGGGCAGGGCATGAAATTCCTCTCCGGATTTTCCGCATTGATACGGCACTCGATGGCATGTCCCCGGATGACCACATCCTCCTGGGTAAAGCTCAGCTTCTCGCCGGCTGCCACATTGATCTGCTCTTTGATCAGATCAAAGCCTGTCACCGCCTCCGTAACCGGATGCTCCACCTGGATTCTGGTATTCATTTCCATAAAATAAAAGTTCTTGTTTTTGTCCAGCAGAAATTCGATGGTGCCCGCATTCTCGTAGCCAACGGCCTTCGCCGCCCGGACCGCAGTCTCTCCCATCTTCTTTCTCAGCTCGTCGGAAATCGCCTCGCAGGGAGATTCCTCCAGCACTTTCTGATGCCTTCTCTGGATGGAGCAGTCTCTCTCTCCCAGATGCACCACATTTCCATACTTGTCAGCCATGATCTGGAACTCAATATGGCGGGGTTTTTCAATATATTTCTCGATGTACATGGTGTCATCGGAAAATCCCTTCACCGATTCCATCTGGGCATTGTTGAAATTGGACTCGAAATCGTCCTCTCCCCAGGAAATTCTCATTCCTTTTCCTCCGCCGCCGGAGGAAGCCTTGATCATCACCGGAAAGCCGATCTGCTTTGCCAGCTCCAGTCCTCTTGCCGCATCGTACACCGGCTCCTTGGTGCCGGGGACTACGGGCACACCGGCCTCCATCATCGTCTTTCTGGCTTCCGACTTATTGCCCATCTTGCTGATAATCTCCGCCGACGGGCCGATAAAGGTAATATTGCACTTTTCGCACAGCTCCGCGAATCTGGCGTTCTCAGAGAGAAAGCCGAAGCCGGGATGGATCGCTTCCGCTTTCATGGCCACGGTAGCCGAAATAATCCGCTCCATATTCAGATAGCTCTCGCCGGACGGAGCCGGTCCGATGCAGATGGCCTCATCTGCCAGCAGCGTATGAAGAGAATCTCTGTCCGCTTCCGAATAAACCGCCACCGTCTTGATCCCCATTTCCCGGCAGGCACGGATGATCCGCACCGCGATCTCGCCTCTGTTTGCCACTAAAATCTTACTAAACATAGGTCTCACCTTAACCAATCATAAATGTAAGCTCCGCCGCCACAGCTACTTTTCCGTCCACAGTGGCAATGGCCCTGCCCACACCCACCGGTCCTTTCTGCTTGATGATCTCACACTCCAGCTTCAGCCTGTCGCCCGGAACTACTTTCTTTTTAAACTTCGCATTGTTGATGGCACCGAAATAGGCAACCTTGCCCTTGTTTTCCGGAACGCTTAAAATGGCCACTGCTCCGGTCTGTGCCAGGGCTTCCACGATCAGCACTCCCGGCATCACCGGCTCCTGGGGAAAATGTCCCCGGAAGAAGTCCTCATGGAAAGTCACGGCTTTGTATCCCACAGCCCGCACTCCCGGCTCCAGCTCTTCAATACAGTCAATCAGCAAAAACGGATGTCTGTGAGGAATAATTTCCTCAATTTCTTTAATTCCCAGCATATCTTTCTCTCCTTACATCCGGCGGATACGGGGCGCGTCCTCCCATCCCAACGGCACCAGGCCGGGCGTCCCCCGCGTCCGCCGGTTTTGAAAACGGGACCCAGACAGATCCCGTTTTCCCAGCACAAATTCCAGTTTCTCTTGTCAGCGGATGCGGAACAGCGGCTGGCCGTACTCCACAACCTCTTCGTTGCTCACCAGGACAGCCTCAACCACTCCGTCGTACTCGCTCTCAATCTCATTCATCAGCTTCATAGCTTCGATAATGCCGAGAACCTGTCCTTTCTTCACCGTATCTCCCTCTTTCACGAAAGGCTCCGCATCCGGAGAGGAGGCGCTGTAGAAGGTTCCCACCAGAGGAGAAGTCACCACCTTGTCAGAGTGGATGTCCGCCTTTTTCGGCTCCGCAGCCGGAGCTGCCGGCGCATCCAGAACGGTGACGATCTCTTCCGCCGTACCTGCCGCGGCGCCGGCCGTACCGGCTACCCGCATTACCTTCGGTCCTTTCTTTTTAATGGAGATTTTTGTATTTCCCTGCTCTAACTCAAAGCTGGTGAGAGAATTCTCTGACACCGCTTCGATCAGCTGAATGATTTCCTTGATTTCCATAACTTACTCCTCCACAAATTTTCTCACAAGCAGAGTGGCGTTGTGGCCGCCGAATCCCAGGGAATTGGAAAGGGCGCAGTTTACATCCATAGCCACTCCCTGTCCCTTGGTGTAGTCCAGATCACACTCTTCATCGTCCATCTCCAGACCGGCCGTCACATGGACGAAGCCTTCCTCGATGGATTTTACGCAGGCAATGAATTCCACGCCGCCTGCCGCTCCCAGCAGATGACCGATCATGGACTTGGTGGAATTGATCTTTACCCTGCGGGCGTGATCTCCCAGAGCCAGCTTGATGGCCTTGGTCTCAAACAGGTCGTTGTGATGGGTACTGGTGCCGTGGGCGTTCACATAATCCACATCCTCCGGGGTCAGGCCTGCGTCGGCAATGGCCACTTCCATGGCTTTTGCGGCGCCGCTTCCGTCCTCGGCCGGGGAGGTGATATGGTAAGCGTCGCAGGTGGCGCCGTAGCCGCCCACCTCAGCATAGATCTTCGCTCCTCTGGCCTGCGCGTGCTCCAGAGATTCCAGAACCACGATTCCGGCTCCCTCGCCCATAACGAAGCCGTTTCTCTCCTTGTCAAAGGGGATGGAAGCGCGCTTCGGATCTTCAGAGGTGCTGAGGGCGGTCAGAGCTGCAAATCCGGCGATGCCGATGGGGGTGATGCTGGCCTCAGATCCGCCGGCCACCATCACATCCGCCTCTCCGTACTGAATGGAACGGAAAGCCTCTCCGATGGAGTGGGTACCTGTGGCGCAGGCAGTTACCACGTTGATGTTCTTTCCCTTTAAACCAAACTGGATGCCGATGTTTCCGGCAGCCATGTTGCTGATCATCAGGGGAACCAGCAGAGGATTGATCCGGTTCGGCCCTTTCTCGACCATTTTTTTCGTTTCTCTCTCAATGGCATCCAGACCGCCGATTCCAGAGCCTACGCTGACTCCCACACGGTAAGGATCCTCTTTTGCCATGTCAATGCCCGCGTCTTCCAGCGCTTCCTTTGCCGCTGCCACCGCGAACTGGGAAAATCTCTCCATTCTGCGGGCCGCCTTGTTGTCCATGTATTTCTTCGGGTCAAAATCTTTTACCTGAGCTGCCAGTTTCGCTTTGAAGTCCGCGGTGTCAAAGATGGTAATGGGTTCGATGCCCACGGTTCCGTTCTTCAGACTGTTCCAGAACGTCTCAACGTCGTTTCCGATGGGGGTGATAGCTCCCATTCCGGTCACTACTACTCTTCTCTTCATAAAATTTCTCCTTCAAACTCCAATGCCCGGCCGGCTTACATCGCCATGCCGCCGTTTACATTGATAACCTGTCCCGTAATGTACTTCGCGTCATCTGATGCCAGGAACGCAGCCGTTCCCGCAATGTCCGCCGGCTCTCCCATGGCCTTCATGGGGATCTGGGCCAGCAGGCTCTCCTTTACGGAATCAGACAGCACGTCCGTCATGTCCGTGGTGATAAATCCGGGGGCGATGGCGTTTACCGTAATTCCCCGGCTGGCCAGTTCCCTGGCCGCAGTCTTCGTCATGCCGATCACTCCCGCTTTGGAAGCCGCATAGTTCATCTGTCCGGCATTTCCCATCACTCCTGAGATGGAAGAGATGTTGATGATCCGTCCGCCTCTCTGCTTAATCATCTGGCGGGCCACATGGCGCATGCAGTTAAACGCTCCTTTTAAATTGGTAGCGATTACCGCGTCAAAGTCTTCTTCGGACATCTTCATGAGAAGTCCGTCTCTGGTGATGCCGGCGTTGTTCACCAGAATGTCAATTCTGCCGTAGGTTTTGATGACATAGTTCATCATCTCCTCCACACCGGCAAAATCCGCCACGCTGCACTGGTAGGCCTCCGCTTTTCCTCCGGCCTCCTGAATTTCCTTTACCACGGCCTCCGCTTTTTCTCTGGAGCCGTTGTAGTTGACAATCACCGCAGCTCCGTCCTTTGCCAGCCTTTCAGCGATGGCACGTCCGATGCCCCGGCTGGCGCCTGTTACCAGCGCCACCTTGTTTTCCAGCATATGTTACCTCCTGAAACCCCTGGTCTTTACAGACCGTTCTCCTTTAACGCCTTCACATCGTCCAGCGTCTCTATATTTACGACTTTAACGTCTCTTGTGATCTTCTTCATAAATCCGGCCAGGGTCCTGCCCGGTCCGATTTCAATAAACGTATCCACGCCGTCCGCGAGCATCGCTCTCACGCTCTGCTCCCAGCGCACAGACGAGGAAACCTGTCTGGCGAGAAGGTCCTTCACCTCCGCCTTGTCCGTCACATAGGAAGCCGTCACATTGGCCACGTAGGGAATCCGGGGATCGTCCACCTTCACGCTTTCCAGGAACTCTCCCAGCTTCTTCCCGGCTTCCTCAAGCATTCCGGAATGGAAAGGACCGCTGACGTTTAACATCACCGTTCTCTTCGCTCCGGCCTCTTTGAGCTTTTCACAGGCCAGCTCAACCGCCTCTTTCTTTCCCGAAATTACAATCTGCCCGGGGCAGTTGTAATTGGCAATCCATACATCCGGGATGTCTTTTAAAACATCCTCAATCTTTTCCGCCGCCATAGCCAGCACGGCCGCCATGGCTCCAATACCCACCGGCACGGCCTCCTGCATCAGGATGCCCCTTCTTCTCACGGTGGTGATTGCATCATCTGCGCTCATCACGCCTGCGGCGTAAAGAGCGCAGTATTCTCCCAGGCTTAAGCCCGCTGCCACATCCGGCCGGATATCCGTCTCCTCCATCAGCACCTTCATCATGGCAATGCTGGTGGTCACCATGGCCGCCTGAGTGTACTCTGTAATATCCAGACGGTCATTCTCCTCAAAGCACAGCTCCGGCATGGAAAATCCCAGAAGCTCGCTGGCACGGTCAAACACCTCTCTGCCGGTGCTGGTTCCTTCATAAAAATCTTTACCCATCCCGGCTTTCTGCGCGCCCTGGCCCGGGAAAATAAATGCAATCTTACTCATATTTCTTATCTGGCTCCTTTTAAAAGCGCTTCTGCCTGCGCCATCATTTCATCAATCATTTCCTTACAGGTCTGCTCTTTGCTGATCATTCCTGCAATCTGGCCCGCCATAACGGTTCCATGGGCCACGTCGCCTTCCATAACCGCTTTTCTCAGGGTACCGAGAGTCAGATACTCCAGCTCCTCGAAGGACTTGCCTTCCTGCTCCAGCTTCGTGTACTCTCTGGTCATCTGATTTCTCAGGCAGCGCACGGGATGTCCGTGGCTTCTGCCGGTGACGGTGGAGTCGATATCCTTGGCCTTGATGATTCTCTGTTTGTAGTTCTCATGAACGATGGACTCTTTGGCCACCACAAACCGGGTTCCGATCTGCACTGCCTCAGCGCCCAGCATAAAGGCCGCAGCAATCCCTCTGCCGTCGGCGATTCCGCCGGCTGCAATCACGGGAATATTTACCGCATCCACTACCTGGGGCACCAGAGTCATGGTGGTGGCCTCTCCAATGTGGCCGCCGGACTCCGTTCCCTCAGCCACCACAGCGTCAGCGCCGGCCTTTTCCATCATCTTGGCCAGGGCCACACTGGCAACCACGGGGATAACCTTGATTCCCGCAGCCTTCCACATATCCATGTACTTGCCCGGGTTTCCGGCTCCTGTGGTGACGACCTTTACGCCCTCTTCCACAACAACCTTTGCCACATCGTCCGCATGGGGGCTCATGAGCATTACGTTGACGCCAAACGGCTTGCTCGTCCGCTCCTTCGTCTTACGGATATAGTCCCGGACTACATCTCCGGGAGCGTTGGCACCGCCGATCAGGCCAAGACCGCCTGCCTCGGACACAGCAGATGCCAGATGGTATTCCGCCACCCAGGCCATACCGCCCTGAATGATGGGATACTCAATTCCGAGAAGTTCTGTAATTCTGGTCTTCATTAATCCTCTACACCCTTTGCCTTTAAGTAATCCATAACGGCGCCAACAGTGGTCAGCTTCTCCAGCTCCTCAGCCGGAATCTCTACGGAGTACTCGTCCTCCAGAGCCATCACCAGCTCAAACAGGTCCAGGGAATCTGCTCCCAGATCCTCTTTAAAGGAAGAAGCCTCGGTTACGCTGTCTGCGTCTACTCCTAACTGGTCTGCGATCATCTCTTTCATTTTCTCTAACATGGTTTTAATCTCCTTTTGGTTTATTTTATTTTGTTTTTTCAATACTCTATTATAGCAAACGGCTGTACCGTTTTCTATCCCTTTTTTTAATAACCTACCACTCCAGCAGGGCCGCTCCCCAGGTAAGTCCTGCTCCGAATCCGGCCAGGGCGATTTTATCTCCCCTGGAGAGCTTTCCTTCCCGGTTCAGCTCGTCCAGCAGAATGGGAATCGTGGCCCCTGAAGTATTGCCGTATCTGTCTATATTCATGGGGAAGCGCTCAATGGGCAGCCTCATTCTCTTGGCAATGGCCTCCACAATACGGTAATTGGCCTGATGAAGCACAAAGTATTTGATCTCCTCCCGGTCTACGCCGTTTTTCTCCAGCAGTTCCTCCGCGCATTCCGGCACTTTCTTCACCGCAAAGCGGAAAATCTCCTGGCCGTCCATGGTGGTAAATCCTGCCTCCGGCTTTCTGCCTGTGAGGAAGTTATCGTTGGTTCTGGACGGACACTCCATGGAAGAGGCCCGGCTGCCGTCAGATCCCATGACCATTCGGAATCCTTTTCCCTCCTCCGCCTGAACCACCACGGCTCCGGCGCCGTCGCCAAAGAGCACGCAGGTGCTTCTGTCTTCCCAGTCCACGATCTTGCTGAGCACGTCGCAGCCAATCACCAGGGCCGTTTTGTAGATTCCGGACTCAAAAAAGGCCTGAGCCGTATTCAGGGCAAAAATAAAGCCGGAGCACGCCGCGCTGATATCAAAAGCCACCGCGCCGGACGCTCCAACCGCTCCCTGCACCTCGCAGGCTCCGCTGGGAAAGCAGTTGTCCGGGGTAGACGTCCCCAGAAGAATCAGATCCAGCTCTTCCGGTTTTATCCCCGACTGCTCCAGCGCCTTCTTTGCCGCCTCCGCCGCCATAAAGCTGGTTCCCTCTCCCTGTGAGATTCTCCGTTCCCGGATTCCCGTCCTTGTGCTGATCCACTCGTCGCTGGTCTCCACGATCTGAGCCAGATCATCATTTGTCACAATCCGTTCCGGTACATAAGAACCGGTTCCTAATATTCTCATATTCATAGCATTTTTCCCGTTAAAATAAGCATTTGCAGTTAAAAGTTTGATATTCAAAATAATAATAGTCAATGGCCCTGTGTTTGTCAAGCAAAACAGAAGGAGAAAGACAGGAAATCAGCGACAGAATACGACAGAAAAGCAGAAAGACGGCCCGGACATCTTTTCCGGGCCGCCAATCTGCCTTTTATTCTGCAGCGTCTGATTCCGCTGTTTTTTATTCGTACTCCACAACGTCCAGCCACTTCTCCAGAAGGTCTTTCTCCTCCGGAATTGCCTTGGTCAGACGGGATGCCGCCACGATGGGAAGCCATCTCTGTACGTACTGTTTGGCGGTATCGCTCATGTCGCAGAACAGATTCATATACATCTCTGCCAGCTTCGGGTCCTGAAGGGTCAGGAGCAGATATGTGGTGGCAGCGTCTGCGGAAGCATTTCCCTGGGTGGCATGAGACCAGTCAAGGATGTAGTACTTTCCGTCCTTGTCGATCACCACGTTGGTGGGGTTGAAATCTCCGTGCAGCACTTTCTTGTGCTTGGGCATACTCTCCAGACGGGTACTCAGCTCGTAGCGGGTAGTAGCATTTACTGCCTTTAAGCTGTTGATGCGGACACTCATTTTGTCCTTCATCTTGTTCAGAAGGGGAGCTGTCTTGTCATGGATTTCCAGCTGAATCTCCACAAACTCCTTCATGTACTTCTCCACGTTCTCCGGATCCTTTGCCATCTTCTCTGCCAGAGTCTCTCCTTCAATATAGTCGGAGATAATTGCCCACTTGCCTTCTTCGTTTACCGTTACGCCATGCACTCTCGGAATGGGAAGTCCTGTCTCCTCCACTCTGGCCTGATTCAGGGCCTCATTGAGCACGTCCGTCTTCGGATAATTTGCGTCAAATACTTTCCAGACTCTGTCTCCGTCCCGATAGATCACTTTGTGGGGGCGGGTTGCCAATACGTTATCTGTTTTCATATTGCGTTCTCCTTTCCTTCTCCCTTATTTATTTGCCGTAGTAAGCTCTCAGGTACATCTCCTTGATCTCACTCATCAACGGATATCTGGGGTTAGCGCCGGTACACTGATCGTCAAAGGCGTTCTCAACCATCTCATCCAGGGTATCCAGGAAATATTTCTCATCTACGCCGTAATCTTTAATGGTGGCCTTGATGCCTACTGCTTTCTTCAGTTCCTCGATCTTCTCGATTAACTTCTTCACAGCCTCATCGTCATCCTTGGCCTGAATGCCGCAGAAGCGTGCGCATTCTGCATATCTCGCCTTTGCATGGGGATACTCATACTGCGGGAAGGTGCCCATCTTGGTGGGAACATCTGCAGAGTTGTACTCCACAATCAGAGAAATCAGCAGAGCGTTGGCAACACCGTGGGGCAGGTGATGATAAGCGCCCAGCTTGTGAGCCATGGAGTGGCACAGTCCCAGGAAAGCGTTGGCAAATGCCATACCTGCCATGCAGGAAGCGTCTGCCATCTTCTGGCGGGCTGCCACATTGGTTCCGTCGCTGTACGCGGTGGGCAGATAGTCAAACACATTCTTCATAGCCTTTAATGCAAGACCATCTGTGTAATCTGTAGCCATAATGGATGCGTATGCCTCCAGAGCGTGGGTGAGAACGTCAACACCGGATGCACTGGTCAGTCCCTTAGGCTGGCTCATCATATTGTCTGTATCTACAATAGCCATGTTGGGAAGGAGCTCGTAGTCTGCCAGCGGATACTTCACGCCCGTCTCCTGATCGGTGATAACGGCGAACGGAGTTACCTCAGAACCGGTACCGGAGGAGGTGGGGATGGCTACGAAGTAAGCTTTCTCGCCCATCTTCGGGAAGGTGTATACACGTTTCCGGATATCCATGAAGCGCATTGCCATATCCTGGAAATCTACTTCCGGATGCTCGTACATTACCCACATGATCTTCGCTGCGTCCATGGCGGAACCGCCGCCGAGAGCGATGATCACATCCGGCTTAAATGCGTCCATGGCTTTTGCGCCGGCCTGTGCGTTTGCCAGAGTCGGGTCGGGCTGAACATCAGAGAAGGTGGTGTAAACGATTCCCAGCTCATCCAGCTTGTCAGTGATGGGCTTGGTGTAGCCGTTCATATATAAGAAGCTGTCGGTTACCAGGAACGCTCTCTTCTTGCCCAGCACGTCTCTCAGCTCGTTAAGTGCCACCGGCATGCAGCCTTTCTTAAAGTATACTTTCTGAGGTGCTCTGAACCACAGCATATTCTCTCTCCTCTCCGCCACAGTCTTAATGTTCAGCAAATGCTTGATGCCCACGTTCTCGGAAACGGAGTTGCCGCCCCAGGAACCGCAGCCAAGGGTCAGAGACGGAGCCAGCTTGAAGTTGTACAGATCTCCGATACCACCCTGAGAGGACGGTGTATTTACAAGAATACGGCAGGTCTTCATGGCAGCCGCATGCTTTGCCATTTTCTCTTTCTCGTTTACGTTGATATATAAGGAAGACGTATGTCCATAACCGCCGTCTGCCACCAGACGCTCTGCTTTTGCAAGAGCCTCGTCAAAAGTCTTTGCCTTGTACATAGCCAGAACCGGGCTCAGCTTCTCGTGAGCAAACTCCTCGGAAATATCCACAGACTCTACCTCACCGATGAGGATTTTTGTGGTCTCCGGAACGGTTACGCCTGCCATTGCGGCGATCTTTGCAGCGGGCTGTCCTACGATCTTCGCGTTTACAGCGCCGTTGATAATAATGGTCTTTCTCACCTTGTCCAGCTCATCCGGCTTTAAGAAGTAGCATCCTCTGTCCTGGAACTCCTTCTTCACTGCATCGTACACCGGCTCCAGAACGGTCACAGACTGCTCGGAAGCACAGATCATGCCGTTGTCAAAAGTCTTGGAATGGATGATGGAGTTTACAGCCAGTCTCACATCCGCAGTATCATCGATGATTACAGGAGTATTGCCGGCGCCTACGCCCAGAGCCGGTTTTCCGGAAGAATAAGCAGCTCTTACCATTCCGGGACCGCCTGTTGCCAGGATCGTATCAGATCCTCTCATAACCTCGTTGGTCAGATCCAGGCTGGGAACGTCGATCCATCCGATGATTCCCTCGGGAGCGCCTGCCTTTACAGCCGCGTCCAGCACTACCTTAGCCGCAGCAATGGTACATTTCTTTGCCCGGGGATGGGGGGAGATAATAATCGCGTTTCTGGTCTTTAAGGCGATCAGGCTCTTAAAAATCGCAGTAGAAGTAGGATTGGTGGTAGGAATAACAGCGGCGATCAGGCCCAGGGGCTCAGCGATCTTCTTGATGCCGTAAGCCTTGTCCTCCTCAATCACTCCGCAGGTCTTCGCATCTTTGAACGCATTGTAAATATACTCTGACGCATAGTGGTTCTTGATCACCTTATCTTCCACTACACCCATGCCGGTCTCCTCTACTGCCATTTTTGCCAGCGGGATTCTCATCTGGTTGGCCGCCTTCGCTGCCTCAAAAAAGATTTTGTCTACCTGCTCCTGCGTATAAGTTGCGAATACTTTCTGGGCCTCTCTCATTGCCTTCATTTTCGCAACCAGCGCATCCACGTTGTCGATGATTTCTGGTACCTGTACGGTCTTTTCCTTTGCCATGATTCATCCTCCTACTGATTGTTTTATGATGGTTATTTGTTGTTTCGTTATTTATTTAACGATTTTTATTATATATTAATGTTAAAAAAATGTCAATTGTGTACTTTGTGGATATTTCATATAAACCCATCATTTTTTTGGTGATTTTTACCTTTAATCCCTCGATGACTCCCCCTCCTCCTTTCGTTCTATTTTAAGCAGAAATGGGGGATCCCGCAACTTCTTTTTGGATCATGTGTGCCGAATCCCGAATATAATTTTATAAAATGACAGATTTTCCCGGAGACTTTTCCGGGATTTCTGTTAATTATTGTTACTATTTTAACGATATAGTCGGTTTTTCATCGCTTCTTCCCTGAAAATACAGAGAGCAGACCGCCAAAAAGGCAGTCTGCTCTTCTGTTTTTCTTTCATTTACTGTCCCGGAACTACCGGAACCGCGTCCTTCGGAACAGGGCAGTAATATCCGCCGGCAGCTTTCTTTTCAAATTCCGCTTTGGCAGCTTCCAAGATCTCCGGCTTCTCATACAGATCCATAGCCGTAGCCGCCAGCACCTTTCCGGCGGTGATCACACTCTTGTGGCCGATGGATGTATGTCCGCA
Organism: Candidatus Lachnoclostridium stercorigallinarum; assembly: GCA_019116745.1. Lineage (GTDB taxonomy): Bacteria > Bacillota > Clostridia > Lachnospirales > Lachnospiraceae > Lachnoclostridium_A > Lachnoclostridium_A stercorigallinarum. The sequence goes on from DXBC01000158.1 coordinate 11,807, forward strand.
GGACACGTTCTGCCAGCTGTGGCCCGGCGCCTTTGACACAAAAGAAGCCACATTGATCTGAGCTGTAGGGGTCAGCCAGCTCACATCGCCCACGTCGGTGGAACCGGCTCTCTGTTTGTCGCTGTAGTGATATGGAATCAGAAAGTCATTCAGCGGACGGGTGCCGTGCTCCGTCTTCTCATCTACAAAGGCGGCAATATCCGCGTCCTCACCGCAGGCCGCTCCCGGCAGCTTGTCGGACTTCATCTCATAGGAATCCATAATCCTGCGGGCGTATTCAAACTCTTCAGGCGTATAGGTGTCCACGCCTACCTCATCAAAATTATCCCACAGCAGCTGCTCCAGCACCTTGTTGGGCACCGTGTTGGAACATCCGTCGATAAACTGCTGGCTCACCTCCGTCTCCGTCATCATGGCCGCCGCCTGAGCAATTTTATCCACTCTGGCCTGAAGCGCCAGGGCGTCCTTTGCCAGCATAGAGCGTACCATGTAGAGCACTCTGGCGTGGGGCTGCACCACATTGGGGGAATTTCCGCCGGCGTCTGTGATGGCATAGTGGATTCTGGCGGAATCCGGCATATGCTCTCTTAAAAACTGCACGCCCATATTCATGATCTCCACCGCATCCAGAGCTGACCGGCCAAACTCCGGCGCGCCTGAAGCGTGGGAAGCCACGCCCTTGAAAATATATTCCGTCTGAATGCAGGAATTGCAGGTACCGCTGGTCACCTGGTTTACATCAGAGGGATGCCAGGTAAGGGCCGCGTCCAGCTCCTTCCACACCCCGTCTCTGGCCATAAACGCCTTGGAGGCTCCGCCTTCCTCACCGGGACAGCCGTAGAAAATCACCGTTCCATGGCCCTCTCCCTTTTTCTCCAGGTATTTTTTCACCGCAAAGGCCGCTGCCATGGCCCCTGCTCCCAGCATATTGTGACCGCAGCCGTGGCCGCAGCCATTGGGAACCAGCTCTTCCCTCACGGTAGAGCCGGCTTTCTGGGACAGGCCGCTCAGGGCATCATATTCGCCCAAAATACCGATCACCGGCTTTCCGGAGCCGTAAGAGGCCTTAAAAGCCGTCTCAATTCCCGCCACCGGAGTCTCCACCTGAAAGCCCTCTTTTTCCAGCACCTCACAGTACAGCTTTGCAGACTGAAACTCCATCAGGGACAGCTCTGCAAACTCCCAGACTTTGTCAGACACATCCGTAATCACATCTTTTTTCTCATCGATGTAGTTCAGAAATTCTTTCTTGTCCATATTGATCCTCCTCCTGTTATCTTTCATTTCCAGTCCGGGACAAAGGCCGCCCCGGAAAACCGGACAGCAAAAGATTCTCTCTATCCGCCGCAAAACCGGCCGCCGCTTCTCTCGTCGCGGCGGCCGGCGTCTGTCTCTCATTTTTCAGTTCATGTCAGTACAGCACTTTGCCCAGGAATTCCTTTGTTCTGGGGTTCTGAGGATTTCCGAAAATCTCTTCCGGAGTTCCCTTCTCGGCGATAATTCCACCGTCCATAAAGAATACCCGGTCGGAAACCTCCCTGGCAAACCCCATCTCATGGGTCACAATTACCGTGGTCATTCCCGTCTTTACCAGCTCTTTAATAACTGCCAGCACCTCGCCTACCATCTCCGGATCCAGCGCGGATGTGGGCTCGTCAAACAGCATCACGTCCGGTTCCATGGCCAGAGCCCGCACAATGGCCAGACGCTGTTTCTGACCGCCGGAAAGGCGTTTGGGATACTCATCAATCTTATCCAGAAGCCCTACGCGGCTCAGCAGCTCTTTCGCCATGTCGTCTGCCTCTTTCTGAGATTTTTTCCCCAGAAGCACAGGCGCCATGGTGATATTTTTCCCCACAGTCATGTTGGGGAATACGTTGAAGTGCTGGAACACCATGCCCATTTTCTGACGGTGTACATTGATATTCACACTCTTGTCCGTGATATCCACTCCCTCAAAATAGATCTTTCCCTCGTCGGGAACTTCCAGAAGGTTCAGACACCGCAGGAATGTACTTTTTCCGCCGCCGGACGGTCCAATGATAGAAACCACCTCGCCCTGGGAAACGGTCTCGCTCACGCCCTTTAACACGTGAAGATCACCGAATTTTTTATGCAGATTTTCAACTTTCAGCAGTTCTTTATTGTCAGTCACCTGCTCTCATCCTCCTTTCCATGGCCAGCACGCATTTCGACAGGCTGAATGTCACCACAAAGTAAATGATGCCGACGATAATCAGCGGCTCGATGGTCAGATACAGAGCACCGGAAATGGTCTTGTACTGAGTCATCAGCTCGCCTACAAAGAATGTGGAGGCCAGTGACGTCTCCTTGATCATAGTTACAAACTCGTTGCACAGGGCAGGAAGAATGTTCTTCACCGCCTGGGGCATCACCACGTGCACCATGGCCTGATGACTGTTTAAGCCCAGGCTGCGGGCCGCCTCAGTCTGTCCCTTATCCACAGCCTGAATACCGGCACGGAAAATCTCTGACACATAGGCCGCAGAGTTTAAGCAGAGGGCGATGGTGATACAGGTAAATTTGCTGGGCTCCCAGAAATACAGAAGATCCGGAAGCAGAAAATAGAAGAAATACAGCTGCAGCAGAAGAGGCGTGCCGCGGACAATTTCCACGAATACTCCTACAACCGCAGACAGCGGCTTAACATTTCCAACTTTCCACCTGCTCATTCTCATGAGAGCAAGAAAGAAACCGATAATACAGCCCGCCAGCACAGTGATAAAGCTGAGGAGCAGGGTGTAACCCAGACCTGTGAGGAACAGATTCCAGTACCCGGTCCATACCTTTATAATGTTGTCAATCACAGAAATGTCCTCCTTTTATTACTGGGTAAGACCCAAAGCGTTCGCCTGCTCCACAGCCTCATCCCACCACTGCTTGTAAAGACCTTTCTCCATCACGTCATCGATGATGCGGTTCACTTCCGCCAGCAGTTCATCCTGGCCCTTAGTCACCGCAACCACGTTGCCCTGTGACTCATAATCAAAATAATATTCCGCCATAGCCAGCTCCGGATAGTTTTCCGTATAGGACTCGCCCACAGCATCCGCCACGGCCACGGCGTCCACCTTGCCGGTAGTCAGCATCATGATGCCGTCGTTAATGCTGGTGATCACTTCCATCTCTGCGTCCGGAAGCTGCTCCGTTACCAGATTCTGCTGCAGGGCTCCGTTCTGAGCCGCCACTTTCTTTCCGGCGAAGTCTTCCGCGCTCTGATACTGATCCGCGTTCTCCTTCAGCACCAGAAGTCCCTGATCCTTTCCGTCAGAGCTTTCCGCCTTATAATAATTGGAAAAACCCATGTTCTCCTCTCTCTCCGGAGTCTTTGCAAAACCGGAGATGGCGATGTCCACTTTGCCGGTGCTGATGGCCGCCTCCACAGCGGAGAAATCCATGGCTTCCAGCTGAAGCTCCACTCCCATCTGTTCGGCAATATATTTTCCAAGTTCAATTTCAGCGCCCAGGTACTTTGTCTCGCCGGAGCTCACATCCTGAAATTCATAGGGAGCGAAATCCGGGCTGGTTGCCATTACCAGAACTCCCTTTTCCTTAATCGTTTCCAGCTTGTTTTCTTCCCCGCTGCTGCCGCCGCATCCCACTGCGGAAACCAGAGCCAGTCCCATAGCCGCCAATGCCAATATCTTTTTCATATTCTTTATCCTCCTCATAGTTTAACTGCCTTTGTTTTTATCTTTTAAACACTATACTGCATAATTATGAATTTGTAAATAGATTTTTTGACAAATTTATTTCTTTATATCCGGATACTTCAGGTTATATTATACAATTTTTCTCTGATATCATCTGTATAAGCAAAATATTTATACATTTTCTGCGTATATATACATATTTTCCGGATCTCGCCCTCAGCGTCATTCCGGAAATCCGTCTTGTTTTTCTCCCGGCCATCCCTTAAAATATGGGCAGAAAATAAGGAGGGCTGCATATGGATCTGAAACAACTGGAATATATCGTCATGATCGCCGAAGAAAACAGCATCACCAAAGCGGCAGAGCGCCTGTTTATCACCCAGTCCGGTCTGAATCAGCAGCTTTTAAAGCTGGAGGCGGAGCTGGGGATCCAGCTGTTTCACCGTTCCAAAAATGATTTCCGCCTGACGGAAGCCGGCCATGTCTATGTATCCTATGCCAGGAAAATTCTTCAGCTGAAGCACGAAGCCTACAATATTTTAAACGATATGGCCAACAACAAAACGGGAACTCTCCGGATCGGCCTGACCCCCGAACGGGGCATCCCCATGTTCATGAGCATTTATCCGGCCTTCTACGCCAGATATCCCCATATTACCATTGAACCGCTGGAAATCGGGGTGCGGGCACCCGGTCCACGTTGCCGCCTGCCAGGTAATG
>DXBC01000159.1 GCA_019116745.1 Candidatus Lachnoclostridium stercorigallinarum
TCAGAAGATCAATCCCAAGCTGGCTAAGGGAATCATTGCCAATTCTCAGAAGCTGTACAGTCTGCCGGCTACCGGCCTTTATTCTGCTGTGCGTATGTTTGAGGGGGACAGCAGCTCCTATATGCTGTTTGACGGGCTGATGGAGGAGGCTCTGGAGCTGACCTGTGAGGTTCTGATTCGTGGTGAGGAGCTGACCAGGACTCTTCATGTAAACCGTGATCGCCTGCTTCAGAACGCCTGCATCAACCGGGGACTGGATAACAGTGAATATGTGATGATGAAAGTGGCGGAAAAACTGGGCAAAGATAAGGCGCATGAGCTGCTTTACGACAAAGCTATGAAAACGGAGCTGGAGGGGAAGGATTATTATACTGTTCTTTTGGAAGATTCTACGATTTCCTCCATGTTTTCTCCGGAAGAAATCCGGAAAATGATTGAGCCGGCCAGCTATACCGGCATGTGCAGCCGGATTGCGGTGATTATGGCTGAAAAAGCGAAAGAAGAAGCAGAGCGGCTGCGGACAGAGGCCGGAACAAAATAAACTATCTGAGCTGGAAAAGAGAAAGGGGAAGACGATGACAGGAGGAGAAAGAAAGGCACATGTGATCACCATAGCCGGAGCGGGAAGTGCCAGGGTTCCGGCTATGGTGGGGACGCTGATCAATTATAAAGAGAGGTTTCCTGTTTCCAGGATGATCTCATGGCAGCGAACCGGGAGTATTGGTAGGAGTATTGGTATCTGACATGATTCTGCGTTCAAAACATATTATACTGGAACACGGGGAAATGGACGGCTATCTGGAGCTGGAAAACGGTGTGATCAAAGGGATTTATCCGGATTATGACGGGCCATACCGGGATTTTACCGATCATGTGATTTTCCCCGGATTTATTGATATTCACATACACGGATGGGCGACGGGATCGTTCTGGTTTGAAAAGACGGCGGAGTCTGTCCGGGAAATGAGCCGTACCCTTCCTCTGGCAGGAGTGACCTCTTATCTGGCCACATCCGGGGCGGATTCGATTCCGGAAATCCGGCGCTGCATTGCCGCTGCCGATCAGGCCTGGGAGGAGGATTATCCGGGCGCCCAAATGATGGGAGTTCACCTGGAAGGCCCGTTTATCAATCCGGAGTACCGGGGTATGCAGAGAGAAGAATGCTGCATAGAACCGAGCCTGGAGGTGATGAGGGAACTTTACGAAAGCTTTCGTCACAGACAGCTGTGCCGCCACATGACACTGGCAGTGGAGCGCAGAGGGGCCAGGGAAGTGCTGGAGTTCTGCCGAAGCCACGGCATTCAGACGGCGGTGGGACACAGCGCCGCCACATTCCGGGAGATTGAGGCCTTAAAAGGAGCCGGAATCGGAGGATTCACCCACACTTTCAGCGGCATGAGAGGCTTTCATCACCGGGAGCTGGGAGTAGCCGGAGCAGCTCTGTATTTCGATGACATGATGTGCGAGTTTGCCAAACAGACGGGAATGACGGTAAGCCATGAGGCCTTTGATCTGGCTTACCGCATCAAAGGCAGCGACCGGATCATTCTGACGACGGACTGCTGCGGCCTGGCTCAGACCCAGACAGAATTCGACCACTATGTAAGAAAGCTGAAGTTTGTAAAAGAGGGGAACCTGGTGAGAATCTGCCGCTACGATGGACGGGAGGAGATTATAGATCCAAGAAATTATGAGGCGGTCAAAGATGTGGAGCTGAGTTATGTGAAGTCTGTTCAGAATATGGCGGCACATACGAAAGTCAGCTGGAACGACATTATGAAGATGACCAGCCGCAATCCGGCAGAATACGTGGGGATCTCAGACAGAAAAGGCAGCATCGCTCCGGGAAAGGACGGGGATCTGACTATTCTGGATCAGGATCTGAATTTGGTGTGCACTTACTGCAGAGGGGAGGAATTTCGGCCGTGAAATGCGCAGTCAGCGACTTTGACCGGACGTTTTCCATGAATGGAGCGGTCAGCAGGGAAAACAGAGAGGCAGTGAGACGGTGGCAGCAGGCGGGACACTGGTTTGTCATCGCCACCGGGAGGAATGAGGCTTCCCTGAGGGCAAAACTGGCGGAGCACCCGGAGCTGGGAGAGGTGCGGCCGGATGTGCTGATCTTAAACAATGGAGCTCTGATTTTGGATGGAAAGGGAAGAGAACTGTTCAGCCGTGAGATGGATCCGGAGACCGCTGCCGGCGTCCTGGCCTATTTTGACAGGCAGGACGAGGCGGGGAGCGGGATCACTCTGCGCTATCGGAAGCTGAATGTGGTGCGGGAGCCGGAGATGGCCACGACCCAGAGACCCTGTGACGGGGAGATTCTGCTGAGGGAGGCGGAAAAGATGACCGGCATTCTCCAGGTTCATCACCGCCGGCCGGACAGTCCGGAGGAAATCAGCCGTATGTGCCGGGAAATCAACGCCCTTTTTCCATGTGCCAGCGCTTATTCTAATGTGAGAAATGCCGATGTGGTGGCCAAAGGGGTGGGGAAAGCCCAGGCTGTCCATTTTCTGGCGGAGCGGTTCGGACCCTTTGAAGAGATCCTGACTATTGGAGACAGCGCCAACGATACCGATATGATCCGGAAATTTGGGGGAGCGGCAGTTCCTCTGGCGGTCCCGGAGACAAAGACAGCGGCGGCAGAACATTTTCCCACAGTGGCTGCCTATTTAATCAGCCGTATGAAAACTCTGTAAGAAAACATAACCCCGGGCCGGTGCCCGGGGTTCTTTATGAATTGAATCAGCCCCTGCCGTTCCAGCAGTAGGTGCACAGTTTGCAGGGCTCGATTCCAATGGACTCTACCAGATCGTCCAGCCGGTGGAAGCGCAGGGTGGTAAAGCCCAGGCGTCTGCGGATTTCTTCCACCATTTCCTGATAATTCTGACTGTCCGGATCGGCATAGTCTGCCAGAACTTCCTGGGAGACGTTGTCTCCTTCCCGGTCCCGTATGATCCGTCTGGTGATCAGATCCAGGTCGGAGGTGGATCTGGAGAAATTCAGATAGGGGCAGGCGAAGGTGATGGGCGGGCAGGCAGGCCGCACATGGACTTCTTTTGCACCGCTTTTATACAGAAATTCTGTAGTTTCTCCCAGCTGAGTGCCCCGGACGATGGAATCGTCGATGAGCAGCAGCTTTTTGTCCCTGATCAGGCAGTCCACGGGAATCAGTTTCATTTTTGCAATCAGGTTTCGCTGATTCTGGTGCTGAGGCATGAAAGACCTGGGCCAGGTGGGAGTGTATTTGATGAAAGGGCGGGAGAAGGGAATGCCGGATTCATTGGCATATCCCACGGCATGGGCCGTTCCGGAGTCAGGGACTCCCGCTACGCTGTCAGCGGAGACTTTCTCGTCCCGTTTGGCCAGCAGACGGCCGCAGTTGTAGCGCATCTGCTCTACGTTTACTCCTTCATAACTGGAAGTGGGATAGCCGTAGTAGGTCCACAGGAAAGAACAGATCTTCATTTCCTTTCTGGGGGCGCTGATTACCTCCACGCTTTCCGGGGTGAGAAAGTCAATTTCTCCGGGGCCCAGCTCGGAATAATGGGAGTATCCCAGATTCAGGTAGGCGAAGTTTTCAAAGGATACGCAGAACGCATCTTCTTTCTGGCCGATGGTGATAGGGGTGCGTCCCATCCGGTCTCTGGAGGCGTAGATGCCTTTCGGAGTGAGGATCAGGATGGACATGGATCCCCTGATTTTTTCCTGAGCGAAGAGGAGGCCGTCCTTTAAAGTGGCCTGCTGATTGATCAGGGCTGCCACCAGCTCTGTGGAATTGATTCTGCCTCCGCTCATCTCCATGAAATGAATGTGGCCGTTCTGAAACGCCTCATCAATCAGCTCTTTCGCGTTGGAAATGTGGCCCACTGTGGTGATGGCGTAGCTCCCCAGGTGGGAGTGGATCAGAAGGGGCTGGGGATCTGTATCGGAGATACAGCCGATGCCCAGGTTTCCTTCCAGCTCATCCAGGTCGTTCTCAAATTTGGTCCGGAACGGGGAATTTTCAATGTTGTGGATGGCACGGTGAAAACCGTCCTTTCCGCAGACAGCCATGCCGCCCCGCCGGGTTCCCAGGTGGGAGTGGTAGTCAGTTCCGAAGAACAGGTCCAGTGTGCAGTTGGATTTTGATACGACGCCAAAGATTCCGCCCATGAGTAAACTCTCCTTTATGTGAAAAGATTCCATTAACTTGATTTCGCTATCATAGTAACACATATTAGTATTGTATAACAATAGAAAATAATTATTAAATATACTAATAAGTGTTTCGGGGCAGGCCGGAATGACCGGTGTTTACGTTCCGCGGCGGGTGAAAAGTACCAGCAGATCGTCTGCCTGAATTACCGTGTCTCCGTCGGGAATCAGGTCGGATCCGTTTCGCTGAATGAGCACTACCAGGGAGTCCCGCCTCAGATCAGCGTCCTTTAATGCTTTCCCGGCCATACGGCTGTCGGCATCTATGTGCAGCTCCGTCAGTTCAATGCCGTCCTGGTCCTGATATTCCTCGCCGCCGATAATGACGGAATCCCCTGTTTCCAGCAGAGTATCCCCTTTTGGAATGATGGCGGAGCCGTTTCGGATGACGGCGGCAATGAGAGTGCCGGGGATGGAGGCGATATCGCGGATTTTTTTTCCGCCCCAGGGATGATTGGCTCCGATTTCCAGCTGAATAAACCGAATGCTGCTTTCCTCCGAGTAGTCGTTGAAGGTTTTCAGAACGTTTTCATTGTCATCGATCATGTTCAGCTTCCGGGAAGCCGCAGGCAGCAGCGTCCCCTGAAACAGAAGAGACAGCAGAACGACGCAGAATACAATCTGAAAAATGGATTCCTGTCCGTAGGAGGGAGAAACGGCTGCCGTGATGGAAAACACAATGGAAGCGGCCCCCCTCAGTCCTGCCCAGGAGATAATGAGCTGCTGGTTCAAAGGGGCGCGGAAAGGAAAGAGGAGCAGAGCTACGGCTGCCGGCCTGGCGATAAACGTGAGAAACAGGGCGATGCAGACCGCCGGCAGAAATACCTGGGGGAGTCTGGACGGAGAAACCAGAAGGCCCAGCAGGAAGAAAATCAGCATCTGCATCATTCCGTTAAAGGCGTCGAAAAAATTCACCAGGCTTTTCTTCCCCGGAATTTCCTGGTTGCCCAGAAGAATGCCTGCGATGTAGGCGCTCAGATAGCCGTTGCCGCCGAAAAGGGACGGCAGGGCATAGGCAGCTATGGCCGCGGCCACCAGAAAGATAGATTCAAAACCGTCGGAACCTAAGTCAATGCTGCGGAGAACCCAGCCGGCGGCCATGGCAGCCAGAACGCCGCCGCCAATGCCGAACAGGAGCTGAGCAAAGACGGACCAGGCGATACTGCCGGCAGATACGGATCCGCTCATGGCCGATAAAATGGTAATGGTGAGCATATAGGCGCAGGGGTCGTTGCTTCCGCTCTCAATTTCCAGCATGGGAGCCGTGCCATATTTTAAGTTCAGGCGCTGGGAGCGGAGAATGGAAAACACGGAAGCCGCATCGGTGGAGCCGAGAACGGAACCGATAAGCATTCCTTCCAGAAGACCCAGGCCCAGCGCAAGATGGCAGAACAGGCCTGTAAGGCCGGCGGTGATCAGAACGCCAAAGGTGCTTAAAAGAATGGACTGGGACGCCACCGGCCTTGCAGTGCTCCATTTGGTGCCGAAACCGCCGTAGAACATAATAATGATCAGGGCGGCAGAGCAGACTTTTTCCGAGAATGCGTAGTCCTCGAACTGGATCCGGAAGATCCCGTCGGAACCGAACAGCATTCCCAGGGCGATAAACAGAAGCAGGGTGGGAATTCCCAGGCGGCCGGACAGCTTGTTGCCGGCGATGCAGGCGATCATAATCACTGCACACAGAAGAAGAATCAGATTCACAGGCATGCCTCCTTTTGGGGGAAGAGTGGTTGACTGGCTGCATAAAAACCGGAAGGTCCGGTCAGAACAGAATGTATTGATTATACCCAATCAGGGGAGAAAAAGCAAGAAATGCCGGGGAGTAACTCCCCGGCATCCGAAAACAGATGAGCCGCTTTAAGGATCAGATTCGTCAGATTTCGTTGATCTTTCTTTTTACATAAGTGGTGTGAAGGAGATGATGGGCTTTCTCGCTTCCAGGCTCGCCCAGGTAGGAGGCGTAAAGCTCTTTGATGGCCGGATTCTCATGAGATTTGCGGATGGAATCTGCTTTGTCATCGTCGTAGAGAACCTTTGCCCGGAGAGAGCGGATGTCCACGGTATTGCGTACCCATCCCGGCTGCTGAGGCTGGCCGCCTCCGTTGACGCAGCCGCCGGGACAGCCCATGATCTCAATAAAGTGGTAGTTTGCCTCGCCGTTTTTCACCCGGTTTAAGAGTTCTTTTGCGTTTCCGAGGCCGGAGGCCACAGCCACATTCACATCCATTCCGGCCACGTGGTAGGTGGCTTCCTTGATGCCTTTGGTACCCCGGACTTCGGTAAAGTCCACGTTCTCCAGCTCTTCGCCGGTGAGGGTTTCCACCGCGGTCCGCAGAGCTGCTTCCATAACGCCGCCGGTGGCTCCGAAAATGGTGCCGGCGCCGGTGCTTAAGCCAAGAGGAGCGTCAAAATCCTCGTCAGGCAGGTTCTGGAACTTCAGGCCGCATTTGCGGATCAGTCTGGCCAGCTCTCTGGTGGTCATGGCGTAATCCACGTCCGGCACGCCGTTGGCGTCCTCGTCGGGACGGACGATCTCAAATTTCTTGGCGGTACAGGGCATGACGGATACGGAAACGATATCCTTCGGGTCAATTCCCGCTTTCTCCGCATAGTAGGATTTGGCGATAGCGCCGAACATCTGCTGGGGAGATTTGCAGGAGGACAGATTTTCCGTCATATCCGGGAAATAGTGCTCGCAGTACTTCACCCATCCGGGAGAGCAGGAGGTGATAAGGGGCAGTACGCCGCCGTTTTTCACCCGGTCAATAAACTCGTGGGCCTCTTCCATAATGGTTAAGTCCGCAGCAAAGTCGGTGTCAAACACTTTGTCAAAGCCGATTCTCCGGAGAGCGGCCACCATCTTGCCTTCCACGTTGGTGCCGATGGGATAGCCAAACTCCTCGCCGAGGGCCGCCCGCACAGAGGGAGCGGTCTGAACGATCACATGCTTTGTCGGATCTGCGATGGCTGCCAGCACCTCGTCGGTGCAGTCCTTCTCATAGAGAGCTCCTGTGGGGCAGACGGCGATGCATTGTCCGCAGGATACGCAGCTGGTCTCTCCCAGGCCCATGCCGAAAGGAGAGCCGATAAAGGTGGCAAAGCCTCTCATGTTGGCTCCGATAACGCCGATGCCCTGGGTCTTTTCGCAGACAGCCACGCAGCGGCGGCAGAGGATGCACTTGCTGTTGTCTCGGATCATGTGGGGAGCGCTGTCGTCGATTTCAGACGGAGTCTTGTCTCCGTCGTAGTAGTCTTCATCGGTGACGCCCAGCTCCTTGCACAGCTGCTGCAGCTCGCAGTTTCCGCTTCTGACACAGGAAAGGCAGCTGCGGTTGTGGTTGGAGAGCAGGAGCTGAAGGGTCTTTTTCCTGGATTCCCTTACTTTCGGGGTGTTGGTCCAGACTTCCATGCCTTCGTTAATGGGATATACGCAGGAGACCACCAGGCTCTTTGCGCCCTTGACCTCCACCACGCACATCCGGCAGGCGCCGATCTCGTTGATTTCCTTTAAGTAGCAAAGCGTAGGAATCTCAATGTGCGCCAGTCTGGCCGCTTCCAGAATGGTAGAGCCTTTGGGAGCACTGACTTCCATGCCGTTGATTTTGATTGTGATATTCTCCATAGTGATCCCCTCCATTACTGTTTGTAGATTGCGCCGAATTTACACTTCTCCATGCAGGCGCCGCACTTGATGCACTTATCCTGATCGATGACGTGCGGATTTCTCACGGTGCCGGAGATGGCGTTGTTGGGACAGGTGCGGGCGCACAGGGTACAGCCGCGGCACTTGTCAGGATCAATATGGTAGGAGAGAAGGGCCTTGCAGACGCCTGCGGGGCATCTCTTTTCCTTGATATGGGCTTCGTACTCATCCCGGAAATAGCGGAGAGTGGACAGAACCGGGTTGGGAGCCGTCTGTCCCAGGCCGCAGGCGGAATTTTCTTTTACATAGTAGCAGAGCTCCTCCAGCTTATCCAGGTCTTCCATGGTGGCCTGGCCTTTGGTGATCTTTGTAAGGATCTCCAGCATCCGCTTCGTTCCCACCCGGCAGGGGGTACATTTTCCGCAGGATTCCTCCACGGTGAACTCCAGGAAGAATTTGGCGATGTCCACCATACAGTCGGTCTCGTCCATGACGATCAGTCCGCCGGAACCCATCATGGATCCGATGGAAATCAGGTTGTCATAGTCGATGGGAATGTCAAAGTGCTCGGCCGGAATACAGCCGCCGGAAGGACCGCCGGTCTGGGCCGCCTTGAACTTTTTGCCGCCGGGAATGCCGCCGCCGATCTCCTCGATGACTTCCCGCAGGGTGGTTCCCATGGGGATCTCCACCAGGCCGGTGTTGTGGATTTTTCCGCCCAGGGCGAACACTTTTGTGCCTTTGGATTTCTCCGTGCCCATGGAGGCGAACCACTCCGGTCCGTTTAAGATGATCTGAGGAATGTTGGCGTAGGTTTCCACGTTATTTAAAATGGTAGGCTTTCCGAACAGTCCCTTCTGAGCCGGATAGGGCGGTCTGGGCTTCGGTTCACCCCGGTTTCCTTCGATGGAGGTCATAAGGGCGGTCTCCTCGCCGCAGACGAAAGCGCCTGCTCCCAGTCTTAAGTCAATGTCAAAGTCGAAGCCGGTGCCGAAGATATCCTTGCCGAGAAGTTCCATCTCTCTGGCCTGTTGGATGGCGATTCTCAGACGTTCCACGGCGATGGGGTATTCGGCCCGGACGTAAATATATCCCTGGCTGGCTCCGATGGCGTAGCCGGCGATGGCCATAGCTTCCAGCACCGCGTGGGGATCGCCTTCCAGGATGGAGCGGTCCATGAACGCGCCGGGGTCGCCTTCATCAGCATTGCAGCAGACGTATTTCTGGTCGGCGTCGTTCTGCCGGGCCAGCTTCCATTTCAGGCCGGTGGGGAATCCGCCGCCGCCTCTGCCGCGGAGGCCGCTGTCCATAAGGGTCTGTATCACGTCGTCGGGAGTCATCTCCGTCAGAACCTTGCCCAGGGCTTCGTAGCCGCCGGTGCCGATATACTCTTCAATGGATTCCGGATTGATGATACCGCAGTTGCGCAGGGCGATGCGGTGCTGCTTTTTGTAAAAATCGGTGTCGATAAGAGCCTTTACTCCGGCAGGGGTCACAGTCTCCTGGTAGAGGAGGCGTTTTACCACCCGTCCTTTCAGCAGATGCTCGGACACAATCTCAGGAATGTCTTCTTCCTTTACCATAGAGTAGAAGGAAGCGTCCGGATAGACGATCATAATGGGACCCAGGGCGCAGAGGCCGTGGCATCCGGTCTGGATAACGGCCACCTCATCGGAGAGACCCTGCTTTTCCAGCTCTTCTTTCAGTTTTTCCATAATTTTCTGGCTTCCGGAGGAGGTACAGCCCGTTCCTCCGCAGACCAGTACATGCGAACGATACATAGCAGTTTTCCTCCTTATTTAATATCTGCGGAAGCCAGAGTGTATTCTTCGATCACATGGCCTCCCACCAGATGGCGGTCCACCACTTCGGACGCTTTCTGGGGATTCATTTTAATATAGGTTACTTTGGGTTTCCCCGGTTCCATCACCTCCACGATGGGCTCATACTGGCACAGGCCGATACAGCCGGTCTGGGTGACGGAAATCCGGTCCGTCAGCCCCCTCTCCTGAACCAGATTGGAAAGGGTGTTGAGTACGGGACGGGCTCCGCTGGCAATGCCGCAGGTGGCCATGCCCACTACTACCCGTGTATGTGTATGATCTTCCGCTCTCATGCTCACCTGATTCTGCATTTTTGAGCGGATTGCTCTCAGCTCTTCAAGAGATTTCATAGTCGTTCCTCCTATCCGGCAGACCTACAGGTCTGCCCCGCCGTCGGTTTCAAGTTTGTTTTCTGTCAGATATTCCATGATGTAGGATGAGATTTCCGGGGTGTCAAAAGGGATATCTCCCAGGATTTCCCGAAACTGTCTCGTGTCCAGAGTAAAGGACTTTCCGTCATATTTGTAGATGTAGCAGAAATCCGTATCCGGGTGGTAGACCACCAGATTATGTATGGTAGCGGAAATGTCGCCTAAAGGCATCCGGTCGATGCTGGAGAGGACAAATACCGCTGTCACCACCGTCCCTTTTCCGGGAACGGAGCGGATGTCAAAACTGCCGCCGGTGAGTTCTGCCGCCTCTTTAAAAAAGGGAACGCCCAGCCCCACCTTCCGTGTAGTCCGCGTGGTAAAGAAAGGATCCGTGACCCGGGCCAGCTCTTCCTCTGTCATGCCGCAGCCGTCATCCGCAATCACCACGGTCAGACGGTCATTTCCGGTGTCCGCAGATACGGTGATAGTCACAAGAGAAGCTCCTGCCCGTGTGGAATTTTCCGCCACGTCCAGAATATTTAAAGAAATTTCCGTCATCATGGGTTTACTGATATTTAGCCAGAATAGCCGGAATCTGGTCGGGAGTCAGCCGGCCGTACACCTCGTCATTAATCATCATGACGGGAGCCAGTCCGCAGGCACCCACACAGCGGCAGGAATCCAGGGAAAATCTGCCGTCCGGAGTACATTCTCCATTGGTGATTCCAAGAAGATCTTCCAGTTTCTTAAAAATATCGCCGGATCCCTTGACATAGCAGGCTGTGCCGAGACATACGGAGATCTGATATTTCCCCTTTGGCTGGAGTGCGAATTGAGAATAGAATGTGGACACCCCGTAAATTTTTTCCATAGGAATGCCGGTCTCGTCGGAAATCATGGTCTGTACTTCGATGGGAAGATAGCCGTAGATTTCCTGAGCCTTCTGCATGATTGGCATCAGGCATCCCTTGGTGTCCCTGAGCTGGGCAATGGCATTTTTCAGCTCTGCCTCCTGCTCTTTGGTTCCGGAAAATGGAACCGTTTTCTGTTTGCAAGCCATTTTTGAACCTCCTCATTCAGTCTTTCACATTATGCAGTACATACACGTATAGTAGCACAAATAAATGTAAAAATCTACTGAAAAAAACGGATATGATAGAAAAATAACAATTTTTTTCTGTTGATAATTAACAAAGGCGATGGTATTCTAAATCTATCAATGAGGCATTTTGGCGAAGGAAAAACTGTGCCTGAGAGAAAGGATGGATTGGCTATGACGGTAGAAGATGTTCGGGCAGCCCTGGGGGCCAGAGTTCTGGTAGGAGAGGAACATCTGGACCGCGAGGTGAGAACTGCCTGCGGATCCGATATGATGAGCGATGTGCTGGCATTTTCCAAGGATCACGGCGTACTGCTGACGGGGCTGGTAAATCCCCAGGTGGTGAGGACGGCGGAGATGCTGGATATTGTCTGCATTATTTTTATCAGGGGCAAGAAGGCGGACGCGAAGCTTCTGGAGATGGCCAGGGAGAGAGACCTGGTGGTGCTGGAGACGGGCCACCGGATGTTTACGGCCTGCGGTCTGCTCTATGAAGCCGGTCTGCGGGGAGGTGCGATCTGATGGACGATGCGATCGTTTTAACATATGAAGTTTCTCCCGACGACTTTACCAGGGCGGGAGAGGCCAGCAGCGATGTAAAAAGCAAGTTAAAGCAGATGGGAGTGCCTCCGGACGCGGTGCGGAAAGTGGCCATCGCCATGTATGAGGGGGAGATCAACATGGTAATCCACGCAAAAGGCGGTGAAATCACCGTTTCCATCACTCCGGAGAAAATTACCATGGTGCTGGCGGATGTGGGGCCCGGAATTCCGGATGTGGACCTGGCTATGCAGGCGGGGTATTCCACAGCTCCGGATGCGGTGCGGTCCCTGGGATTCGGTGCGGGCATGGGTCTGCCAAACATGAAAAAGTATACGGATGAGATGAAAATAGATACGACCGTCGGCGTGGGCACGACGATCACGATGGTGGTGAATCTGTGATGGATAAATTTTATCATTCCGTCCGCCTGGATGAGTCTCTGTGTCGGGGGTGCATCAACTGCATTAAGAGGTGCCCTACTCAGGCCATCCGGGTGCGGAACGGAAAAGCGAGGATCAACAGCAAATTCTGCATCGACTGCGGGGAGTGCATCCGGGTATGTCCCCACCACGCAAAGCAGGCGACCTACGACCGGCTGGATGTGATAAAGGAGTACAAGTACACGGTGGCTCTGCCGGCGCCGTCCCTTTACGGTCAGTTCAACAACCTGGAGGACGTGAATATTGTGCTGAACGCCCTGCTGCTTATGGGCTTTGACGATGTGATGGAGGTGGGGGCAGCGGCGGAGCTGGTGAGCGAGGCCACCAGGGCATATCTGGAAGAGCATCAGGAAAATCTGCCTATGATCAGCACCGCCTGCCCGTCGGTGGTGCGGCTGATCCGGGTCCGTTTTCCCAACCTGATCCCCCATCTGCTCCCCTTAAACCCGCCGGTAGAGGTGGCGGCCTGTCTGGCGGTGAAAAAGGCCATGGAAAAGACGGGGCTGCCCAGGGAGGACATCGGCATCTGCTTTATTTCTCCCTGCCCTTCCAAGGTGACCTATGCGAAGTCGCCTCTGGGAACGGAAAAGAGTCAGATCGACCGGGTTCTGGCCATAAAGGACGTGTATCCCATTCTGCTTTCCTATATGAAGGCGGTGGGACCGGACCCGGCGGAGATCGGGACGTCGGGAAAGATCGGTGTCAACTGGGGACGAAGCGGCGGGGAAGCCGGCGGCCTGTTTACGGAGAGCTATCTGGCGGCGGACGGTATTGAAAATGTGATCCGGGTGCTGGAAGATCTGGAGGATCAGAAGTTTTCAAATCTGAAATTTGTGGAGCTGGATGCCTGCAGCGGCGGCTGCGTGGGCGGAGTGCTGACGGTGGAAAACCCCTACGTGGCGGAGGTGAAGCTGAAGCGGCTGCGCCGGTATATGCCGGTGGCCAGAAGCCACATGGACGGAGAGCATGCGGAGGACTGCATGGCCTGGACGAAGGAAGTGGATTACGAGCCGGTATTTTCCCTGGGTCACAATATAATGGAGAGCTTTGCCAGGCTCAACCAGGCGGAGCGGCTGCTAAAAAAGCTGCCGGGGCTGGACTGCGGCTCCTGCGGGGCGCCCACCTGCAAGGCTCTGGCGGAGGACATTGTGCGGGGAGAGGCCAGGGAGGAGGACTGTGTCTACTATTTGAGGGAGAGTCTGCATAAGCTGTCCGCGGAAGTGTCCCATCTGGCGGATGATATGGCCGCCGGAGAGAAGGACGGCCGGGAGACTTTGAGACTTCTGAAGGAGTATATACAGAAAATTTCTGACGATATGGCCAAGCTGGATGAGGAGAAGAGATAGAATATGACGGTGAAAGAACTGACAGATACAAAAAAATACCGTGTGGTCAATCTGGGAGACGGGCAGGACAGAAACATTGAAAAGGTGTTCTGCTGCGATCTTTTAAGCATTGCCATGGGGCGTGCCCCGGCGGGCTGCGCCTGGGTGACGGTGATGGGAAATATGAATACTCTGGCAGTGGCTTCCCTGACGGATGCGGCCTGTGTGATTCTGGCGGAGGGAATGGAACTGGATGAGGCCGCCGGAAAAAAGGCGAAAGAGCAGGGAATTACTGTGCTTGCGTCGGAAAAACCGGTGTTTGATACGGCTCTGGAGATTTACGGGATGGTTTCCGGGGAAGGGATAGGCTAGGGAATGGGGGCCGGCGCGGCGGCATGCTGAGGGAGAACGGCGTGAGAGGGGGAGGAAACGTGGAATTATACTATGATCTGCACATCCATTCCTGCCTGTCCCCCTGCGGGGACGGGGATATGACTCCGGCCAACATTGTGGGAATGGCTGCGGTAAAGGGGCTGGACGTGATTGCGGTGACAGACCACAATTCCTGCAAAAACTGCGGGGCAGCCATGGCGATGGGGGAGGAGTACGGAGTGCTGGTAATTCCCGGCATGGAGATCTGCACGGCGGAGGAGGTACATGCCGTCTGCCTGTTTCCGGACCTTCCGGAAGCGGTGGACTTTGACCGGCTGGTCCATGACGCTCTGCCGCCGGTGAAGAACCGGCCGGACATTTTCGGGGATCAGCAGATCTACGACTGCGGGGACCATATCTGCGGGGAGGAGCCATACCTGCTCATCAACGCCTGCTCCATTTCTTTTGACGGCCTGTGGGAGCTGGTGCGGGAGAGAGGCGGAGTCATGTTTCCGGCCCATATTGACAAGACGGCAAACAGCTTGATCTCCAATTTGGGTATGGTTCCGCCGGACAGCCGGTTTGTGACGGCTGAGGTGAAAAATCTGTCTCTTCTCCACCGGCTTAGGAGAGAACATCCCTATCTGGAGCGCTGCCGGATCGTCAGCAATTCGGATGCCCATTATCTGGAAGATATCAATGAGCCGCAGCTGACGCTGCCGGTGGAGGAAAAGAGCATCGGCAGCGTGCTGGAAACCCTTCTGAAACGGGAGTGAGAATGTCCGTTTGCATCGGCCCATGAATGATCAAAATAAGTTTTTCTAAGTCTCAGCAGAATATATATTAATTTGACTAAGCCGATAACTGGAAATATAATAGAATTAAAGAAAACAGCTGGAATCTGCGGGGGCCTGCAGGGATGAGGGGCTGCCGCAGGTATGCTGGACTCACTCAAATATCAGGAGAGGAAGGAAACATTATGGCATCACCAATCATTACCAAAATGGAAGTGTATCCCGTAGCCGGAAAAGACTGTATGGAGCTGAATTTAAGCGGCGCCCATTCTCCGTTTTTCACCAGAAATATCGTAATTCTTCACGCGGACAACGGTGAGACGGGCGTGGGTGAGGTTCCGGGGGGAACCAAAATCACTTCTGCCCTGGAGGAGTGCATTCCCATCGTGGAGGGCACCAGACTGGCAGAGTACAAGAGCACCCTTTTAAAGGTAAAGGCACACCTGGACAGCAAGGGCGAGGCGGACGTGAGAGGCAATCAGACCTTTGACCTGCGCACCGGCGTTCACGTGATCACCGCCATTGAGGCTCCCTGCCTGGACCTTATGGGCAAATATCTGGAGGTTCCGGTCTGCGAGCTGCTGGGCGACGGACAGCAGAGAGACAGAGTGCGTATGCTGGGATACCTGTTTTTCGTGGGAGACAGAAACAAGACGGATCTGCCCTACGATGCAGAGCCGGATTCCGACTGCGAGTGGTATCGGATCCGCCATGAGGAGGCCCTGACGGCGGACAAGATCGTGGCCTTCGCGAAGGCGACTCACGAGAAATACGGCTTCCAGGACTTTAAGTTAAAGGGCGGCGTGCTTCCGGGAGATCAGGAAATGGAAGTGATCCGGGAGCTGAAGAAAGCCTTTCCCGATGCCAGAATCGACCTGGATCCCAACGGCGGATGGACTCTGGAACAGGCCTGCGAGTATGTGAAGGGAATGCAGGGCATTCTGACCTACTGCGAGGATCCCTGCGGAGCGGAAGGGGTGTACTCCGGAAGAGAGATCATGAGCGAGTTCAGACGCCGCACCGGATTCCCCACGGCTACCAATATGATTGCCACTGACTGGAGAGAGGTGGGACACTCCCTGGAGTCTCAGTCTGTGGATATTATTCTGGCGGATCCCCATTTCTGGACCATGAGCGGTTCTGTGCGCGTGGCGCAGATGTGCCATGATTTCGGATATACCTGGGGTTCCCATTCCAATAACCACTTTGATATTTCCCTGGCCATGTTTACGCAGGTAGGAGCGGCCGTTCCCGGTGAGTACAACGCTCTGGATACCCACTGGATCTGGCAGGAGGGACTGGAGAGACTGACCAAAGAGCCGCTGCAGATTGTGGACGGCTGCGTGGAGGTTCCCAAAAAGCCAGGTCTCGGTATCGAGGTGGATATGGAGCAGGTGAAGAAAGCCCATCAGCTCTACCTGGACAACTGTCTGGGCGGCCGGGATGACTCCATCGGAATGCAGTATCTGATTCCGGGATGGAAATTTGATCCCAAGAGACCCTGCCTGGTGAGATAGGACCGGATAAAAACAGACATTTTCAAAATTTGGATGAATAGACACGACACAGAAAGCCTGGCTGCAACAGCCAGGCTTTTTGTGGTATGATAAGAAAAAAACAAAAAGGAGAATGAAAATGAATACAGAGATCAGACAGGAAAGACCGGAAGATTACCGGAGAACGGAAGAGGTTACCCGGGAAGCCTTCTGGAACCAGTTTATGCCGGGATGTGTGGAACACTATCTGCTCCACGTAATGAGAGACAGCTCGGCCTTTGTGCCGGAGCTGGATCTGGTGGCGGTGGAAGACGGAACCCTTGCAGGCCATGCAGCCGCTGTGAAGGGAACGATTCGCGGAGATGACGGCAGGGTCCGTCAGGTACTGACCCTGGGTCCCATCAGTGTTCTTCCAGAGTATCAGGGGAGAGGAATCGGCGGCAGGCTGCTGGCAGCGGTAAAGGAGCGGGCGGCGGAAATGGGCTTTCCGGCCCTGCTTCTCTGCGGAGATCCGGCCTATTATTCCCGCCACGGCTTTGTGCCGGCGGAACAGTTTGGCATCCGCACGGCGGATGGGATGTATATGGCAGCTCTTCAGGCCTGCGAACTGAGAGAGGGGGCGCTGAAAGGAGCGGCCGGGCGCTATTTTGAGGATTCCGTTTATGAGATCAGCGGGGAGGAAGCGGAGGCATTTGACCGGACGTTTCCGCCGAAGGAAAAGCTGGCGGGCGTGAAGATGCAGAAGCGGTTTGAAGAGCTGGCGGCCATGGTGAGAGAGGGGGAGAACTCTAAAAATAATTAATAGAAATAGAATTTTTAATAATTTTACTTATAGTACTTTTCGGATTATAATAACAGTAACCTGACGGGAGGAGGACAGTTCTCCCGGTTCTGAGGGAATGAAACAGAATGTATAATTCGGAAAGGAACAAGTATGAGCGCTCCACTGTACATCAAAATCAAAGATCAGGACAACGTTGCCATCGCTGTCAATGAGATCAGGGCGGGCACGGAAGTAATGGACGGCATTGTGGCGGCCCAGGATATCCCCCAGGCTCACAAGATCGCTCTGCAGGATATTCCCAAAGGCGGAGAAATCATCCGCTACGGAGTAGTGCTGGGCTATGCCATCGACGATATTAAAAAGGGAAGCTGGATCAACGAGCATATGCTGGAACTCCCCACGCCTCCGGACGTGGACGATATGGAGTACGGCACCAATATTGTGACAGATCTGCCGGAACCGCCGGTTGCCACCTGGGAGGGATATCGGAACCCCTGGGGCGGACCGGCGGGCACCAGGAATATTCTGGGAATCAGCACCACAGTCCAGTGCGTCACCGGCGTGCTGAACGTGGCTGTGGAAAGAATGAAAAGAGAACTGCTGCCGAAGTATCCCAATGTGGATGACATTGTGCCGGTAAACCATCCCTACGGCTGCGGCGTGGCCATCAATGCTCCGGAGGCAAAGGTGCCCATCCGTATTCTCCGCAACCTGGCAAAGCATCCCAATTTCGGCGGACAGCTGATGGTGGTGGCTCTGGGCTGCGAAAAGCTGACGGTGGATATGCTTATTGACGAGGCGGATATCAGCCCGGAGAATGTGATTGTGCTCCAGGAGGAAAAAGGCTTTGACGCCATGATTAATGCTCTTATGGAGATGGCGGACAAAAAGCTGAAGATTTTAAATGAGAGAAAGAGGGAGACTCTGCCTCTGTCGGAGCTGCTGGTGGGAATGCAGTGCGGGGGAAGCGACGCCTTCTCCGGCGTGACGGCCAACCCGTCGGCGGGCTATGCGGCAGATATGCTGGTAAAAGGCGGAGCCACCGTCATGTTCTCGGAAGTGACGGAGGTGCGGGACGGAGTTTATCTCCTGGCTCACCGGTGCGTCAGCGAAGAGGTGGAAAAGAAGCTGGCGGCGGAGATGAAGTGGTATGACAACTACCTGTTAAACGGCCAGGTGGACCGCAGCGCCAACCCCACTCCCGGAAACAAGAAAGGCGGCCTTGCAAACATCGTGGAGAAGGCCATGGGATCCATTGCCAAATCCGGAACCTCTCCCATAGTGGAGGTGCTCTCCCCCGGAGAGAAGCCCACAAAGCACGGCCTGATTTACGCGGCTACTCCTGCCAGTGATATTGTCTGCGGCCCCTGCCAGCTGGCGTCCGGCATCGGCCTTCAGGTATTTATGACAGGGCGGGGAACGCCCTATGGACTGGCCATCGCCCCTGTGATCAAGGTATGCTCCAGAAATGACATGAAGGAGCAGTGGCCGGACCTGATCGATGTAAACGCCGGCCCCATTGCTACGGGAGAAGCCACCATCCAGGAGATCGGAACACAGCTCTTTCAGGAAATCATCGATGTGGCCAGCGGAAGAAAGCAGAGTTTTGCCGAGAAGTACAAACTCCACAATGATCTGTGCATCTTCAACCCGGCGCCTATCACCTGATGATAGGATGAACCGGAATGTAAACTATCGTATATTACTCAGTTCTGCTGAGTGTATATAAAAAACAAGAGAAAAGGAGAAGATAAGTATGGAATCAATGGCTTTGTGGATTGTACTTGCAGTATTGATACTGTTTATTGTATTGATGCTGTCGGGAAAATTCGACTTTGCGGGGGTAGGCCTGACCTGCCTTACTATTTTGGTGCTGACCGGGGTGGCTCCCATCAGTCAGGCTCTGTCTGGATTTTATGACAAAAACGTTGTCATGCTGGTGGGTATGTTCGCCATCGCCGGCATGCTGGGGCAGACGGACTTTGTGGAAAAGATCAAGGACGTGCTGCTGTCAGGCGGAGGAAAGAAAGAAACAAGCAACCTGAGACTGGTGTTTTCTCTGATGGTAATTGCCGCCATACTGGCCCAGTTTACCACTTCCCAGTCCTCCATCATCATGATCATGATGAGCTTCATGCTGACCATCTGCAATGAGAGTGATGATATCAAACTTTCCCGGATCCTGCTTCCGCTGACGTTCGTTATGACTTCCTGGATGGGAAAACTTCCCGTGGGAAGTACGGGAGCGACCACCTACCTGATGCTGAACCAGTTCATAGAGGCTACAGGCGAGACCCGCCTGCTGGATATCTTCAGCCTTATGAAGTGTACCCTGATACCGGGAATCGTAGGAGTGCTGTATTCAGCGTTAACTTATAAATGGCTTCCCAAGAAAGATGTGGATATTTCCGCTTTTGAGGTGAGAGCGAAGAAGGGTTCCGATGGAAAACTTCCGAAAAATAAGCAGATCATCGTATATGTGGGCTTTATTATTTCCGCAGTGGGCCTCTTTCTGGCGCCTTCCATCGGCGAGCGTGCGTATTTCCTGCCCATCGCTGTATGTATCGTAATGATCGTACTGAAAGTCATGGACAGACAGTATTTCCTGAACTCGATCATGAAAGGCCCGGTACTGATGTGCGCCACGATCATGGGCATCGCCAATATCCTGACAGACTCAGGAGCGGGAACGGTGATCGGTGAGCTGATCCTCGATGTTCTGGGAGGACATCCGTCCGGAATGATGATCATTATCGTATTCGCTGTTGTGACCCTGATTTCCACCAGCTTTCTTTCCAATACGGCAACATTCATGGTATATATTCCCATCGCCTGCAATGTCTGCGCGGCAGCCGGAATCGATCCCAGAGCCGTAGTAGTTACAATTTATCAGTGCTCACTGCTTTCTGTTATTACGCCTATGGCCAACACCGGGTCGGCCATCTGCTTCAGCGCCTGTAACCTGAATATCAGAGAGACGATCAAGCAGACGCTTCCGGGAGCGGTACTTTGCACTGTGCTGGTAGTTATCAATTCTGTTCTTGTTTACCCGTTCTGATGGGGAGAATTTGGAGGGGAAAATCATGTTGAATCTTACAGAAAAAGAAAAAGCCAGATATGCGGAGATGGTCAGAGGCGGTCTGGAGACATCTCCCGTTACGGAGGGAGAATATTTCAAGGTGTTCGATGAGGTGAGATCCACGGAAGCGAAGGTTCGGGCGAGAGACGGGTATGAGATCCCCGTATGGATCATAAAGCCTCTGGATGGAGAACCTGCGGATTATGTATTTATCAATATTCACGGAGGCGGGTTCGTAAGAGAGCATTCCAAATTTGACAGCGCTTTCTGCTCATATCTGGTGAAGCGCCTTCGCTGTACCGTAGTGGACGTGGATTACAGGCTTGCGCCGGAATATCCTTATCCCACAGGTCTTCAGGACGGATATGACGTATATAAGTGGGTGATGGATCATGCAGAAGAGCTGGGAGCCAGATCTGATCGCATTGTGATCGGGGGCAACAGTTCGGGCGGTCAGTTCAGCGCGGCCATTCCCATGATGGCGGCCAAGGCGGGAGATCCCATCCCGGCGCTGTCCGTGATGATGTATCCCGTGTGCAGTATGAATACGGTGGAGTCCATCAGCGACGATCTGGATCTGAGCGATGTGAGCAACCGGGGACTTCTTTACAATCTGCTTTACTGTACAAAGGAAAGTGATTTTGACGATCCTTATGTAAGCCTGTTGAAGGCCACGAAGGAGGATCTGGAGAAGTTTCCGCCTCTGATTCTCGCAACGGGAGGACAGGATCCCTTAGCTCCTGATTCGGAAGAATTTGCCAAGCAGGTGGCGCAGGCTTCCGGATCCCGGGTGGCGGTGCGGAGATTCAAAAACAGTAAGCATGGATTCCTGAACAGATGCCTGGGAGATGAATGGGCTGAGGGAAGAGAATTCGTGTTCAGCGAGATCGAGTATATGATGAGCAAATAATATCTGCCAAACATGCCGGCTGTCTGATGGGAAAAGATCGTCGGGAAAAAGACAATTTTAGACAGGGGAAGGAATGGCTCGCCGGAGTCATGCCTTCCCCTGAAACTTTTCTGCTGAAAAGAAAGTTTGTCAGAGCTTTTTCCAGTACTCCAGCAGGTATTCAGAAGTTCCTTCCTGAAGCTTTTTTTCTCCGTCCGGGGCAAAACCATAACGGCTATAAAGAGCCCTGGCAGCTTCATTTTTTTCCAATACCCAGAGGGAAGCGGTCTTCATCCCGGCTGCCTCCGCCCCGGATAAGAACGCCTTCATGAGGGAGGACCCCAGTCCCTGTCCCTGGAAAAAGGGATCCACGTACAGTTCCTTTAATTCCCAGTGCAGGTCTGCGGCCCGGCTTTTGTCCCATCTGGTCATGGCCTTTACGATTCCGTCGTCCCAGACGAATACATCCTGCAGCATAGAGGGATCGTCCCGAAAGCTGAGAGCCAGATCCAGCACCTGCATCTCTTGAAAGGAAACAAAGTCGTTCTGAAATATGGGGCGGAAAGCCGTCCGCTTTGCGAAAATCTGAATCTCCGCCAGACGGGACGCGTCGGAGGAAACGGCAGCTCGAATCATGGGAAACTCCTCCTTTTTCAAACATTTTTTATAGGAAAGCTGCTTAACAATACATCTGAATATACTATAACCGGTGCCGGGAGAAAATGCAAGATGTGGGCAAGGAGAAGTATTTCACGAGTTTAGTTTCCATGGTATAATATGAACACTTGGCGAGGTTTTTCACGAGCCTAGTGAGAATATATGCCTGGACACTTAGCGAGGTTCCTCACGAGCTTAGTGACCATGGTATAATATAATGAAACCACGCAGCAAAAAGAAAAAAGGAGAGGACAGAATGAAAAAACGATTATACCTGATGCGCCACGGGGAGACCATGTTCAATGAACAGAAGAGGATTCAGGGCTGGTGCGATTCGCCTCTGACGGAGTTGGGAAAGCGGCAGGCGCAGGCGGCGGGACGGTATTTTAAGGAGCAGGGGATTGTCTTTGACCATGCTTACAGCTCCACAAGCGAGAGGTGCTGCGACACCCTGGAGCTGGTGACCGATATGGCTTATACCCGCCTGAAAGGGCTGAAGGAAGTGTTTTACGGGCAGCTGGAGGCGGAGAGCGAGAGGCTGGCCTGCAAGGATCCCAAAGGGGCGGTTACCTATTATCTTCAGTTTGGCGGGGAATCCACGGACCAGGTGAGGGACCGTATGACAAAAACTCTGAGGGAGATCATGGAAAAGGAAGATCACCGCAGCGTGCTGGCAGTTTCCCACGGCGGGGCCTGCTTCAATTTCCTGAAGGGGGTGCAGGACCCGACAGAGGAGCTGAAAAAGGGCTTTACCAACTGCTGCATTTTTATTTACGATTATGAAGACGGGAAGTTTTCCCTTGTGAAGGTGGAGAGGCCGGAAGCGTAAAAAGGCGGATGTCTCCGCCTCTTTTATTTCTCCGTTTTTTTGTATCATGCTTAATTCAGGGCTTCGGCGATTTCGTACAGAAGGCGCTCGGAATCCTCCCAGCCCAGACAGGGATCGGTGATGGACTTGCCGTAGCAGTGGTCGGAAACCTTCTGGGAGCCGGGCTCAATATAGCTCTCAATCATTACGCCCTTGACCATCTCCCGGATCTGATCGGAATGGCGGCGGCTGTGGAGCACTTCTTTTACAATGCGCACCTGCTCCATATACTGTTTGTTGGAATTGGAATGGTTGGCGTCCACAATGCAGGCCCGGTTCAGCACGTCTCTCTCGTGGTAGAGGCGGTAGAGCAGGATCAGATCCTCGTAGTGGTAGTTGGGCAGGCACTGGCCGTGCTTGCTGACAGCGCCGCGAAGGATGGTGTGAGCCAGGGGATTGCCCTGGGTTTTCACTTCCCACTCCCGCATGATGAACTCGTGGCCGGTCTGAGCCGCCACCACGGCGTTTAACATGACGGACAGGTCGCCGCTGGTGGGGTTTTTCATGCCCACGGGAACATCGCAGCCGCTGCTCACCAGGCGGTGCTGCTGATTTTCCACGGAACGGGCTCCTACAGCGATGTAGGACATGATATCGTTGAGATAGCTGACATTTTCCGGGTAGAGCATTTCATCGGCGGTGGAAAAACCGGTCTGCTCCAGCACTCTCATGTGGACATGGCGGATGGCGTGAAGTCCCTCGGAGACGCTGGGCTGCTTTTCCGGATCCGGCTGATGAAGCATTCCCTTGTAGCCCAGACCGTTGGTCCGGGGTTTGTTGGTGTAGACTCTGGGAATGAGCAGCAGGCGGTCCGCCACCTTCTCCTGAACTCTGGCCAGACGGGTGGTGTAGTCCAGAATGGCATCCTCATTGTCGGCGGAGCAGGGGCCGATAATGACGAGAAATTTATCGCTCTCTCCCGTAAAGATTTTCTGGATTTCCTTGTCTTTTTCTGCTTTTATGGCTGCCAGATGGGCGGGAAGGGGGAAAAGTTCCTTGATCTCCGCCGGGGTGGGCAGCTTCTGTACAAATTGAAAACTCATTGGTATTCCTCCATTTTCCGGTCCTGGAAATTCTTTCGCGAAAAGTAAGCAATTCGTAAATTGACCGGCTTTCAGATGTCCATTATAATATAAAATCATTCAGTGAGCAAGGAGGAAAACACTATGAGAAGATCAGTATATACCATATGTGCGGCGGTTGGCGCGGCGCTTGTGATGAATATGACAGCCTGCGGCTCCGGTGCTGGAAACACTTCCACGGAGCAGACTGGGGAGACGGCAGTCGGGGCGGAAACCACAGAGGCGGAGACTGCCGCAGAGACGGAGCAGGTGGACTTAAACGAGGTGCTGGAGGCGGTGAAGGACGCCTACGGAAGCGATTATCTGCCGGATACCGCCATCGACGAGACGACGCTGGCCCAGACTTTCGGCATTGATTCCGGGCTTTATGAAGAATTTGTGGGCGAGATGCCTGCAATCAGCACCCACGTGGATACGTTCCTGGCTGTGAGAGCCGCGGATGGGCAGGGCGAGACGGTGGAGGAGCTGTTAAACGCCTACCGGAACAGCCAGATCGAGAGCGCGGTCCAGTATCCCATGAATATGCCGAAGCTGAAGGCTTCCAAAGTAGTCCGCTACGGCGATGACGTGTACTTTGTAATGCTGGGGGCCTATGACGACAGCACGGAGGACGAGGATCAGCTGGTGGCGGTCTATGAGAGCCGGACGCAGATCGGACTGGACATGATCGACAGCTTTTACGAGTAAAAAGGAAAAACGGAGAATCTTATGGTATTCAGCAGTTTGTTGTTTCTGTTCCGGTTCCTGCCGGCGATGATTCTCACGTACTATGCAGTTCCGGGGAGGTTTCGCAATGGAGTTCTGTTCATTGGAAGCCTCCTTTTTTATGGCTGGGGAGAGCCGGTTTACATCAGTCTTATGCTGTTTTCCACCCTGGTTGACTTTTTCCATGGAAAGGCAGTAAGCCGCTTTCAGGAACAGGGGAGGAGAGACCTGGCCCGGCTGGCGGTGATCTCATCGGCAGCGATCAACCTGGGACTGCTGGGATTTTTTAAGTACGGAGATTTTCTCGCGGGAACGGTAAACAGGGTGTTGGGGACGGCCTTTCCTCTGTTCGGAGCGGCTCTTCCCATCGGTATTTCTTTCTATACCTTTCAGACCATGTCCTACACCATCGATGTGTACCGGGGAGAGGCGAAGGCGCAGAGCAGCATTGTGGATTTCGGAGCTTATGTCTCCATGTTTCCCCAGCTTATTGCCGGCCCTATTGTGCGCTACAGCACCATTGCGGGGGAATTGAGGGGCAGAAAGGAGAGTCTGGAAGGGTTTGAAGAGGGAGTGAGAATTTTTCTTGTGGGCCTGGCGAAGAAAGTGCTGCTTGCCAACCCCGTGGGAGGACTGTGGGCGGAGGTTCAGGGCGTTCCTTCTGCGGACCGGACGGTGCTCATGGTGTGGATGGGGATTTTTGCCTGCGGTATGCAGATTTACTACGATTTTTCCGGCTATTCGGACATGGCTGTGGGGCTGGGGCGGATGTTCGGATTCCATTTTCCCGAGAATTTCCGCTATCCCTATACCTCCCGGAGCGTGACGGAGTTCTGGAGAAGGTGGCACATTTCCCTGGGAACCTGGTTTCGGGAGTATGTGTACATCCCCCTTGGGGGAAACCGAAAAGGGCGGAGGAGACAGATTTTCAACATCATGACAGTCTGGCTCCTGACGGGAATCTGGCACGGGGCAGGCTGGAATTTTCTGCTGTGGGGCGGATATTTCGGCGTCCTTTTGCTGGCGGAAAAATTCTTGTTCCGGCGATGGCTGGAGAAGCTGCCTGGAGCAGTGAGAACGGGATACACGCTTCTTGCTGTTTTTCTGGGATGGGTGCTGTTTTCCCACGAGGATCTGGGGGCGGGTACGGCGTATCTGAGAGAAATGTTCGGCCTGGGCGGACTGCCGTTGTGGAACGGGCGCACCTTTTATATGGCGGTTACCTGCCTTCCGCTGATGGCGGCTTCTGCTCTGGGGGCGGGGCCCCTGGTGAGAGACCTGGCCATTTCCGCGGCGGAGAAGAGATGGGTGAAAAACGGAATACCGGTGCTGTTTGCGGCCCTTTTCCTTTGGTGCGTCGCCTGCCTGGTAAACGCCGGCTACAATCCCTTTCTCTACTTCCGCTTTTAGGAGCCGGGAAAGGGAAGAAGGAGGAAACAAGTGAAGATCTGGAGACGATACGGGACGACGGCCCTGTTTCTGGGGCTGACCATATGTCTGACGGCCGCCGGTTTTCTGCTGACGGAAAAGGGGTTTTCCGAGATGGAAAACCGGTATCTGCAGAAAAAGCCGGAATTTTCCTGGAAAGCCCTGTTTGACGGGTCCTTCGGGGAAGCTTATGAAGATTACCTGGGAGACCAGTTCCCCTTCCGGCAGAGCTTTGTGGCCGCAAGGACGGGGGCGGAGCGGCTTTTGGGGCGCGAGGATGTCAACGGCGTATATTTTGGAAAGGACGGTTATCTACTGGAAAAATTTGACCGTGAGGATATAGAGACAGAGCAGATGGAGAAAAACCTGGATGCTCTCGCCGGTTTTCTGACGCGCCAGGCGGGCCGTCTGGGAGCAGACCGGGTGAGAGCCATGCTGGTGCCTTCTGCTTCCTGGATTCTGAAGGAGAAACTGCCGTTTGCCGCCGCCCCCTATGATCAGGGAACGGTGGTGAGAATGCTGGAAAAACGGCTGACGGCCGGGAGTTCCTTTTCCGGCACAGAAGCTTACGACGGCGATGCCGGGACTGCTTTTAACCTGCCGGCGGATGCCATGGTGGTGGACGTGGAGCAAAGCCTCCGGGAACATCGGCTGGAGGAGATTTATTATCGCACCGACCATCACTGGACTGTGCTGGGGGCCTATTACGGCTATTGTGCCTGGGCGGAGTCCATGGGCTTTGTCCCCAGGGAAAAAGAAGAGTTTGCGGTGGAGACGGTGAGCCGGAATTTTCTGGGAACGGTGCAGGCAAAGGTGGGGGTAGGGGCAGAACCGGACCGGATGGAACGGTGGGTTCCCGTGGACGGGACAGAATGGGAGGCATATTATGACAGGGCAGAGGAGCCGGCCGGACTGTACGCGGAGAGCGCTCTGGAGAGCCGCGATAAATACCGGTTTTACCTGGACGGGAACCACGGGCTGACGGAAATCCGCCGGGTGAAAGCCGGCGGAA
>DXBC01000160.1 GCA_019116745.1 Candidatus Lachnoclostridium stercorigallinarum
ACCCTGTTAAAGCTCCTTATGGGAGAATATGAATACAGCGGAAGAATTTCCGCCTCTGTGGATTTTGAGTATTTTCCCTGTCCGGTGGAGAATGGGGAGCTGGATACGGTGGACCTGCTCTATACCCTCCAGCCGGACTGCCAGCTGTGGAGAGTGAAAAAAGAACTTCACGGGCTGAGAATGGGGGAGGAGGTGCTGGAGAAACCGTTTGACATCCTTTCCAACGGAGAACAGACGAAGGTGCTGCTGGCCCTGCTGTTTTCCAGGGAAAACGGGTTCCTCCTCATTGACGAGCCCACCAATCATCTGGATATGGAGGCCAGGGAGGCGGTGAGCCGGTATCTGAACACGAAGAAGGGGTTTATTCTGGTATCCCATGACAGGGCCTTTATGGACGCCTGCGTGGATCATGTTCTGGTGCTGAACCGCGCGTCAGTGGAAGTGCAGAGAGGAAATTTCTCCTCCTGGCAGGAAAACAAGAGGATGCGGGATAATGAGGAGATCCAGAAAAACGAAAGGCTGAAAAAAGAGATTGGCCGCCTGGCTGAGGCGGCCGGGCAGGCGGGGCGTCGGGCAGACGGGGCGGAGGCGACCAAGCTGGGCCGGGGGGCGGCGGTACACGCCACTCAGAGTATGGGAAGAGCCTATATCGGGGAGAAATCCCGGAAAATGCAGATGCAGAGAAAAAATCTGGAAAGGCGGCGGGAGAGAGAGCTGGAGGAAAAGAAAGGCCTGCTGAGGGATGTGGAGACGGTGGAAGATATCAAGCTGTTTCCGCTGGAATACCGGAAGGAAATTCTGGTAACGGCCAGAGAGCTGTCCCTGTCCTACGGCGGAGATCCGGTCTGCGATGGCCTGTCATTCCAGGTCCGCAGCGGATCGGCAACGGCGCTCTGCGGCAGAAACGGGTGCGGAAAGAGCAGCGTGCTGAAGGCGGTTCTGCAGTCGGCGGGAGAGGAGGTTTCCGGTCCGTCCCCGGAAATACAGGGAGTTCTGGAGACAGGAAGCGGACTTATCATCTCCTGGGTGCCCCAGAGCGCGGATTATCTCGCCGGTACGGCGGCGGAGTTTGCGGCGGAGCGGGGAATCGAAGAGAGCCTGTTTAAGGCGCTTCTGAGGAAACTGGATTTTTCCAGGGAACAGCTGGAAAAGGATATGAGGGATTACAGCGCCGGACAGAAGAAAAAGGTGCTGCTGGCGGGAAGCCTGTGTACCCGGGCCCATCTGTATATCTGGGATGAACCTTTGAATTACATTGACATATTTTCCAGGATGCAGCTGGAAGAGCTGATCCGGAAATATCGCCCGACGATTCTGCTGGTAGAGCACGACCGGACATTTTTGGAGCGGATCGAAGCAGATTTGGTGGAAATTTATGATTCCATGTGATATACTTGGTTCAGGGAAATCGAAAGGAGAAGACAGATATGCTGACAGAGGGAACAAAGGCGCCGGATTTTGAACTTCCCGATCAGGATGGAAATGAGGTGCGCCTGTCAGATTTTTCCGGACAAAAAGTAGTGGTTTACTTCTATCCCAGGGACAATACTCCGGGCTGTACGAAAGAGGCCTGCGCATTCGGCGCGGTTCATCCCCGATATGAGGAGCTGGGGATTCCGGTTCTGGGAATCAGCAGGGATACGGTGGCGTCCCACAGAAAGTTCGCAGATAAATATGAACTTCCGTTCCGGCTTCTCTCCGACCCGGAGCTGACAGCCATTCAGGCTTACGGCGTGTGGCAGGAGAAAAAGCTGTACGGGAAGGTGTCCATGGGAATTGTGAGATCCACATTTCTGGTGGACGAAAACGGAGTGATTGAAAAGGTCTGGCCGAAAGTAAAGCCGGATGCCAACGCTCAGGAGATTCTGGACTATTTACAGGAAAAGGACCGGGAGAACTGAGAGCGGAGGAAAGACCGGAAAGAAAGGCCTGGAAAGGGCATTTTTCCGGAACAGGTTTCTGCAGCAAAAAAATTTAAAAAAGAATGCAATAAAATGACGAAAAGCTGCATTAACCTATTGAACGGATGAAAAGGAATCCTGCGGGTGACCTTGACGGAAAGAAATCAGGCTTGAAATTCCCTGATGCACTACATTCATCACGCCTTTCCGGCCACGGACTCCCGACAGGACTATTTTCATAATTCCTTTTACAAACCTAATGGCAATTAGAATTGTAGCGGAAAAAGGCTTTTTCTGCAGGGGTGATGCCTGTGGAAAGGCCTTTTTCTGTTTTCTTTTTAACAGACTATGACCTGTCAAATCAGAATAATACCCGTACTTTTATTATTTTTTCTAATATACTGTAACCAGAAAATTATATGAATAAATAAGCAGCTTATGGATTTTGATAAAAAAATAACGATAATAGAGAAATAAATGACGAAAAACTTATGAAAATTAAAATATTATTTCAGTGATACGGCGATTATTGTTTTTTGTGGAAAACAATGCTGTGTTTTTTTTAACAATATATGACGGCCGAAAACGGCAGAATTTGACAAAAGAGGAGAAGATTTTTAGCAAGATACTGTATACAATATAAAAAAAGCGTTTGAGAATAGAAAGGAAATATGTTATACTAGCCACAACGGAAAGATCAGGCTTTACCTTAGCATATGGGTTTTGGGTTAAGGTAAAGCCTGCGGTACGTTAAACAATTAATTAAGAAGAAAGAGAAAGAGGGTTAGTTAAATGGGATTGGCTACATTTAAAGGCGGCGTTCATCCTTACGAGGGAAAAGAACTGTCAGAGAGCAAGCCGATACAGGTGCTGATGCCTAAAGGGGAGCTGGTATTTCCGTTGTCCCAGCATATCGGCGCGCCTGCAAATCCTTTGGTGAAAAAGGGAGATCAGGTGCTTGCTGGCCAGATCATCGCGGAGGCGGGCGGCTTTATCTCCGCCAATGTGGTTTGCTCCGTGTCCGGTACGGTAAAAGCCGTGGAGCCGAGAAGAGTGGCGAACGGAGCGATGGTGAATTCCATCGTTGTGGAGAACGACGGTGAGTACAAAACCGTGGAGGGCGTAGGCGAAGACCGGGATTACACAAAGCTCTCCAAAGAAGAGATCCGGAAGATCGTCAAGGACGCCGGAATCGTGGGACTGGGCGGCGCAGGTTTCCCGACTCACGTAAAGCTGACGCCGAAGGATGACTCAAAGATTGATTATGTCATTGTAAACGGAGCAGAGTGCGAGCCCTATCTGACCAGCGACTACCGTCTGATGATGGAAGAGCCGGAGAAGATAGTAGGCGGCCTGAAAGTGATTCTGCAGCTCTTCGAGAACGCAAAGGGCGTCATCGGTATTGAGAACAACAAGCCGGAGGCCATCAAAAAGCTGCAGGAGCTGGTGAAGGACGAGCCGAAGATTACGGTGTGCGAGCTGCTGACCAAGTATCCTCAGGGCGGTGAGCGTTCCCTGATCTATGCGGTGACCGGAAGAAAGGTAAATTCTTCCATGCTTCCCGCAGACGCAGGCTGCATCGTAGACAATGTGGATACCGTTCTTTCTATATATAATGCGGTCTGCAAGAGCACTCCTCTGATGAGAAAGATCATCACGGTGACGGGAGACGCCATTGCAAATCCTCAGAACTTCAATGTCAAACTGGGAACTAACTATGAGGAGCTGATCGAGGCTGCCGGCGGCTTTAAAAATGATCCGGAGAAGGTGATCAACGGAGGCCCCATGATGGGACAGGCCATGTTCGATTTCCACGTTCCGGTGATGAAGAATTCCTCCGCTCTGACCTGTATGTCCAAGGACGAAGTTGCGGCTAATGAACCCACCCCCTGCATCCGCTGCGGACGGTGCGTGGACGTGTGCCCCAGCAATATTGTTCCTGTGCTGATGATGAAGGCGGCCATGATGAACGATGCCGAATCCTTCGAGAAGTTAAACGGCATGGAGTGTGTGGAGTGCGGAAGCTGCGCGTTTATCTGTCCGGCAAAGCGCCCGCTGACTCAGGCGTTTAAAGAAATGAGAAAAGTAGTTGCGGCTAACCGCAGGAAGAAATAGGAGGGGAAAAGACAATGAATAATATGCTGCACGTATCGTCATCCCCCCATGTGAGAGATCGGGTGACGACGAAGAACCTCATGTATGACGTGGTGATCGCGTTGATTCCTGCGACAGTGTGGGGTGCGTATCAGTTTGGACTTTATACTCTGGCGGTAGTCATCGCCACTGTGCTGGCCTGCGTGGCCAGCGAGTATGTGTGGGAAAAGGGAATGGGCAAGCCTATTACCATCACCGATGGCAGCGCGGTAGTAACCGGTATGATTCTGGCGCTTAATATGCCTCCGGAGATCCCGATCTGGATTCCCATGCTGGGCGGCGTGTTTGCCATTATCGTAGTAAAGCAGCTGTTTGGAGGTCTGGGACAGAATTTTATGAACCCGGCTCTGGCAGCCAGATGCTTCCTGCTCATCTCTTTTGCCAGCTATATGAACAATTTCACCTCCGCAGCCATTGGCTTTGACGCGGTGTCCGGGGCAACTCCCCTGGCAGCCATGAGAGCCGGCAGCGAGGTGGACCTGGCAGCCCTGATCGTGGGAAGAATTCCTGGAACCATCGGCGAGGTTTCCTCTGTAGCCCTGCTCATCGGTGCGGTTTACATGATTGTGAGAAAAGTGATCAGCCCCAGAATTCCGCTGATTTATATCGGAACTGTGGCGGTATTTATATTTATCTTCGGCGGCTTTGATGTGATGTATACGGTAAATCAGATCTTTGCCGGCGGCCTGATTTTCGGAGCTTTCTTTATGGCTACGGATTATGTGACCAGTCCCATCACCAAGAAGGGACAGGTAGTGTTTGGAATCCTTCTGGGACTTCTCACCGGAATTTTCCGTCTGTGGGGCGGTTCTCCTGAGGGCGTTTCCTACGCCATAATTTTGAGCAACCTCTGCATGCCGATGATCGAGAAGCTGACGCTTCCCGTAGCATTTGGAAAGGAGGGCAAAAAAGCATGAATATGAAGGGAATTGTCAAAGACGCGATGATGCTGTTCCTGATCACGCTGATAGCGGGAGCTTTGCTCGGCGCTGTTCATGAGGTGACTTTGGAGCCCATCGCGAAAGCGCAGCAGGAGGCGGCAAACGCCACGTACCGTGAGGTATTTCCGGAGGCTGCCAATTTTGTAGCGACAGACGAGCTGACGGCGGCTGTGGCTGATACCGCAGAGGAGATCTCTGCTCAGGGTTTTGGCTCTGTGACTGTGGACGGAGCGATGGAAGCTCAGGATGGATCTGGTAATCTGCTGGGATACCTGATCACCGCTACGTCTAAAGAGGGATATGGCGGTGACGTTCAGATCTCCGTGGGCATTTCTGCGGACGGAACGCTTACGGGAATCGGTTTCCTGTCCTTAAACGAGACAGCCGGACTGGGAATGAACGCGGACACGCCCGGATTTAAGGATCAGTTTGTGGGAAAACCCACGGCAGATACATTTGAAGTGACCAAGACAGAAGCGACGGCGGACAATCAGGTGCAGGCCATCAGCGGTGCTACCATCACGTCCAGCGCTGTGACCGGCGCTCTCAACGCGGCTGCTTACTTTGTAAACAACTGCATTGCACAGTAGGAGGTGGAATGATCGATGAATAAGTATGTAGAACGTATTTATAATGGTGTCTGGAAAGAGAACCCCAGCTTTGTGCAGATGCTCGGTCTCTGCCCTACCCTGGCGGTAACAACTTCCGCCACCAACGGTGTAGGCATGGGACTTTCCACCACCGCAGTGCTGGTGGCGGCAAACTTTCTGGTTTCTGCCTTGAGAAATGTGATCCCTGAGAAGCTGCGTCTTCCGGGAGAGATCGTAGTAGTGGCGTCTCTGGTAACGATCGTGGACATGCTGATGGAAGGCTTTACGCCGGACCTTTACAGCGCTCTTGGAATTTATATTCCTCTGATCGTGGTAAACTGCATTATCCTGGGTCGTGCCGAGGCATATGCCATGAAGAACCCTCCGCTGATTTCCGCATTTGACGGAATCGGCATGGGACTTGGATTTACAGTCGCTCTGATCTTTATCGGCGGCATCCGTGAGCTTCTGGGTGCGGGAACCATTTTCGGCATCACTGTGACTCCGGCATCCTATACTCCCATTTCCATCTTCATTCTGGCACCCGGCGCATTCTTCGTGCTGTCCATCCTGACGGCTCTTCAGAATAAGCTGAAAGCGCCCAGCGCAACCAACGGTTCTGCGAAGAGGAAAAAGAAATCCGGCTGCAGCGGCGACTGCATGAGCTGCCCCAGCCATAACGCTTAAAGGATAAGAGGAGGGGAAATAGATGGTAGATTTACTTATTATCGCGATAAGTTCCGCGCTTGTCAGCAACGTCGTGCTGAGCCAGTTCCTTGGAATCTGTTCTTTCGTCGGCGTGTCAAAAAAGGTGAGCACCTCCGCCGGTATGGGAGGCGCCGTTATTTTCGTTATCACCATTGCATCCATTGTGGCCAGCCTGATCTATGAGTTCGTGCTGGCACCGCTGGGGCTGGATTGGCTGAACACGATCGTATTCATTCTGGTAATTGCAGCGCTGGTGCAGATCGTGGAAATG
Source organism: Candidatus Lachnoclostridium stercorigallinarum (assembly GCA_019116745.1). Lineage (GTDB taxonomy): Bacteria > Bacillota > Clostridia > Lachnospirales > Lachnospiraceae > Lachnoclostridium_A > Lachnoclostridium_A stercorigallinarum. The sequence goes on from DXBC01000160.1 coordinate 6,566, forward strand.
TTCCTGAAGAAGTGTATGGTATCCCTGTACAACGCCCTGGGCGTGTATCTGCCCCTGATCACTACCAACTGTGCAGTGCTGGGTGTGGCGTTAAATAACGTGCAGTACGAGTACAATTTCATCCAGAGTGTGGTAAACGGTGTTGGTACGGCTGTAGGATATACGATCTCTATTGTACTGCTTGCCGGAATTCGTGAGCATATGGAAGGAAATGACATTCCTTATAATTTTCAGGGTTCTCCCATTGTGCTTGTAACCGCGGGATTAATGGCAATTGCATTTTTCGGTTTTTCCGGATTACAATTAGGGTAAGGGGAGGAGACGAAAATGAATATTACGGCAATTATCATCGCTGCCGTTGTGGTAGCCGCTGTCGGGATCGTAGTTGGTTTCGGCCTTGGCATCTTCGGCGAAGCGTTTAAAGTGGAAGTGGACGAGAAAGAGGCAGCGGTCCGCGAGGAGCTGCCCGGCAACAACTGCGGCGGCTGCGGCTACGCAGGCTGTGATGCCCTGGCAAAGGCCATCGCGGCAGGAGAGGCTCCTGTCAATGCCTGTCCCGTAGGCGGAGCTCCTGTGGGAGAGAAGATCGCGGCTATTATGGGCGTTGACGCAGGCGCCACAGAGAAAAAGGTGGCTTTTGTAAAGTGCAAGGGCACCTGTGACAAGGCAAAAAATCAGTATATTTACTCCGGTATTGACGACTGCCGCAAGGCGGCGGTAGTGCCCGGCAGCGGTCCGAAGGCCTGCTCCTACGGCTGCATGGGCTACGGCTCCTGCGTAAAGGCCTGTCAGTTCGGCGCTATTGAGGTAATCGACGGCGTGGCTGTGGTTGACAAGGAGAAATGCGTGGCTTGCGGCGCCTGTGTAAAGGCCTGCCCGAAGGGACTGATTGAGCTGGTTCCTTACGAGGCAAAGCATCTGGTGCAGTGCTCTTCCCACGACAAGGGCAAGGACGTGAAGACCAAGTGCGATGTGGGCTGCATCGGCTGTACTCTGTGCACTAAGCAGTGCGAGTTTGACGCCATCCACATGGACAACAATGTGGCTGTCATCGATTACGAGAAGTGCACCAACTGCGGAAAATGCGCGGAAAAGTGCCCGGTTAAGGTGATTCAGTCCGCTGACTGAGAAATATAAGACTGTGAGAGAGGGAATCCTGAAAAGGGTTCCCTTTTTTGCGCGATACGCCTGGCAAGCGGCCGCCAGCTTGGGGCGGACATTTGCCGGGCAACGGACAGCGAACAGCTCTGCTGTGAGCTGCCTGGAAAAAGGGGATTGACAAAATCATACTGTTCTGATAGGATAATGAAAGTTAGGAAAGACTAACTAAAAACGGAAAATCAGAGGAGGAAATGTGCTGACCTACGTGTGGATCAATCCGGTGACAGACCGGATGTATGACGGAGACAGACTGGATGAATTTCTCAATAAGCACGGTTTCCTGCGGGTATATTGCCGGGAAGACTGGGGAAGCGCCGTAAGGAAAAAGTACCGTGAGCTGACAGAGCATATGGGGGCTGCTTCGGAAAAGGAGATTGGTCCCCGGGAAAGTGGTCCCCGGGAGAATGGTTCCCGGGAAGCCGAAGTCGTGGCGGATGTGAGATGTCCGGCGGTGGAAAAACTGCTGAGGGAAACGGATCATCCGGGACTGACCGTCCCGGCCATTGAACCCATTCTGCTCCACTGCGCCAGAGAGATCTCCGGGAGAGAAGAACTTCAGGGCAGCTTTAAGGTGATCACTACGCCCTGTCTGGCTCTGGCAGAAGCGGGAAACCGGCTGAAGCTTCCGGAGACGGAATTTCTGCCGTGGAATGTCTTTGTGAGACGGCTGGGAGAGGGACTTCCCGGAAGAAAACTGGAGAGCAGCCCTATTCCGCCGGGCTTTTTCGGGAATCCGGAAGACACGGATGTGGTAACCGGACCGGAGGCGGTGGAGAGCTATCTGAGGGAAAAGCGATGGAAAGGTGTGAAAATGGTGGAATTTCTGTACTGTACAGGCGGATGCCACGGAGGAGACGGGGTGACGGGGCTGTGAGTCTGGTCAGAAGGCTGCTGCCGCCGACAGCAGGAGTTGTGGTTCTGCTTCTGGTGTGGTACGGGATCTGCCGCATGGAGCTGTTCAACGCCTATGTGCTGCCGCCCCCGGCAAAGGTGTTTGACAGTTTCCGGAATATGTGGATTTCCGGAGAGATTTTTCAGGACGTGTACATCAGCGTGACGAGGGTTTTCCGGGGATTTGCCATTGCCTTTGTTCTGGCTTTTGGGCTGGGGATGTTCCGGGCGGTTTTTCCGGCGGCGGGACCGTATTTTGAGTATCTGGTGCAGTTTTTTCGGAATGTGCCTCCATTAAGCCTGATCCCCCTGCTGATTCTCTGGTGCGGCATTGGGGAGACCACGAAGACAGTGATTATTGTGCTGGCATCTTTTTTCCCCATGTACCTGAATATTGTAAAGGGCTTTACCGGCTGCGACCGGAAGCTGCTGGAAGTGGGGAATATGTTCGGATACAGCCGAAGGGAAACCTTTTTCAAAATCGTTCTTCCCTATGCGTCGGCGGACATTCTGGTGGGAATGCGCATCGGCCTGGGATACAGCTGGCGGGCGATTATCGGTGCGGAGATGGTGGCGGCATCCGCCGGCCTGGGTCATATGATCCTTTTTGCACAGCAGATGTCCCGGACGGATAAGGTGATTGTGGGAATCCTGGTGATCGGCATTGTGGGCTGTGCGACGGATCGGCTGTTTGGCCTGGCCATCGGAAAGCTGCTGAAAGGAAATTATGAAAATGGCTGGAATTGAGATCACAAATCTGAAGAAATCCTATGAGGTGGAGAAACGGGAAGTGCCGGTGCTCACCGGTGTAAACCTGAAAATTCCGGAAAAGCAGATTACGGTGATCCTGGGCAGAAGCGGATGCGGGAAGACCACGCTGCTGCGGCTTACGGGAGGCCTGGAGGCGGCGGATTCCGGACAGATCCGGTATGACGGCGCCCACCGGACGGCTTTCGTATTTCAGGAGCCAAGGCTTATGCCCTGGCTGACAGTCCGGCAGAACATTCTCTTTGGCCTGCGGGGGCGGGAGCGAAGGGAGAACGGGGCCGCAGCGGATGAGATTATCCGCACAGTGGGGCTGGAAGGATTTGAGACGGCGTATCCCTCTCAGCTTTCCGGCGGTATGCAGCAGAGGAACGCTCTGGCCCGGGCCCTGGCTTACAGGCCGTCTTTTATCATGATGGACGAGCCTTTTGCGGCCCTGGATTATTTCACCAGGGAGCAGATGCAGAGGGAGCTGCTCCGGGTGCAGAAGACGGAAAGCTGCAGCATTTTATTTGTCACTCACAGCATAGATGAAGCCCTTTTGCTGGGAAACAGAATTGTGGTGCTTGAAAAGGGGAAGGTAAAAAGAGAATACGTGCCGGGAGAGCATGGGGAGGAGAGAAATCTTCTGGATGACCGGTTTATCCGATTGAAAAGAGAGATTATTGCAGATCTGAATGAGGCGGGGCGGGGATAGGACAGAAAATATTGACAAACAGGAGGAAAATTATGAGAAAATGGATTACAGTGCTGATGGCAGCGGCCGTGGGAGCGGCGGTTCTGGCCGGCTGCGGGAGCAGCCAGACTGATACGGTGGAAAGCAGCCAGGCCGGTACGGCGGAAGCCGGGGAGAGCAGCCAGGCGGACAGTGGGAGCGGTTCCGGTCCGGACAGGCTGGTATTTACCTATGTGACGTCTCCCCTGAATGTGCCCAGTATTGTGGAGAAAAATCAGGGCATTTTTGCCGATGCTTTCAGCGATATGGGAATTTCCGTGGAATATGCGGAGATTACCTCCGGGGCGGATCAGACCCAGGCACTGGCGTCCGGGGATGTTCAGGTACTCTATGCAGTGGGAGCCAGTTCGGTGATTCTTTCTGCAGCCAACGGGGCTGATATTAAGGTGGTAAATATGTACAGCCGTTCTCCGGGGGCATTCTGCCTTTACACGAAGGATGAGAGTCTGACCACGCCGGAAAGCCTGGCGGGCAAGACCATCGGAGGTCCGGCGGGAACCAATCTCCACGAGCTTCTGGCAGCTTATCTGGCCACATCGGATATGACCATTGACGATGTAAATTATGTGAATATGACGATTCCGGACGCTATGGCAGGACTGGAAGGAGGAAGCCTGGACGTGGCCATGATCGCCGGAGCCACAGCTTATCAGGCGGAGCAGTCCGGATATCATCTGATCGCTGACGGAGAAGGGCTGATCGATGCCGACATTGCGGTGGCGGTGACAGGAGAATTTTACGATGCCCATCCGGATATTATTGAGAAGCTGGAAGAAGCTCAGCAGACCATCGCTGATTTCATGGAAAACAACCGTGAAGAGACTTTGGAGATTGTGGCTGAAGAGCTGGATCTGGACACAGCCGCTGTGGAAGATATGTACGGGAATTATGATTTTGGCACCGCAGTGACGGAGAAAGATCTGGAAGGTTTCCGGAAAACAGCGGATTTCATGCTGGAGGCCGGAATGATTGACAGGGAGCTGAATGTAAATACTCTGTTTGTCTCAGCGGAATAAACAGGGAACCAGGATGCAGCACGGAGCGGTCCGAGGGCTTTCATGGTTCGTGGTGTCCGCGTTAGCGGGCACGGAGGTTTGTGCGATACGCCCGGCAAACAGCTGCCGGTTGGCATTTTCAGCCGCCTGTGCTATGATAAAAACCATAATTGGAAGAGGAGGCGAGAGGAAATGGAACTGGAGCTGGAAAAACAGATCCGCAGCCGGGAAGGACGCAGAGAGAGCTTTTTTAAACTGGCGGAAGAAGTGTTTGACCTGTCTTTCCGGGAATGGTATGAAAACGGATACTGGACGGATCAGTATATCCCCTACGCTCTCTGCGACGGAGACCGGGTGGCAGCCAATGTGGCGGTGAATCTGATGCAGCTGGAAAGTCGGGGGCAGATCAGAAATTATGTGCAGCTGGGAACGGTGATGACAGACCCGGAATACCGCGGCAGGGGACTCTCCAGAAGACTGATGGAGGAGGTTTTCCGGGACTGGGACGGCCGCTGCAATGGTATGTATCTGTTTGCCAATTCCGATGTACTGGAGTTTTATCCCAGATTCGGTTTTCAGCCGGGGGAGGAGTATGAGTGGCATCTGAAGCTGCCGGAGGGAAAGAGGAACGAGAGGGGAAACGGAAGTTTCCGGCGGCTGGATCTGAAAAAAACGGAGGATATGGAAATATTCCGCCGCTGCCTGGAGAAGGGAAATCCCTATTCTGCCCTTCAGATGAGGGACAACTGGGGCCTGGTCATGTTTTACTGCGGAGGAATTTTTAAAGACAGCATCTTTTACTCGGAAGCATATGATATGGTATGTGTGGGTGAAAAAGAGGAAACCGGATTTTACTGCCATGAACTTCTGGGAGATGGGGGAATATCCCTGGAACAGGCGGTGTTTGCGGCAGCTCCCGGCGGGACAAAGACTGTGGTTTTGGGTTTTTCTCCCGAAAACCGGCTGGGCGGGGCGGCAGAGTATGGACTGGACGCCCGGTGCATTCTGCTGGAAAGCGATGTTACCCTGTTTTTCCGGGGAGGAGAGGATCTGCTGGCAGGAAAGAAGCTGAGGCTTCCGGAATTGTCTCACACGTGAGGACAGGGCAAAAGCCGGTTCTGCACAGGCGGAGAAAAAAGTTATGAAATCAGGAGGAGTATATGAAAATTATCGACGCACATCTGCACTTTCGCCCCGGGGAGCCGGGATATTTCAGCGAAATTGCCGCTGCAGCCGGCCATGAAAATACGGAGGCCCATCTCCGGAAAGAGTATGAGCGGCTGGGGATCGCCGGAGGCGTGGTCATGGGAAATGGGGGCGTGACTCTTAAGGAGCACGACAGGTATCCGGAGTATCTGCGCTACTGTATCGGTTTGGACAGCGGATATCTTGCGAACAGCGGAGGAACGATCCCTCAGGCAGCCTGGGATCTGGTGGAACAGCACCTGCGGCGGCAAAGCTGTGTGGGAATCAAGCTGTATCCCGGCTACAATCCCTGGTACATCACGGATCCCATGTATGGTCCCTGCTATGAACTGGCGGAGGAATACGGGAAACCGGTGGCTGTTCATATGGGAGAGACGGCAGGCACGGGAGCCGTATTAAAATACAGTCATCCCCTCACCATGGACGAGGCGGCAGCGGCCCATCCCCGGGTGCGGTTTGTCATGTGCCACTTTGGAAATCCCTGGCTGCCGGATGCGGCCTGTGTGGTGCACAAAAACGAAAATGTGACTGCTGACCTTTCCGGTTTGCTGGAAGGACGGATTGTGGTAGACCGTTTTTTTCAGGAACAGAAAGGGTATACGGATTATCTGGATACATGGCTGAAATACATGGGGGATTATGACAGGCTGATGTTCGGCACAGACTGGCCTCTGGCCAATCTGGAAGAATACATCGAATTTGTGAAGCGGCTGATTCCGGAACCGTTCCAGGAAGGCGTATTCGGAAAGAATGCGGCGGCAGTTTATGGTTTGTGGGACTGGCTGGAGGAGTGAGGACGGCCGGCGATGCGCCGAGGGAGAAATTTCCCGCCGGCGCGTGTCAGAAGATGGAAAAAATTGCGGAAACTACTTGCCAGAGACCGTCTCCTGTGATATGGTATATAACAGTTGTTTCCCAAGGGAAGCGATCTCTCTGGAGAGTCTCCGTGTGAGCGCCGAAGGTGTAAGGCAGGAAGAAAAAAGAACCTGCTGTATCTCTCAGGCAAAAGGACAGGGTGGTATGAACTTTCTCAGAGAGCTGATATGTCTGTATCAGCTTTTTTTGTTTGCCTGAATGTGCGTAACATAAAAACTAATGTGCACATATGGCGGACAAAAACAAATGGCGTCGGGCGATATGCGTTGACGGACGGGGAACGGCTCCCCAGGGAGCCGGGTTTCGTGGGATAAAGCCGCGGCGCACAGTTTTAAAATCAGGAGGAAGAGAAAATGGAAGCAGTAAGCCAGCTGGTGAGCCAGGCAAGTGATTTTTTGTGGAATGTGGTTTTGATCATTCTGCTGTGCGGGACAGGAATTTATTTTACAATCCGTCTCCGATTTATTCAGGTAAGGAAGTTCAGAGAGGGCTGCAGGCTGGTCTTTGGTAATATGAAGCTGAAGGGAGAGAAAAGTCAGGCGGGAGAGATGACGCCGTTTCAGTCCGTGGCCACAGCTATTGCGGCCCAGGTGGGAACGGGAAATCTGACAGGTGCGGCTACGGCCCTGATCAGCGGCGGTCCGGGAGCTATTTTCTGGATGTGGATGAGCGCCTTTTTCGGAATGGCCACGATCTATTCCGAAGCGGTGCTGGCCCAGGAATACAAAACGGTGAAAAACGGCGAGGTGACGGGAGGTCCGGTGTACTATATCCGGGCGGCCTTTAGGGGAAAGTTCGGAAAGTTTCTGGCGGGCTGCTTTGCGGTGCTCATCGTCCTTGCCCTGGGCTTTATGGGAAATATGGTGCAGTCCAACTCCATCGGAGCGGCGTTTTCGGAAGTGTTTGAGGTCAGGGGAATTCATGTGGAGCCTGTGTGGATCGGAGCGATTCTGGCAGTGATCTGCGCCTTCATCTTTCTGGGCGGCGTAGAGCGTCTGGCATCTGTAGTGGAAAAACTGGTGCCGATTATGGCGGGGATTTATATTGTAGGCAGCCTTGCGCTCATCATCCTTCATATCACTGCGGTGCCGGAGGCGCTTCGCATGATCGTGGTGGGAGCGTTTAAGCCGGAAGCTCTGGGGGGAGCGGCCCTGGGAATTACGGTGAGGGAAGCCATCCGTTTCGGTGTGGCCAGAGGCCTGTTTTCCAATGAGGCCGGCATGGGCTCCACGCCCCATGCTCATGCCAGGGCAAAAGCGAAAAATCCCCACGAACAGGGGCTTGCGGCTATGGTGAGCGTATTTGTGGATACATTTATCATTCTGAATCTGACGGTGTTCTCCATTCTGACCACAGGGGCGCTGGAGTCGGGAAAGAACGGAACGGCCCTGACTCAGGCGGCTTTTGCTACCAGTTTCCCGGGGTTCGGAGATATTTTCGTGGCGGTCTGCCTGCTGTTTTTCGCATTTTCCACTATTCTGGGCTGGCAGTTTTTTGGCCTGGTAAATGTGAAGTATCTGTTTGGAGAGAAAGCGGGAATGGTCTATTCTCTGCTGGTGGTGATATTTGTAGCCGTCGGCTCTACTCTGAAGCTGGATCTGGTATGGGCTCTGTCCGACTTCTTTAACGGATTGATGGTGATTCCCAACGCCATTGCCCTTTGGGCGCTCAGCGGTGTGGTGGTGAAAATCTGCCGGAAGTTTCAGAAACAGAAGGTGAGCTAGAGAATTTGTTCTGTCAGCCTGTCCCTCAGCGGGGCAGGCTTTTTGTCTGCCGGAAAGGCTGCTTTGCGGCACAGATGGACTGATGTGCCCGTTTTTCTTCCGGTTGCAAACCGGGCGGAAATCCATTATGATAGAGGAACAGAATGAAAAGAGGCAGGTTATTACATATATGAGTATTTATGAATCCTTAAATCCAATGCAGAAAGAAGCGGTCTTATGCACGGAAGGTCCGCTTCTGGTCCTGGCCGGAGCCGGTTCTGGAAAGACCAGGGTGCTTACCCACAGGGTCGCTTATCTCATTGAGGAGAAAGGGGTGGCTCCCTGGAATATTATGGCTATCACTTTTACCAACAAGGCGGCGGGAGAAATGCGGGAGCGTGTGGACCGTCTGGTGAGCCGCGGAGCCGAGGCAGTCTGGGTGAGCACATTTCACTCTTCCTGTGTGAGGATTCTCCGCAGACATATTTCCTACCTGGGATTTGACACGGATTTTACCATTTACGATGCGGATGATCAGAAGACATTGATGAAACAGGTGGTGAAAAATCTGGAACTGGATCCAAAGCAGTACCGGGAGCGGGCGCTGCTGAGTCAGATTTCCTCTGCAAAGGACAAACTGATCACTCCGGAAGAGTTTGAGCTGAATGCGGCGGGAGATTTCCGCCTGCGGCAGGCGGCCCGGGTCTACAGGGAGTATCAGAAACAGTTAAGGAAAAACAATGCCCTGGATTTTGACGATCTGATCGTGAAGACCGTGGAGCTTCTGGAAGGCTGCCAGGAGGTGCGGGAGTATTATCAGGAACGGTTCCGCTATATTATGGTTGATGAATATCAGGACACGAACTACGCCCAGTTTAAGCTGGTAAGCCTGCTGGCGGGGAAATACCGGAACCTCTGCGTGGTGGGAGACGACGATCAGTCCATTTACAAATTCCGGGGGGCGGACATTAAGAACATTCTCAGCTTTGAGGAGGCCTTTCCCGGGGCGAAGGTGATCAAGCTGGAGCAGAATTACCGTTCCACCGGGCACATCTTAAATGCGGCCAATGAGGTGATCCGGCACAATGAGGGGCGCAAGGACAAGAAGCTGTGGACAGAAAACGGGGACGGGGAAAAGGTGCGTTTCCGCCAGTACGACCAGGCATATGAAGAGGCGGACGGCGTGGTAAAGGAAATCCGCGACGGAGGCTGGGATTATAAAGACTGCGCCGTGCTCTACCGGACCAATGCCCAGTCCCGCCTGTTTGAGGAAAAATGTCTTCTCTACAACGTACCCTATCGCCTGGTGGGGGGCGTAAATTTCTACCAGAGGAAAGAGATCAAGGATATACTGGCTTATTTGCGGACTGTTGCCAATGGACGGGACGATATCTCTGTGATGCGGATTATCAACGTTCCCAGGCGCGGTATCGGCGCGGCGTCGGTGAGCAAAGCGGAAATCTTTGCCTCAGTCAACGGCTATTCCATGTACGACGCCTTTGCCCGGGTGAGGGCGATTCCTTCCATGGGAAAGGCGGCGGAAAAGATTCAGAAATTTGTGGATCTCATAGAAGATTTCCGGGAAAAGCTGGCCGGCGGGGAGTACGGAATCCCGGAGCTGATCGAAGATGTGCTGGAGCGGACCGGCTATAAGGCAGATCTGGAGGCGGAAGGCGAAGTGGAAGCAGAGACGCGTCTGGAAAATATTGAGGAGCTGGTGAATAAGGCGGCGGCCTATGAGGCTGCGGCGGAAGAGCCCAGCCTGGGAGAGTTTCTGGAAGAGGTGGCCCTGGTAGCGGACGTGGATTCTATGGAGGATTCTGACGACCGGGTGACGCTCATGACGCTTCACAGCGCCAAAGGTCTGGAATTTGACAATGTATGGCTCTGCGGTCTGGAAGAAGGGCTGTTTCCCAGCATGATGTCCATCAATTCCGATGATCCGGGAGCGGTGGAGGAAGAGAGACGTCTCTGCTACGTGGGAATCACCAGGGCGAAAAAACACCTGACCCTGACGGCAGCCAGACAGAGGATGGTAAACGGAGAAACCCGGTGGAATAAGGTGAGCCGCTTTGTGGATGAGCTTCCGGCGGACGAACTGGAACAGTCCCGGCTGGAGCCGCGGCTGTCGGCAAAGAGCATTTCCTTTGACGACAGCGATCTGCCGTGGAACCGGCCGGCGAGACCTGCGGGGGTGAGCACTTTCGGGAGAGGGGAAAATGCCTACGCGTCAAAAACAGCGGCATTTTCATCTGGTGCTGCTCCCGGATTTGGAAAAAGCTTTACGGTGACGAAGGCGGATAAGCTGGAATATGGAGCCGGCGACCGGGTGCGCCATATCAAGTTCGGGGACGGAACGGTAAAGGAGATCAAAGACGGGGGAAAAGACTTTGAAGTGACTGTGGAGTTTGACAGCTGCGGCCAGAAGCGGATGTTTGCATCCTTTGCAAAGCTGAAAAAAATATAGGGACAGACTGACGGAATTTTTTCTTTTTACTCATAATTATGAAAAATTTAAGTAAAATAAGATAGTAAACGGCGGGGAAGTATGGTATAATAAATAAAAGATTTGGCAATATACCAGTTTCCGGACAGCCGGAAGATGGTTCAGAAAGGATGTGGAGCTGGTGGGAAAATTTGACTTATTTGGAAAGGACGCCATGAGCAGATTTGACACGATGGGAAAGGACGCAATGAACCGGGTGGAGGAGATTATGAATACGACAAGATTAAACGAATTTCTGCACAGAAAAGAAGAGGAAGAGAAGAAAAAGACCTGTATTCTCTGGGTACTGGCCATCATCGGAGCTGTGGCTGCTGTAGCGGCGATTGCCTACGGTGTGTATCGTTTCTTTACTCCGGACTATCTGGAAGACTTTGAGGACGATTTTGACGATGACTTCGACGACGATTTCTTTGACGAAGATGACGTAAAGGAAGAGGTTAAGGAAGAAAAATAATGATGCCGGGCGCCGCCGGGCGGAAGGTTTCATAACAGAGAGAGGGGATGCTGCAAAAGCACAGGCTGCGGCATCTCCTTTTTTCGGTTCGGAGAAAGAAACTCCGGAAAAAGAGAAAGGGTTCAGAAAGGATGAAAGGTTTTGAAAAAGGGAGACAGAGTCAGCGGTATAATTGAGAAGATGGAATTTCCCAACAAGGGGATCATGACGGTGGACGGTGAGCGGATCGTGGTTAAAAATGCCCTGCCGGGCCAGATGGTGCTTGCGGCCGTGACCAAGAAGAGAAAGGGCAGGAGCGAAGGACGGCTTCTGGAGGTACTGGAAAAATCCCCCCTGGAGACGGCGGAGCATCCCTGCCCTCAGTTTGGCGTGTGCGGCGGCTGCCTTTACCAGACTTTTCCCTATGAGGAGCAGCTGAATATCAAGGAGAGCCAGGTGAGGGAGCTGTTAGACAGCGTGTGCAGCGGCTATGAATTTGAGGGGATAAAAGCCAGCCCCATGGCGGAGGAATACCGCAATAAGATGGAATTTTCCTTCGGTGATGAGGAGAAGGACGGTCCTCTCTGCCTGGGAATGCACAGAAGGGGCAGCTTCTATGATGTGGTGAACGCGGACGAATGCCGGATCGTGCATGGAGATTTCCGGAAGATTCTGACGGCCACCAGGGAGTATTTTGCAGAGCTGGGAGTTCCTTTTTATAAGAAGCTGCGCCATGAAGGATATCTGCGCCATCTCCTGGTGCGCCGGGCGGTAAAAACGGGAGAAATCCTGGTGGCGCTGGTGACCACCGCCCAGACGGGCTGGGCAGCGCCCGGGGAAGGGGAAGGCTGCGGGGAGGATGAGCTGGCCGGGAAAGGCACTCTGGCGGAGCGCCGTGTGCTGGAAGGCTGGAAGGAGCTGATACAGGGCCTTCCCCTGGAAGGAAAGCTGGCCGGAATTCTCCATGTGAAAAACGACAGTCTGGCGGATGTGGTTCAGTCGGATGAGACGGAGGTGCTTTTTGGCCAGGACTTTTTCTATGAGGAACTGCTTGGGCTTCGGTTTAAGATTTCTCCGTTTTCTTTCTTCCAGACCAATTCTCTGGGGGCGGAGGTACTTTACGGCAAGGTGCGGGACTACATAGGAGATACTGCCGGTCAGGTGGTATTTGACCTGTACAGCGGCACCGGAACCATCGCTCAGATCCTGGCTCCCGTGGCGGAGAAAGTGGTGGGTGTGGAGATTGTGGAAGAGGCAGTGGAGGCCGCCAGAGAAAACGCCGCCAGAAACGGCCTCTCCAACTGTGAGTTCATTGCCGGAGACGTGCTGAAAGTGGTGGGAGGCCTGAAGGACAAGCCGGATCTGATTGTGCTGGATCCGCCCCGGGACGGCGTCCATCCAAAAGCCCTGAACCAGATCATTGATTTCGGAGTGGAGCGGATGGTCTATGTCTCCTGCAAGCCCACCAGTCTGCAGAGGGATCTGGTGACCCTGCAGGAGAGAGGCTACCGGATGGTGAAGGCCTGCTGCGTGGATATGTTTCCGGGGACAGGGAACTGTGAGGTCGTGGCGCTTTTGACACGCTGCAGCGGTGAAGAGGAAAACGCAGAGGAGAGAGAAGATAGAGGGTGAAAAAAAGATATGAAACTGGAGTGGAAAACCTGTTTTAAAGTGGGAGTCAGCGCATTTCTCCTGTATTTGTGCATACGGTACTGGCCGGATGCGGCAAACCTGTTTCTGGCGGCGCTGAATGCGGCTTCTCCGCTGATCATCGGATGTGTGGTGGCTTATTTTGTCAATATTCTCATGGGATTTTACGAAGGGCACTATTTTCCGAAGGCTCAGGTGGGGATTGCGGCGAAGAGCCGCAGGCCGGTCTGCATGGCGGCGGCATTTCTGACGTTGATTGTTATTGTGATTCTGGTTATCAATCTGATTGTCCCGGAACTGATTTCCTGCGTCGGCGTGATTATTTCCGCGCTGCCGAAGGTCATGGAAGCCATTGTGGATGTGCTGATACAGGCCCATGTTCTTCCCGAAAATCTGGCTGAGGCTCTGAATGGAATTGACTGGCAGTCCAGAGCCGGCCAGATGCTGAATCTGGTGACGACCGGAGCCGGAAGGGTGGTTAATATATTGATCAGCGCGGCATCCTCATTTTTTTCAAGCGTTGTTGCCATGCTGGTGGGCGTTATTTTTTCCATTTACCTGCTGCTGGGCAAAGACAGGCTTGCCGGGCAGGGCCGACGTCTGATGAGCCGGTATCTGCGTCCGTCCTGGAACAGGAAGGCGCTGTATGTCCTCGGAGTGCTGAACGACAGCTTCCGAAGCTATATTGTGGGTCAGTGTCTGGAGGCGGTCATTCTGGGAACGCTCTGCACCCTGGGAATGACGGCGCTGCGGCTGCCCTATGGGACGATGGTAGGTACTCTCATCGCCTTCACGGCGCTGATTCCCGTGGCCGGGGCGTATATTGGAGGCGCAGTAGGAGCACTGATGATCTTTTCCGTATCTCCGTCGAAAGCGCTGATTTTCATCGTTTTCCTTGTTATTTTGCAGCAGGTGGAAGGAAATCTGATCTATCCCAGGGTTGTGGGATCTTCTCTGGGACTGCCTGCCATATGGGTGCTGGCGGCTGTGACCATCGGCGGCGGTATTCTGGGAGTTGCCGGAATGCTGCTGGGAGTTCCCATTGCGGCTGCCGTTTACCGGCTGTTAAAAGATGACCTGAACAGACCGCAGTCTTTTGAACTGACAGAAAAGGAAGAGGCAGGCTGAATCAGATCAGACGGTGATCTCAATCTGATTCCCCTCAATCCCGATGATGCAGCTTTCATAATAGCCGTCGCCTGTGATGCGGGGACCGCTGACCACATTCCAGCCGTCTTCCCGCATTGCAGCTGTCAGGCGGTCCACTTCTTCCCGGCTTCCCACGCTGAAGGCGATGTGAATGTAGCCGGTTCTGGCCAGAGGCTTTTCCGGGTCCTCCGCAGCCGGACGATTCATGATTTCCAGCCGGGCTCCGTCGTCGAAGGTGAGAAAAAAGGAGCGGAAACCGGTGGTTTTGTTATGGTATTCCTCTCCGCAGGATGCGCCGAAGTAGCGGATAAAAAAGTCTTTTGCCTTTGTCAAATCGTTTACATACATCGCAATATGCTCAATCTTCATAAATATTCCTCCCAAAATCTGTTGATAAAATAAGAATATCGCCAAATACAGGTGGAAACAACCGGAATTTAGACCTATAATATAAAAAAAACGACTTTCTGAGGTGATTTCATGGCTTTGCAGAAATGTGGCTTAAATCTGGATCAGAGGGCGCGGGAGTTAAAATCTCACGGCACGGCGGCTTTTCCCTGCGCGGCCTACCAGGACCGGTACGGAGAAGGGGAAAAACAGGCGGTTTCCTGGCACTGGCATGAGGAACTGGAGGTTGCCCGGGTCAAAAGCGGCGTCATGAGTCTGCAGATTCCGGGAAAACGGCTGACTCTGGGAGAGGGAGATCTGGTGGTAATCAATTCCGGCGTTCTCCACAGCGCAGTGCCGGAGCCGAAATGTGAGCTGCAGTCCCTTGTCTTTCACGGGGATCTGGTGGCTGGAGGCAAAAATTCTGTGTTTTCAGAGCGCTATCTGTCTCCTCTCATGAAAACGGACGTGTTCAGAGCCTGCGTTTTGAAAAAGCAGGAACAGCAGGAAGCGAACGGCTGGTTTCTTCAGGCCTTTGAAGCCATGGCTCATGAACCGGCAGGATTTGAGTTTCATGTGAGGGAAGAGTTGTCCAGGCTCTGCTTCTTTTTGTATCAGCAGTATGAGGAAACCATGGAACGGGAGAATGCCGGCGGACAGGGGAGGGACAGCCTGCGCATCAGGGAAATGCTGGAATACATTCACAGCAATTTTTCCGAAGAGCTCAGTCTGGCAGACATTGCGGGAGCGGCGGATATCGGCGCCCGTGAGTGTCTGCGGTGCTTTCAGAGGACGCTGCAGGTTTCTCCGAAACAGTATCTGCTGCGGTACCGGGTTATGGAAGGAGCGCGCATTCTTGCGGCGGAGCCGTGGAGAAGCATCGGGGAGACTGCGGCTCTCTGCGGGTTTGACAGTCCCGGCAGTTTTTCCATGATGTTTAAACGCTTTTATAAATGTACGCCAAGAGAGTACAGAAAAACTATTTCAGAGGAAATGTCCGCAAAGAACGGACAAAAGAAGGAGGAAATAGGATGACAGTGCTGGAACAGCTGGAGGTCATGGAAGGTTTCACCTATGTGGAAAAAAAGATCGCTTCTTATGTTCTGGAACATAAGGATGAGATGGGGGAGATGACCATCTCCGGCCTGGCGTCCGCTACCTACTCGTCCAATGCCGCTATCATCCGCATGTGCCGCAAGATCGGGATGAAAGGGTACAAAGAATTTCAGATTCAG
Organism: Candidatus Lachnoclostridium stercorigallinarum; assembly: GCA_019116745.1. Taxonomy (GTDB): domain Bacteria; phylum Bacillota; class Clostridia; order Lachnospirales; family Lachnospiraceae; genus Lachnoclostridium_A; species Lachnoclostridium_A stercorigallinarum. Next base: position 22,259 of record DXBC01000160.1, read on the forward strand.
CTGATCCGGGACATTGAGCGGAGGCAGAGGGAGCAGATTCCGGTGAATATGGACCGCCCTTTTTATAAAAAGGACAGCACCTCCGATATTGTGAAGCAGATCGCCGATCTGATGACGGAGACCATCCGCACCTGCTACGAGGCTGTACCGTTAAAGGAGCTGGAACGGGCGGCTCAGTGGATGGTAGAGGCGGAGACCATCTATATTCATGCGGTGGGAGATTCCATGATCAATGCCATCGCCTTTTCCAACCGCCTGATCAAGCTGAAAAAGCGGGCGGTGATCATCAATCAGTATGGGGAAGGGGGCGCCTACATCCGCAATGCGGGACGGCAGGACGTGATGCTTGTCATTTCCTACTCCGGTCACAATCTGCTGAAGAAAAGCCTTCAGGTGCAGCTTCGGAGAAAGGGCTGCCGGACAATCCTCATTTCTTCATTGGACAGGGTGACAGATTATGACGCGGTGATCCGGTTTCCAGCCAGAGAATCCTATGAGACTTATGGCGGAAAAATGGCTACTTACTATTCCCAGACTTCCATCAGCTACATTTTAAACTGTATTTACGGGATCGCATTTGCAAAGAGCGGGGAGTAAAAAGACGGGCGGCCGGAGAATGGCCGGCGGCACCGATGGAAAATTGCATAATTTGGTGAAAAAAGTTCAGTAATTTTCTCGGAAATGGAGAAAGTTCTGAACTTTTTTTTCGTATCCGGCAGATTCGTTGAAATAGGCGGGAAACAGTGATAGGTTGAAGTCAGAAGAAATAATGAAGAGAGGAGAGAACGGAGAGATGGTGATGAAAGAGACAGCAGTAGCAGGACGGGCCGGTTCTCCGGATGGGCTGGCGGAGAAATGCCCTGAGCCGGAAAGCGCCGCTTTGGAGAGACGGCTGCGGTTTGAGAAATTTTCCCATGAGGACGGCTGGAACACGGCCATGAAGATCCTGGAGCTGTACGGACGGAAGATGGCGGACCGGGAAATAAAAAAGGGGATCGGAATACGGATCGTGGTGGATGGAGTATTGATTTTTCAGTACCTCATGGATAGGAAAAGGGATGATTCCTGGCTGATCCGGAAGCAGAATACGGTGGAAAAATTTGGTCACAGCTCCATGTATATCTGGGAGGTCAACGAGAGAACTCATGAATATGAGAGCGTGAAGGAGGATCCGGCCTATGCCGTCTGCGGCGGGGCGTTTCCTCTGATCATCGGGGGAGAGATGAGAGGAATGGTTGCCGTGTCCGGTCTGGCCCACTATGAGGACCACGAGCTGATCGTAAAGGCGCTGGAAGAGCTGAAAGAGCAGGAGGCAGGAAAATGAGAGTAGGAATTCTGGGAACGGGAAAGATTGTGAAATCTCTGATGCAGACCATCGACAGGCTGAATTTTTCTTATACGGTGGTACTGGGAACGAAGGAGACGGAGGAGGAGACGGCTGCCATGTGCCGGGAGCACGGTCTGGACGGCTATTTTCTGGACTATGATGAACTGCTGGAAAGCGATGTGGATACCATTTACGTGGCTCTTCCCAACCACCTTCACGCCGCATTCGCCAAAAAGGCCCTTCTCCATGACAAGCATGTGATCATTGAGAAGCCCATCACCTCCAACGCCGCTCAGTTAAAGGATCTGATTGAGACGGCGAAGGAGCATCACCGGATGATTTTTGAGGCCATGAACATTCATTATCTGCCTATCTTCGGACAGTTAAAGGAACATCTTTCGGATCTGGGCCCCATCAGGATCGTCAGCTTCAACTACAGCCAGTATTCTTCCCGGTACGACGCGTTTAAAAGGGGAGAGGTGCTGGCGGCTTTTGACCCGAAGCGGGCCGGCGGGGCGCTTATGGACATCAACGTTTACAATATTCACGCGGCGGTGGGGCTGTTTGGCCGGCCGGAGAGCATCCGCTATGAGGCCAACGTGGAGAGAGACATCGATACCAGCGGCATTATGACCATGGATTACGGAAAGTTCAAGCTGTCCGCCATCGGGGCGAAGGACTGCAAGGCTCCCGTTCGCTGCATCATCCAGGGGACAAACGGCTGTATTGCGATCACAAAGCCGGTGAACCAGATGGAGAGCTTTGAGCTGATCTTAAACGACGGAACCACGGCAGAATATAAGACGGAACATCCGGAACACCGACTCTATTATGAATTTGTGGAGTTCCGGAAGATGATGGAGACGGAGGACTGGGAGCGCCACGACCGGATGCTGGCCGTCAGCCTGGCGGCAGCGGAGATTCTGGAAGAAGGGAGACGGCAGAACGGGATCCTTACAGATTTTCAGTGACCGGCCGGTGATAAAACAGTAATTTGGAAAAAGGAGGAGCTTATGAACAGACAGATGGTGATTGCCTATATTGGAAACGGGAAGAGCGCAAACCGCTACCACATTCCCTTTGTGCTGACCAGAAAGGATAAGATCCGGATCAAAAAGATCTACACGCCGGATCACAGCAAAGATGCCTGGAAAGAAATTCCCGGAGTTCAGTATGTGGAGGATATAGATGATATTTTAAAGGACGAGGAGATTCAGGTGGTGATTCTCTCCACTCCCCACGACACCCACTATCCGCTGGCGAAACGGGTGCTGGAGGCAGGGAAGAACTGCGTGTCGGAGAAGCCTTTTACGGAGACGAAGGAGCAGGCGGAGGAGCTGTTTGCCCTGGCAAAGAAAAAAGGACTGATGATGCAGTGCTACCAGAACCGGCGGTTTGACAGTGATTTTTTGACGGCCCGGAAGGTGATCGAGAGCGGCCGGATCGGGGATGTGACGGAGGTTGAGATCAGCTTTGACTATTACCGGCCGGAGGTGCCTCAGGGAAGAGAATTTCATCCCTTCCACAGTTTCCTCTACGGCCACGCCTGCCACACTCTGGATCAGGTGATCTCCTATTTTGGCGTGCCGGACCGGGTGCAGTACGATGTGAGGCAGCTTCTGGGCGAGGGGAAGATGAACGACTATTTTGATATTGATCTGTTCTACGGAAACCGTCTGAAGGCCACGGTAAAATCCAGCTATTTCCGGGTAAAAGCCCGTCCGGCTTTCACGGTGTACGGCATGAAGGGCATGTTTGTAAAGGAAGTGAAGGACAAGCAGGAGGAACATCTGAAAATGTTCTGTATGCCCGGTCAGCCCGGATTTGGGGAGGACAAGCCGTCGGAGTACGGCACTCTGATCTATATGGATGAAAACGGGGTTTATCATGAGGAGAAGGTGCCGACGGTGACGGGAGACTACGGGCGGTTTTATGACGCT